>JBAUYT010000109.1:0-42746 GCA_049584935.1 Steroidobacteraceae bacterium
GGCGGGGCGCCTGCTGCTGCCGGCGCTGGCGGACGGGCACCTGCACCTCGACAAGAGCTTCATCGGACTGCCGTGGCGGCCGCACGTGCCGGGCGAGGGCATTGCCGCGCGCATCGCCGCCGAGCGCAGCGAGCGAGCGGCGCTGAACGGGTCGGTTGGCCAGCGTGCGCGGCAACTGGTCGAACGGGTCATTGGCTTCGGCACGCTGGCGCTGCGCTCGCACGTCGACGTCGATGAAGTCATCGGACTTGGGCACGTGCAGGCGCTGCTGGAGCTGCGCGCGGCACTCGCCGGCCGTGTCGAGTTGCAGCTGGCGGCCTTTCCTCAGAGCGGCATCACGCCGCGTGTGGTGGAGCTGCTCGACGAAGCGCTGCGGCTCGGTGTGGACGTCATCGGCGGACTCGATCCTGCCGGCGTCGACGGCGACATCGAGGCTCACCTGGATGTGGTGTTCGGGCTGGCCGAGCGTTACGGCTCTCGCATCGACATTCACCTGCACGATCCCGGAACGCTGGGCGCCTTCGAGCTGCGGCGCATTGCCGCCCGCACGCGCGCGCTCGGACTGGATGGCCGGGTGGCAGTGAGCCACGCTTTTGCACTGGGCATGATCGACGCTCACGAGCTTGAGCTCATCGCGCGCGCGCTGGCGCAGGCGGGTGTCGCCATCATGACCAACGGCCCGGGTGCCGACGCGATGCCGCCGCTGCGGCCCCTGCTCGATGCCGGCGTGCTGATCTTCGGCGGCTCGGACAACATCCGCGATGCCTGGTCGCCTTTCGGCACGGGGGATCTGCTGCAGCGGGCAGGGGCCATTGGCTATCGCGCCAATTTTCGTACCGACGCCGAGCTGCGGCTCGCGTTCGAATTCGTGACCGGCAACAGCCGCCGCGTCATGGGACTGGAGCCGGTTTCGCTGGCGGTCGGCTCGCCCGCGGATCTGATAGCGCTGCCGGCAGCGGATGTGCCGGAGGCGGTGGCCACGGCGCCAGGCGAACGGCTGGTATTTCGTTCCGGGCGGTTGCTATGCGGGGCTCCTTCGACGGCCTGATTCGCGGCGCGATGCTGGTCGACGGCAGCGGCCCATGGGATGTCGGCTTTGCCGGCGGCCGCATCGTCGCCATCGAGCCGGGCATCGACAGTGATGCGCCTGCATTCGAGGCCAATGGCGGCCTGGTCTGCAGCGGCCTGGTGGAATCGCACATCCATCTCGACAAGGCCGGCATTCTCGGGCGCTGTCAGCTGTGCGCCGGCACGCTCGCCGAAGCCATCGGGGAGACGGCGCGCGCCAAGCAGGCCTTCACGGTCGAGGACGTCCATGCGCGGGCGCGCAGCGTGGTCGAGCGTGCGATCACGCATGGCACCACCCGCATGCGCAGCTTCGTCGAGGTGGACCCGCGGGCCGGCTTCCGTTCGCTCGAGGCTATCAGCCGCATCCGGCGCGAGTTCGCCTGGGCGATCGAGATCGAGATCTGTGCCTTTGCGCAGGACGGCCTCACCAACGACCCGGGTACTGAGGCAATGCTCGAGCGCGCGCTCGCCGGCGATGCGCAGCTGGTCGGCGGCTGCCCCTACACCGACTCCGATCCGCCGGCGCACATCCGGCACATCTTCGACCTGGCGCAGCGTCACGACGTCGCAGTCGACTTCCACCTCGACTTCGACCTCGAGCCTGGCGAAGCACTGTTACCGATGGTGATCGAGGAGACCGAGCGGCGCGGCTGGGGTGGCCGCGTCAGCGTCGGCCACGTGACCAAACTGTCCGTGTTGCCGCCGGCCGAATTGCTCGCAATCGGGCGCCGCCTGGCCGACGCCGGCATAGGCGTGACGGTGCTGCCGGCCACCGATCTCTACCTGATGGGAAGGGATGCAAGTCATCGCGTCCCGCGCGGCCTGACGCCGGCGCATCGGCTGGCCGAGCTGGGTGTGATCACCTCGGTCGCAAGCAATAACGTACTCAATCCATTTACGCCGTTCGGCGACGCCTCGCTGGTGCGCATGGCCAATCTCTACGCGACCGCCGCACAGGTCGGCACGGCGGCGGGCCTCGGGCAGGTGTTTCGGATGATCAGCAGCGATGCGGCGCGCCTGCTCGGCGCGTCGCCGGCGCGCGTCGCCGTGGGCGAGCCGGCCGACCTGGTGGTGTTCGCGGCCGGCTCGGCGCCGGCTGTGATTGCGGAAATCGCGCCGGCGCTGGCCGGCTGGAAGGACGGCCGCGCCAGTTTTCTGCGCCCGGCACCGCAGCTCTTCGCGCCGAGCGGTGCCGTCCCAGCCGATGCCTTGGGCGCTGTCACGCGCCGCGGCTCGTCACCGCGCCCGCTCTAGGTCTTCTCTAAGTCATGTAGACGCCGCCGGTGACATTGACCGCCTGCCCGGTCATGAAACGGGCAGCGTCCGAGCAGAGGAAGGCAATCACGTCGGCCACATCCTCGGGCAGCTCGAGCCGGCCCAGCGGCGTCAGGGCGATGTAATCGGCGATTACCTGGTCGGCCGAGATGCCGCGCAGCTGGGATTCCCACGCAACCTCGCGCGACTGCATGCCGGTCTTGACGAAGCCAGGACAGACTGCATTGACCCGGATGCCCTTGGGCGCGAGTTCGCGCGCCAACGCCTGGGTCCAGCCGACAACTGCGAACTTGCTGGCGGAGTAGTGGGCCAGGTAGGGAGCGCCGATCTTGGCGGCGAGCGACGCCGTGTTGACGATGACGCCGTTGCCCTGGGCGACGAAGTGGCGGGCGGCGATCTGATTGCTGAGAAAAATACCGCGCGAGTTGACTGATAAAACGTGCTCCCATTCCTCGTCGCTGAGCTCGAGCGCCGGCCGCATGCTGCTGACACCGGCGTTGGCGATCAGGATGTCGCAGCCACCCAGAGCCGCAAGCACATCGTCGAAGGCTCGCTGCACCGAAGCGCGCGCGCGCACGTCGATGGCAACCGCTACGGCGCCGCCGCCGATGGCGGCCGCGGCATTGCGGGCGCCCTCGAAATCGATATCGGCGATGGCGACGCGCGCCCCGCGCGCGCCGAGCGCGGCGGCAGTGGCGCGTCCAATGCCGGTGGCGCCGCCAGTCACCAGGGCACGCCTGCCGACGAATTCGGTGCTGTTCATCGACCAGTTCCTCCCCTGACCGGGGCTCTATATAGCATATTTGTTTGAGTCTGTTCGTTTGTGAGACTATGCTGTTCGGCGCCGCTAGCGGGGAGAGTCGTGCATGATTTTCGAGTTCCTGGGGGGTAAGAAGAAGGCAGTCATTGCCATGGCGCATATCGGCGCCTTGCCCGGAACGCCGCTGTACGACGCGCGTGGTGGCCTGTCGAAGCTCATCGATGGCGTGCTGGCCGACATCGCGGCGCTGCAGGCCGGCGGGGTCGATGCCATCATGTTCGGCAACGAAAACGATCGCCCGTACGTATTCAAGGCTCCGCCCGAGGGCATCGCGGCCATGACCGCCGTGGTCATGGCGGCGAAGCCGGCGTTGAAGGTGCCGTTCGGGGTCAACTACCTGTGGGATCCGGCCGCCAGCGTCGCGATCGGCGCGGTCACCGGCGCCTGTTTCGTGCGCGAGATCATGACCGGGCTGTTCGCGTCGGACATGGGGTTATGGGACCCGGACTGCGCGGCCGCGGCGCGCCTCAGGCACAACCTCGGCCGCGATGACATGAAGCTGCTGTTCAACATAAACGCCGAGTTCGCCCATTCGCTCGACCAGCGGCCGATCGCCCTGCGGGCACGCAGTGCCGTGTTCTCATCGCTGGCCGACGCCATACTGGTGTCCGGTCCGCTGACGGGACAATCGGCCAGCCAGTCGGATCTGCGCAGCGTGGCGGAGGTCATCACCGACGTGCCGGTCTTTGCCAATACCGGCGTCAATATCGACAATGTCGCCGAGGTCCTGAGTCTGGTGTCAGGCGTCGTCATTGGGACCCACTTCAAGGTGGACGGTAATACGTGGAATCCCGTCGATGGCGCGCGCGTAAGGCGTTTCATGGACGTGGTCGGCCGCCTGAGCTGAGGCGGGCGATGCGCGCAGGCATCGTCGCGGAGTGTCGATGAGCTGCGTGCTCGGACTGGATATCGGGACCACCTCAACCATTGGCATCCTGCTGCGGCTGCCGGATCAGGTGCTGGGCCTGGCGAGCCGTGCCGTAGAGCTGTCATCGCCGCACCCCGGCTGGGCCGAGGAGAGCCCGGCGCAATGGTGGGAGAACGTCTGCGCCATCAGCCGGCAGCTGTTGCAGCAGGCCGGCATCGATGCCGGCGAGGTGGCGGCGGTCGGTGTCACCGGTATGACTCCGGCAGTGGTGCTGCTGGACGCATCCGGTGCGCTGCTGCGGCCGAGTATCCAGCAGAGTGACGCTCGCTGCGGTGCCGAAGTTGCGCAGTTGCGCCGCGAGTATGATGAGGCCGCGTTTCTAGCCAAGGCGGGCAATGGCATCAACCAGCAGCTGGTCGCAGCCAAGCTGCGCTGGATTGCGCGCCACGAGCCGCAGGTGTTCGAGCGCATCGACACCGTGTTCGGCTCCTACGACTACATCAACTGGCGCCTCACTGGCGAACGCGGCATCGAGCAGAACTGGGCGCTCGAGGCCGGTTTCGTCGACGTCAATCGTGGCGTGCTCGACGACGATCTGATCGCGCTGGCGGGAGTGCCGCGGACGGCGGTGCCGCCGAAGGTGGTCTCGCACGCCCTGCTTGGCAGCGTGTCGGCATTGGCGGCCCGGGCCACCGGCCTGCGCGCCGGCACGCCGGTCGTCGGCGGTGCCGCGGACCTGGTCGCCTCGGCGCTCGGTGCCGGTGTGGTGCAGACGGGCGAGGTGTTGATCAAGTTCGGCGGTTCGATCGATATCCTGACCGCCACCTCGCAGGTGCGTCCGGACCCGAGGCTCTACCTCGACTACCACCTGGTGCCGGGCCTCTACATGCCTAACGGCTGCATGTCGACCGGCGGCTCCGTGCTCAACTGGTTCGTGCGCACGCTCGCTGGCGGCGAGCACAGCGCCGCCGAAGCGCACGGCAAAAGCCTGCATCAGTGGCTCGACGCGCTGGCGTCGCGGCGACCTGCCGGCAGCGACGGCCTCACCGTGCTGCCGTATTTTCTCGGCGAGAAGACTCCGCTGCATGACCCGGAAGCGCGCGGCCTATTCGAGGGCCTGACGCTGTCGCATGACATCGGTCATCTGTGGCGGGCGCTGCTCGAGTCCTATGCCTACGCCGTCGTGCACCACGTCGAGGTGCTGAACGACATCGGGCATGCCAGCGGACGGTTCATCGTTTCGGATGGAGGCTCCGCCAGCGACGTCTGGATGCAGATCGTTGCCGACGCGCTGCAGCGGCCGCTGCAGCGCCTGTCGGGTCATCCGGGGTCCTGTCTCGGCGCCGCATGGACTGCCGCGATCGGCGCCGGGCTCGAGAGCGACTGGTCGGGCGTCGCGCGCTACGTCGGCGATGCCGGTCGCATCGAACCGGATCCGGCACGCTCGACGGTCTACCGCAACGGCTACAGGCGCTTTCGCGAGCTCTATCGCCGCGTCCGCTCCACCGGCGCAGTCGCATCGGTCGAGCCAAATCTGCTAGAAGTAGCGCAGGGAGATGGCATCATTGCTCAAGGCTAGCGACAAGAACCGCCGCGATCGGCGCCGCACCGACAGTGGCGGCGGACGGATTCCGGCTCAGCTGCGCCATCAGCAGATCATGAGTGCGTTTCATCAGAACGGCTTCATCTCGGTCACCGATGTCGCGGAACGCATCGGCGTCTCGACCATGACCATACGCCGCGACCTGGTCCTGCTCGAGCAGGAGGGGCGGATTACGCGCACGCACGGCGGTGCCATCGCCGCCATGGACAACGCCAAGGACGGCGGCGATGACGAGGAATCGATCTTCGATCGCCGCCTGGCGAAGAACGCGGCAGCCAAGAGTGCGATTGCGCACGCGGCCGCCGCGCTGGTCGGACCGTCGCTGTCACTGGGCCTGGATGCGGGCACGACTATCCTGACTGCGGCACAACTGCTTTCCGGGCGCGCCGACCTGCGCATCTTCACCAACAACCTGCGCGCGGCCCTGGCGCTGGCCGGAATGGGCAGCCCGGTGTACGTGCTGGGCGGCGAGGTACGGGTGCCGGAGTTGTCCGTGGTCGGCTCGGCGGCCATCAAGATCCTCAAGAGCCATTTCCTCGATCTGGTATTCGTCGGCGTGTCGGCGATCGACGAGTACGGCATGTACGACTTCTCGCCCGAGGACACGGAGGTCAAGCGCGCCTTCATCGACAGTGCTACGCGCGTCGTGGTGCTGTGTGACGCCTCCAAGTTCGCACAGCGCGCACTGGCGCGCGTCGACGGCCTGGAGGCCATCGACATTCTGGTCACAAACCAGGAGCCGCCGCCGCGGCTGGCTGCGGCGCTGCGCGATGCGAAAGTGGAAGTCCGGGTCGCGGCCGCAGAGCGGCCAATCGCCTCCGCGCGATGATTGGCGCCGTGGCGTGGGATGTCGACGGCACGCTCGTCGACAGCGAAGCCCTGCACCATCGTGCGCTCATGGACGTATCGGCACGCTACCAAGTGCAGGTTGCCGCGGATGACGAGCGTTTCATCGGTGTCAGCATGGACCAGGTCTGGCGCCTGCTGCGCGCCTGTTATCCATCGGAACTGACGGAGCTGGAATGGGCGCGGGCCATCACGCGGGCGTACCTGGCGCGCGCGCCGCAGTTGCGCGCCTTTCCCGGGGCGCTCGAGACCCTGGCGGCGCTACAGCGGACGGGCATCCGTCAGTGCTGCGTCTCCAATTCGTCGCGCGCCATCGTCACGGCGAACCTCGAGGCCATCGGCGCGGCACATTTCTTCGTATTCGCCATCACTCGCGACGACGTCGTGCATGGCAAGCCCGACCCTGAGCCCTATCGCGAGGCATGTGCACGGCTGCAAGCGGCGCCAGCCGGGGTTCTGGTGGTCGAAGACAGTGCAACCGGCGTCGCTTCCGCCCGCGCCGCCGGCTGCCGAGTGATGCGCTTCGGTGCGGAATTTGCTGGGTACCCGGAGGTGCTCGGCGCGGTCCTCGGGCGCGGCGTCTGATTTGGTCAACAAAGGAGGCGCTCTGGCGCAAGTCGGTCGGCAAAATCCGGCTAAGCTTGAACCAGAGACCGAACGTTGACGCAGCGCATGCCCGGCGGGTTGCAGAGGATGATTGCACTGCAATGAACTCCGGCAACCCGGCTGGCCATGCTGATGCACCGCCCGAGTGCGGTGTCTAACCAACGAGGCGCAGCGCGGCACCCATTGATGAGATGGGTCACGGACGACGGCAACGGGGAGCAGAGTGGCGTTACAGTCGACCGGCAGTCGAAACTGGCGTGATGGCCGCATGTTGCGCTCGTGTCCGTTTAAGTCCCTTTTGGAAAAATTGTGTGCGATTTCGCACAACGTGTGCAATGATCGGGTCACATTCTTCGGGGATCGGAACCGGGCGATGCACAATCGCTCCGTTTTAAGGGGAAAGAATGATGTCCACCAGCAACAGCTGCTCGCTCGTTTCGTATGCCGTTGTTACCGCCCTCGGTTGCAGTGCCGTGCCGCTGACGGCGCGCGCACAATCCGCGGACACTGGGGACAACGTCATCCAGGAAGTGGTCGTCACCGCGGAGCGGCGCTCCGAGGACATTCAGAAGGCACCGCTGGCGGTGACTGCCATCTCGGCGGACACGCTCGACAAATCCAACATCACCGACGCCTCCGGCCTCAACGGCTATGTACCCAGCCTAAACGTCACCCGCAGCGGCGGCTTCGAGACGGTCGTCACCATCCGTGGCGTCGGCTCGCAGACGCCTGAGAACCAGCCCGCCACGGGCCCCGGTGTCTCCCTGTACGTCGACGGTGTCTACATTGCGGATGACATCGCCGCGGACCAGGGCTTCTTCGACGTCGACAACGTCGAGGTGTTACGTGGACCGCAGGGCGCGCTGTACGGCGTCAGTTCCACGGGCGGTGCCATCAACATCGTCTCCAAGCAGCCGACGCTCGGCAGCTGGCACGCTGGTGGCGACGTCAGCGTCGGCAACTACGACTTCCACCGTGAGCGGGCGGATCTCAATATCCCGATCGGCGATACGATCGCGATCCGCTTCTCCGGTCAGAAGGTCGATCACGAAGGCTACACGATCAATACGCTGGCGCCCGGCTACAAGCTCGACGACCAGCACGACACCACCAGCAAGGTGGCCATCAAGTGGCAGCCGACCGACGACTTCACCGCCACTGCCACCGGTCAATGGTTCATTGCGCAGGATGACGGCCAGGCGCAGAAGTCGCTCAATGATCCGAATCCTGATCCGCGCGTGCTGACGCAGGACTTTCTCGGCAAGTTCGAGCTCTACACACAGCTCTACCACCTGAACCTCAACTGGGATCAGCCCTGGTTCACGCTCAGTTCGGTGAGTGCCTACCAGGGACTGCAGAACTACCAGGCGCTCGACGCCACCTTCACGACCTTTGCGGCGTATCCCGGCTATTACGACGATGTTCCCGAGTGGGATACCAGGGTGAAGTCGTACAGCGAGGAGTTCGACATCCTCTCGCCCAAGGATTCCAAGCTGAAGTGGATCGGCGGCATATTCTGGGAGCGCAGCACCACCGACACCTTCGTCATTGAGTACGAGGGTACGACTGCGAACCCCGTGCTGACGGTACCGTCGAACGTCGAGGCGGATCCACCGGGCAATCTTGCCTACGGCAACTCGACCGACGATGTGCGCACCTCGATCGAGCCATTCTTCCAGCTGACCTATCCGATCATGGATCGGCTCCGCGCCACGATCGGCGGCCGTTACAACTACGAGTCGCACGACCACCACAACCTGAACTTCAACGAGTTTGGTGACAATTCGATCAACATGGCCAGCATCGTCAACAACACGTTCACCACGCACGAGCCCACCTGGCGTGCCGAGGTTGAATACGATGTCACGCCCGACAGTCTGGTGTACGCCAGCTTCTCGCGCGGTTACAAGCCGGGTGGAGTCAACGGCAATCCGAAGACGGCTTTGGTGCCACTGACCTTCGAGCCCGAGACGAATATCGCCTATGAGATTGGTTCCAAGAACCTGTTCCTCGACAAGACGCTGCGGGCCAACGTCGCGGGCTTCTTCTACGACTACCAGAACATGCAGTACATCGAGACGGATCCGATTCCGTTCGATCAGGGCATGGCCAACATACCGTCGATCCACATCTGGGGCGGCGAGGCGGAGCTGGCCTATCTCGGCATGCAGAACCACCTGCACGTCAATGCCAACCTGACCGCAGAGAGCGGCTCGGTGCAGGGCTATACGCCGACGCTGGATTCAACCGTGGTCGCGCCCTTCTACGCCCAGACCTTCACCGGCCCCTGCGCGTTTGGCGGGGAGTACTACAGCCCGACATGCTTCGCCGCCATTCTGGCGGCGCGCAAGAACATCCAGGGCAACCAGCCGCCGGACATGCCGAAGCTATCCGGTTCGGTCAACGCCTCGTATGACTTCAAGATTCCGACCGGCACGCTGACGCCACGGCTCGACTACGTCTATCGCGGCTCGCTCTGGTCGCGCATCTTCAACGAGCCGGTCATCGATCGCGTGGGAGCGTATTTCGTACTCAATGCCAACCTGAGCTACCAGCCGGACAACAGCAATTTCGTGGTCTCGCTGACCGGCACCAATCTGACCAACATCGCCGGGGTCAACTCGCGCTACACCTCGCCGTACGAGGCCGGTGTTACGAGCCAGCAGTTCATACCGCCGCGGCTGGTGTTCGGCACCGTCTCCTATCACTTCTGACCCGCTACCACGGCGCGCCCGACCCGCTCGGGTGCGCCGTGGCACGCGCAGCGGCGTCAGCCGGCGGCGAAATCGGTGCTGCGACTGACTGCGTCCCAGGCCTTGATTTCGTTGGCGTGCTGCTCGAACTTGCGCTGCGCGTAGCCGAGCGCGTCCGTGCCGAGCATGAGCCGCAACGGCGGCCGCGCGGAGTCGGCCACCTTCAGGATCGCCAGTGCGGCCTTGGCTGGATCACCCGGCTCATGGCCGGCGTGCTGCGTCAGAATGCGCCGATTGGCGCCGACCGATGGCTCGTAATCGGCAATCTGACGTGCACTCTCAGCGCGAGAACGTCCGGCGAAATCGGTACGGAAGCCACCGGGCTCGATCAACGTGACGCGAATGCCGAGCGGCGACACTTCCTGTGCCAGCGTTTCGACGATGCCCTCGAGCGCAAACTTGCTGCCGGTGTAGATGCCGAGCGCAGCCCAGCCGACCAGCCCCGATACCGAGGAGATGTTGATGATCCTGCCGGCGCGCCGCTGCCGCATGAACGGCAGCACCGCCTGCATGACCGCGACGGCGCCGAACACATTGACTTCGAATTGCGCGCGGATCTCGCTCAGCGAGGCTTCTTCAACTCCTGCGACCAGGCCGTAGCCGGCATTGTTGACGAGAATGTCGACCGGACCCGTTTCGGCCTCGGTGGCGGCGATAACCGCACGCACGGTCGATTCATTGGTGACATCGAGCAGCCGTATGCCCGCGCGTTGTGGGTGTGCCGCCAGAAAGGCGTCGCGCGCTGCGGCCGCGCGCACCGTGCCGGTGACGCGGTCGCCGCGATTGAGTGCAGCAGCGGCAAGTGCGCGGCCGAATCCGGAACTGACGCCGGTGATGAACCAATGCGATGACTTTTTCATAGTGACAGGAATTCTAGCAGTGCCTCAGTGACGCACGGCAAGGTCGAAGCGCGGCAGGCGCAGAATCAACAGTGCGCCGCATGCCAGCCCGAAGCAGATCGCGACGATAGCGGCGCGGTAGGAGCCGGTCTGATCGAACACCAGATCCATCAGGAACGGCGTGACGCCCTGGATCAACACGATGACTCCGTACACGGCTCCGGAGATGGCGCCGTAGTGACGCAGCCCGTAGTAGCGCGACAGGAAGTACGGCAGCACGCCGTATTCGGTGCCCAGTCCCAATCCCATGAGTGCGCCGGCGACCAGCAGCTGCGGATAACTCGCGCTCCACGCCAGCAGCAATAATCCCGCCAGCGCTGCCCCATAGAACGGCGCCGTCACCCACGGACGCGGTATGCGGTCGAGCAATGAGCCCACCGCAACCTGCCAGCCAGCGGTGACTATCGAGAACGTGACCAGCACTAGGGTGGCGCGCTGCCCATCCAAACCGCGATCCGTGAGAATGGGTACGACGTGTGCGAACACGGCGGTCATGCAGCCGGCACCCAGTGCGATCGCCGACAGGATCAGCCAGAAAGTACCGCCGGCGCGCGCCTGCTTCAGCGTCGCATCGGTGCCGGAACCTGCAACGCCAGTCGCGGCGCGTGCGGGCGGATCGCGTAGCAGCAAGAACAGCAGCGGCAGCCCGAGACAGAGAATGGCCGCACCGAGACCCACGTAGCCGGCACGCCAACCGTGTCGTTCAATCAGAGCCTGTGCGTACAGCGGCGAGATCGCCGAGCCGATGCCATTGCCGATTCCGCCGACGATGCCGAGTGCCAGGCCACGATGGCGGTCGAACCATCCGGCAATGACCTTGGTAAAGGTAACGCTGCTGGGGATCGTTCCGGTAACTCCAATTAGCGCGTAAGCCGCATACAGTTCCAGGCGGTTGCCGCCGACCAGCGACACGCTGGCCACTGCCAGCGCGAAGGCGACGAGTCCCCAGAGTATGACGACGCGTGAGCCGTATCGGTCGATGGTGCGGCCTACGATGGGATAACCAATTGCGCTGGCAATAGCCACGATCAACAGCACAATCGATACGGTGGAACGCGGCCAATGAAACTCGCCGGCGATCGGCAGCAGGAACAGGCCAAACACCGTGTAGACCATGGGCGTCATACCCACGCCGTTGCCGACGGTACAGGCCAGTACCGCCCGGCTGGATCTGCGCAACTCGCCCATTCCGGCTCGCGGCGGTTCCGATCTCAAGTGTGCGGGCGCCTCAGTGCAAGACTTAATGCGTGCTGCGTTGATAGCTTACACTTCCGTAAGCTCCAGCGGTTTGCAAGCAGCACGCATGAACGTCACCACGGAACTCAAGGTCACGGAACTGAAGCCGGACTTCGGCGCGGAAGTGCACGACCTCGACCTGGCCAAAGCGGACACGGCCACCATCGACGAGGTGGCAAACACGTTCGAACTGCACGGCGTGCTACTGGCGCGCAATCAGAAGATGGCACCGGAAGATCTGGAGCGCTTTCTCGGCCGCTTCGGCGAACTCGAGGATCACACCCTCAAGCAATACACGCTGCCTGGCCATCCCAAGATCTACATCCTGTCGAATCGCACCGATTCGTCCGGGCGCCCGATCGGCGCCCACAACGACGGTATCGGCTGGCACACGGACTACTCCTATATGGAGAAGCCGGTGAAGTGCACGATGCTGTATGCGGTCGAAGTTCCAGGCGAAGGCAGCGACACGCTGGTGGCCGACTGCTGCGGTGCCTATCGTGCGCTGCCGGAGGCCAGACAGCAGCAACTCGAGAAGCTCAAGCTGCACCACAGCTACAAGCACTTCATGGAAACCCGACAGTACGGGCGCATGAAGATCAGCAAGGAAATCGAGCAGGCGACGCCCGACGTCGAGCATCCGCTGATCCGCACGCACCCGGTCGACGGCCGCAAGGCGCTTTGGCCAACAACCGGGACGGTCACGGAAGTGGTCGGCATGCCGGGACCGGAAGGACTGAAGATGCTGGACGAGCTGGTCGAGTTCGTGACGCAGGACCAGTTCGTGTTGCGGCACAAGTGGCAGGTGGGCGACATCTTCATCTTCGACAATCGCTGCACGCTGCACACCGGTACGCCCTACGACGACACCCGGCACTTCCGTCTGATGCACCGCATGTGGTGCAAGGGCGACCGGCCTTTCTAAGCGTCCAAGCTCAGATCCGCCGCCAGCGCCTGCCGGCGTTCAGCCTCCAGATCCAGTGAACGGCACGCCAGCACGTAGACACCGGCGGCAACCGGCAGACCCACCAGCATGGCGATATCGGCGCCACCGAGTGCCCGCGCCACCGGACCCATGAAGAAGTCGCCGACGCTGAAGAACGGGACCATGGACGCAAAGCCGACGCCGTAAGCGAGCAGGCCACGCCAGCTCCAGCGGCCGTACATGCCGCGTGGATTGAAGATCTCGCGGATGGAGTAGTGGCACTTGCGCACCCAGTAGAAATCCACCAGGTTGATGGCGGTCCAGGGTGTGAACAAATACAGCAGGAAGGCCAGAAAATCGCCAAAGCGATTGATGAAGTCGCCGGATGACATCAGCGCCAGCGCCGTCGAGGCCAAGGTGGCAGCCGCAACGCTCGCGAGGCGTTTGCTGGCCGTGCAACGCAACGGCTTGAGCGTATCGGCAACGCTGAGCAAAGTCAGCGAGGCGCCGTAGAAGTTGAGCGCGGAGATGGTGACCAGCCCGAGCAGCGAGCCCACCAGCAGCACGTTGCCCATGCCGGGTACGACGCGGTCGGCGGCGGCCTGCATCGCCGCCGCCAGGTCCAGCTTCGGGAAAGCCGCGGCGGCGACCGTCCCCACCAGCATCATCCAGGTGCCACCAATGAACGCGCCGAGGTAGGTCCACCAGAACGACTCACGCGTGCCGACGTCGTGGGGCAGGTAGCGCGAATAGTCGGAAACGTAAATAGACCAGCTGAGCTGGTACGAGGCCGCCGCGAACAACTGCGACAGGAACGCCACCATGCGGAAATCGGTCCAGCGGTACTGCTCGGCGGGAAATTTGAGCAGGAACAGCGCGCCGACCGAGAACACCGTCAGGATCACGATCATGAGGTAAGCGAAGCCGCGCTGCGCCAGGTGGATCTTGTCGTAGCCGACCGCGGCCAGGCTGGCTGCGGCCAGTGCGAACACAATGATCGTGCGCGCGGAGTTCGGCGCCACTGCCGGTGTCAGCTGGTGCAGCGCCTGTGCACACAGCAGGTCGTTGAAGGCGTTGAAGCCAATGAAGGCGATCAATGCCACCACCCAGACCAGCAACGCACCGGCGTAGCCGAACTGCGGCCGCGACTGGATCATTTGCGGCAGGCCGAGCTGCGGGCCCTGGGTCGAGTGGAAGGCCATGAAGAAGGTGCCGAGGGCACAGCCGAGCACGACTGCCACGGCGCTCCATAACAGGTTACCGCCGAGCGCTACGCCGATGACGCCGGCGGCCAGGGTTGCGAGGTGCGCATCGCCTGAGAACCAGACCGGCCACAGGTGCCAGACCTTGCCGTGGCGCTCGGCCCGCGGCACGTAGTCGATCGAGCGCGTCTCGATGAGTGTGCCGCGCAGCATTGGCCCTGATCCCTCCGACGGTTCGCCGGCCGCCTTGGTCTGTTATATTATTACGACGACATTATAAAAGCGACTTGGGGCTGCAACATGAGGCAGGTCAGAACACTGGGTCTCCTGGGTACCGGGGTCATCGGCGGCGGCTGGGCGGCGCGCGCGCTGCATTTCGGCATCGACGTCATTGCCAGTGACGTCAAACCGGAAATGGAAAGCTGGATCCGCGGCGCGGTCGACAATGCCGCGGGCGCGCTGGCGCGCCTGACCATGGCGCCGCTCCCCAAGCCGGGCAAGCTCACATTCACCACCGACCTCGGGGCGATGGCACGCCGGGCGGATTTCATCCAGGAGAACATCCCCGAGCAGCTCGAGCTCAAGCAGCGCGTGCTGGCGGAGGCGAGCCGACACGCGCCGCCCGACGTGCTGATCGCTTCCAGCACTTCGGGACTCATGCCGTCGGATCTGCAACGGGACATGCAGGCGCCGGAGCGGCTGCTGGTTGGACATCCGTTCAACCCAGTGTACCTGCTGCCACTGGTCGAACTCGTGGGCGGCAACAAGACCGCCGATGCGACCATCGAAGCGGCCGCCGAATTCTATCGCTACATCGGCATGCATCCGCTGCGCGTGCGCCGGGAGGTGCCGGGGCACCTGACTGACCGCCTGCAGGAAGCGTTGTGGCGCGAGATCCTGCATATGGTAAATGACGGGGTCGCCACCACCGGCGAGCTCGACGAGTCGATCGTCTACGGACCGGGCCTGCGCTGGGCCGCCATGGGCACGAATCTGATCTACCACCTGGCGGGCGGCGAGACCGGCATGCGCCACATGCTGCGTCAGTTCGGGCCCTGCCTCAAATGGCCGTGGACGCACCTCGAGGCGCCGGAGCTGACCGACGCCCTGATCGATCGCATGGTGGAGGGCACGCAGGCTCAGGCCGGCGGTCGCTCGATCCGTGAGCTGGAACGCCTGCGCGATGACTGCCTGGTGGCGATTCAACAGGTTCTGCGGCAATACGACATTGGCGCGGGCTCGACCTTGCGGGCACTCGAAACCCGGCTGTATGCCGACAGCGCCAAAGCGGCCAGCGACGGCCTCACGGCCGCCCGCGGCGCGCCGGCGCGCCTGCTCGAATTGGAAGTGCGGCCGGAATGGGTCGACTACAACGGCCACATGACCGATTCGCGCTTCCTGCAGGTGTTCGGAGACGCCACGGACGCGCTCTGGCGTGCGGTCGGCATCGACGAGAGCTACCGCAGCGGTGGCCACTCCTTCTATACGGTCGAGTCACACGTGACGCATCGCGCCGAAGCGCACGCCCTGGAGCCGCTGTACGTCACCGTGCAGCTGCTGCACGTGGACGACAAGCGCGTGCACGTTTTCAACAGCCTGCACCGGCGTGCCGACGACGCCCAGCTCGCCACTGGCGAGCAGCTGTATCTGCACGTCTCGACGCAAGCCGGCCGGGCGGCGCCGATGCCAGCGGCCTTGCGCGCCAGGCTGGAGGAGTGGCACGGCGCCCACAAGGCATTGCCGCTGCCGCCGCAGGCACGCCGGCACGTCGGCATGGCGCGCGGCTGAGCGCGACACGGCGGCACCATGCCGAAGATCGTCGATCACCAACAGCGGCGGGACGAGATTGCGCTGGTCACATGCCGCGTGGTGGCCCAGTACGGCTTCGAGCAGGCCACCATCGTGCGCATCGCGCGTGAGGCGGGCTACACCACGGGCATGGTGGCGCATTATTTCGACACCAAGCAGGACATCATTGTGGCGGCGCTGCGGCTGAGCCTGAAGCGCATCGAGGCGCGCCTGCTGCGGCCGGCGCAGGGTCAGCCTGATCTGCTGCAGGTACTGACCGAGGCGCTGCCGATCGATGGGCCTCACCTGACCGAATGCGCCTTCTGGGCGGCCTTCTGGGGCCAGGTCCCCACCGACAAGGCGCTCAGGCGCATCAATGCCTGGGTACATCGCGAGTACCTGCGGCTGTACGAGCGCTGCGTGGCGCAGGGCTGGCCGGAGTGGCAGCGCTGGAGCGCCGCCACGCGCGAGCAGGTACTGCGATCCATCGTGGTATTCCTCAACGGACTGACAGCCAGCGCCGTGGTGACGCGTGGCGACTGGCCGGCGGAGCGGCAGATTGCCCAGCTCGATCTGCAGCTCGGACTGCTGCGGTCATGGGCGCGACGGGGACGTAAGTAGACATGGATTTTTCGCTTTCCGAAGAACAGCAGATGATCGTCACGAGCACACGCGAGTTCGTGCAGCACGAGCTTTATCCGCACGAGCAGCAGATCGAGAGCAGCGGCGTGCTGCCCGAGGAGTTGCATCACCAGCTCAAGGCCAAGGCCATCGATGCCGGCCTGTACGCGGCCAACATGCCGGTTGAAGTCGGTGGTGCGGGTCTGGCGGGCGTCAGCTGGGTGCTGTACGAGAAGGAACTCGGGCACACGAGCTACATCCTGCACTACGGCTGTGTCGCGCGGCCGTCGAACATCCTGCTGGCCTGTGAGGGTGAGCAGCGTGAACGCTACCTGCTGCCAACCGTACGGGGTGAGCGGGTCGAATGCCTG
This sequence comes from Steroidobacteraceae bacterium, assembly GCA_049584935.1. Classification (GTDB taxonomy): domain Bacteria; phylum Pseudomonadota; class Gammaproteobacteria; order Steroidobacterales; family Steroidobacteraceae; genus FEN-1191. The sequence goes on from JBAUYT010000109.1 coordinate 16,882, forward strand.
GCCATGAGCGAGCCGCAGGCCGGCTCGGACCTGCGCAGCATGAAGACCAGTGCCGTGCTCAAGGGCGGTGATTTCGTCATCAATGGCACCAAACACTTCATCAGTCATGTCGATCATGCCGATTATGTCATTCTGTTTGCAGCCACGGGCGAGGATCACGGCGCGCGCGGCAAGCGCAGGCTCATGACGGCTTTTCTGATCGACAAGGATGCGCCGGGCTTCGAGGTGCTTCCGGGTTACAAGAACGTCTCGCATCACGGCTATACCAACAGCATTCTGCATTTCAACGACTGCCGCGTACCCAAGAGTGCCGTGCTCGGCGAGTTCAACCAGGGTTTCGAAGTCGCCAACACCTGGCTGGGATCCACCCGCCTGCAGGTTGCCGCCACTTGCCTCGGCCGAGCCCAGCGCGCGCTCGAGCTGGCCAAGCAGTGGGCCGTGGACCGGTCCCAGTTCGGTCAGCAGATCGGCCGGTTCCAGGGGGTGGCTTTCAAGCTGGCAGACATGGCAGTCGAGCTACGAGCGGCCGAGCTGCTGACCCTGGAGGCGGCCTGGAAGGTCGAACACGGCGTGGCCAGTGACATGGACATGGCAATCGCCAAGCTCAAGGCCACCGAGATGCTGGCGATGGTGGCCGACGAGGCGCTGCAGATCCACGGTGGCATGGGGCTCATGACGGAGCTGCCGCTCGAGCGCATCTGGCGGGACGCGCGTATCGAGCGCATCTGGGATGGCACCAGCGAGGTGCAGCGGCATATCATCTCGAGGGCGCTGCTGCGCCCGCTTGGCGGCTGACCCTAGGGCCGAGCGCGAACGTACCGAAGATCACCGTCAGGGAGGACCCATGAAGAACTGGATCTGGTGTCTGCTGTTTATTCCCGCGCTGCTCTGCACCGGGCTGTCCCACGCCCAACAGGCCGGCAGCGACAACGAGAAGGCGGTTCTGGCACTCGAGTATCTTTGGCTCAAGGCCGACCAGACCAACAATGTGGATCTGGCGGCGCCGTACTTTGCCGACAAGTATGTTGCCACGGGGGTCGATGGCAAGCTGGCGAACAAGGCCGAGACGATCGCCGATGGCAGGGCGCGCAAGTACACCACTGCCGCGTACGAGGACGTCAAGGTGTTTGGATATGGTGATACCGTCGTGGTTACCGGCGGTTACACGGGCAAGGGCACCGATGCAGGCAAGCCGTTCGATGAGCATTGGCGCTGGACTGACACCTGGGTCAAGATGCCGGGCGGCAAGTGGCAGTGCGTCGCCACGCATTACAGCGAGATCAAGTAACCCGCCGAACGGGCCGGCGCCCGCCAGATGCTGAGCACCTATCCGATCGCCACGGACGGCCAGCCGGCAGTCTGCGCCGCATCCTTTTGGATCGACCTGGTCGATCCAACACCGGGCGAGAGTGAGCAGGTCGCACGCGAGTGCGGCGTGCAGGTTCCCTCCCGCGAATCGCTGCAGGAAATAGAAATCTCCAGCCGCACTCGCGTCGACGGCGACGTGCTCTATATGAGCATGCCATTGGCGATCCAGGACGGCACGCGCGGCCTGGCACCGGTACCACTCGGGTTCATTCTCTCGCCGCAGCGACTCGTCACCGTGCGCTACTCCGAAGTCCACGCCTTCGCGCGCGTGCTGGAGCGCGTCCGGACGGATAAGAAGATGAACAGCGCCTCGACCTTCGTGGCGCTGATCGACGGCATGGTGGATTTCGATGCCGACATGCTCGAGAAGCTCAGCAGCGACCTGGCGGCGGTGTCCGCTCAGGCCTTCGGGCACAACGGTGTCGCACCGGTGCGCGACAAGCAGCATTCACGCGCCCTGCGGGATTGCGTCAACGCCGTTGGCACGGTGGGCGAGCGGCTGTCGCGCATTCGCGAGACACTGCTCGGCCTGCAGCGAATCATCGGCTTCGTCTCCGAGTCCGCGCGCGAAGGGCAGCTATTGCTGCCGGAGCTGCGCACGCACTTGAAGACGGCGCGCCAGGACCTCGCCTCACTGGTCGAATTCGAATCGCACCTGTCCGGCAAGACGCAGTTTCTGCTCGACGCCGTACTCGGCTTCATCAACACCGAGCAGAACGAGATCTTCAAGGTGCTGACGATCGTTTCGGTGGTCGGCATTCCGCCAACCCTGATCGCGAGCATGTATGGCATGAACTTTCACTTCATGCCGGAGCTCGCCTGGCGCTGGGGCTATCCGTACGGACTGGGGCTGATCGCGCTCAGCACGCTGATTCCGATCATCTGGTTCAAGCGCCGCGGCTGGTGGTGAGGCCGGACGGCGGCCGCCGCCGCCGCCGGCAACCGGAATGTTGTGGGATGCAACCAAACGGTTGACGCGGTTACGCGGGGACAGGTCGCTGAACTGTCAACCAGGAGGTTGCAACCCGCAGCCATAAGGTTGCCGTCTGCAACCGATTGGTTGCCACGCGCAACCACTAGGTTGACAGTTCAACCAGCTTGGCCTGTGAAATGGTGTCAACCCAATGGTTGCAAGCTTTGCAGCGTAAAGGCTGCGATCCGCGATCCGCGTGCCACCTACTTCCCCTGCCAGAGGGGCTTGCGCTTCTCGCTGAAGGCACGCGCGCCTTCCTTGAGATCCTCGGAGCGCAGCACGGCCTGCACACGGCTCAGGGAGTCGTGCAGCTCGAAGGCCTCGTGCTCCCCGACCATCTCGGAATGGCGCAGCAGCTGCTTGATGGCGGGGAACAGCAGCGGCGGCCCGTTGACGAGCTGCTGAGCAATCTCGCGCGCCTTGGCGAGAGCGCCGCCCTTGGGCACGACGTGGTTGGCCAGGCCCCAATGCCTGGCTTCCGCGGCATCCATGAAGCGACCGGTCATGAGGAACTCGACCGCGACATGGTATGGAATTCGGCGCCGCAGCTTGATGGTGCCGGCGTCGGCGAGCACGCCGACGTTGATCTCCGGCAGGCCGAAGGTGGCGTGCTCCTCCATGACGATAATGTCCGTGCCCAGCACGATCTCGAAGCCGCCGCCGCAGGCGATGCCGTTGACGGCCGCGATGATCGGCTTGTCGAGATTGCGCGGGTAGTTGAGCCCGCCGAAGCCCCCCGCGCCCCAGTCCTCATCGGAGCGCTCCCCGCCACTCGCGGCCTTGAGGTCCCAGCCGGCGCAGAAGAATCGTTCGCCTGCGCCCGTGACGATGGCGACGCGCAGTGCCGGATCGTCGCGGAACTGGCCGAATACCTCGTTGAGTCTGCGGCTGGTCGGCAGATCGATGGCGTTGGCCTTGGGCCGGTCGAGCGTCACCTCCAGGATGGCGCCGTGGCTGATTACTTTGATTCCGTCCGACATGTCAGTGCTCCTTCGCAAGGCGGATCAGCGCATCGACCGCGATGGCGCCGCGACCCATGGGTCGTACGATGACTGGATTGAGATCGAGTTCGAGTAGCCGGTCGAGCTGCGATTCGGCATAGCGCGCACAGGCCAGCGCCACCTCGATGAGGGCCGACACGTCACCCGCCGGTTTGCCGCGGAATCCTGCCAGCAGCCGGGCGATCCGCAGCCGCGCGAGTGCCTGGCGGATCGTCTCGGGGGAGAACGGCGGCAGCAGCGCGACCGTATCCTTCAGCAGCTCGGTCATGGTGCCGCCGGCGCCGAGCACCAGCAGCTGGCCAAATTGCGCATCGACGGTAATGCCAATCAGCATTTCGGCAACTCCGTCGGTCACCATCTGTTCCACCAGCAACGTGTCGGAGAGTGCAGCCAGCCGCTGCGCGGCGGCGGCCGCCTCCGTGGCATTGCGCACATTGAGTACGACGCCGCCGACATCGGACTTGTGCTGCAGCGTACTGCCCGTGGCCTTGATGGCCACCGGGTAGCCGATGCTGTCCGCCGCTTCGACCGCGCGTGCCGGCTCGGCGTTGACCACGCGGCGCTGTGGAATCGATACGCCGAAACCGGCCACCGCGGCCTTGGCTTCGTGCTCGGCCAGCATGGTGCCGGCATTGGCCGATTGGCTGTGCGCGCTCGCCGGCTTGCGCAGCTGCACGCGTCCACCGCGGTCCCAGGTTTGGCCGATCGATGCGGCCAGATCGAGCGCCTCGAGTGCTTCCCGCTGTCCCTGCAACGGCACGACGCCGCCGGTCAGGCACTGCTCGCGGATCGCTGCCGACATCGACTCCGGCAGGGAGGAGATGACCGCGCGACGGCTCGATGACTGCGGGCAGGCCGCGATGAATTCTTCGATGGCAGCGACGTAGCTCGCAGGGTCGGCCTGATCGGCAGGCGGCGTGTCGACCACGAAGCCCACCGAGTGATAGCCCGCCTGTTGCACCGCGCCGAACAGTGCGTGCAGGCCAGGACGATCGAACCAAAGATGGGTATGAAAATCGAACGGGTTGGCGATCGTGACCCGCGGTCCGACGATCTTGCGTATGTGCTGCAGCGAGTCGGCCGAAAATTCCGCAAACTCGAGGCCGAGCTGCCTTGCGACGTCGGCGGTCATCGCCATGTCGCCGCCGGAAGCGCCCATGATGAGGGTGCGGTGTCCTCGCAGTGGACCTCCGAGATGCAGCACCTTGAGGGTCTCGCACAGGGTTGCCAGCGTTTCGCAGCGCGCAATCCCGGCCTGGAGGCAGTAAGCGTCGAAGGCCACGTCCGCGCCCGCGAGCGCGCCGGTGTGACTGCGGGCGGTGCGCGCGGCCATCTCGGTGCGGCCTGCCTTGATCAGCACAATGGGCTTGCCGGCCAGGCGTGCGCGCTCGGCGGCGCGAACGAAGCGATCGATATCCTTGATACCTTCGATGTAGAGCCCAAAGGCCGTTACGCGCGGATCGTCGGCCAGCAGCTCGATCATGTCCTCGAGCGCGAGGCAGGTCTGGTTGCCCACCGTAATGACATAGCCGATCGGCAGCGAGCGATGGTTGAACAGCAGGTCGAGCGCGATGGTGCCGCTCTGGCAGATCAGCGCGACACCGCGCTCGCGTCGCCGGCCGACCACCTGATCGGGCCAGAGCGCGGCTCCTGCGAAGAAATTGATGAAGCCGTAGCAGTTGGGTCCGAAGAACGGCAGCTCGCGCGCACTCTCGAGCAGCTGCGCCGTCAGTGTGTCCCCCTCGGGCGTGGCGGTCTCGGAAAAGCCGGCCGCAAAGCAGACGAAGCCGCCAGCGCCGCGGCGCGCCAGCGCGGCTGCGATGGCCGGTGCCTCGCGGTTGGGTGCCGCCAGGAAGGTGGCATCCGGTGCTCCAGGCAGTTCATCGACCGAACGGTAGTAGGGCGTCTCCGCCGTCGACGCCCGCGACGGATGCACGCGCCAGAGCTGGCCGTCGTAGCCGATGGTCCGGCTGGCCGCGGCCACCGCATCCGCCCAGACACCACCGACCAGGGCGATGCTGCGGGGCGCAAGCAGGCGCTGGATCAGATCGGCGCGCATACCCAGTCTCAGCGCTGCGGCAACTGCATCTGCCGCGAGCCGAACTGGCTGGCAGGCAGTGCCGCGGTGGATTGCTGCAACCGCGTGATGGCGGTGGCGATCTCAGGCGGGAAGAGCGCGCTCGAAACGGTCGGTTTCTGCTGCACGTGCAGCAGCATGGTCTCGGCGCAGGCCGCCGGCTCTGCCTGTCCCTCGACCATGAGATCGAAGGCGGCATGGATGCGCTTGCGATCGGCCCCGAGGATGCGCACCTCGGCGGTGACCGTGGCATCGCTCTTCACTTCACGCAGGTAGTGCATGTGCATCTCGAGCGTGTAGAGGGTGCCGGTGGTGCGCGCGCGGTAGGCCTGATCGAGGCCGATACGCTCCATCAGCGCATCGAGCCCGAGGCTCACGATCAGGCCGTAATAGGCGTCACGCAGATGACCGTTGTAGTCGATCCAGTCGGCTGCGATGCCGGTTCGATATACCGCTACCCCCGCCATGCTGGTCGCGTCCGGCGCGAATCAGTGGATCTGCAGCCGGTCGCGCGCCTGGGCCGCAGTGATGACGCGGGCACCCATGGCTTCGATGATGGTGCGCGCACGCTCCACCAGCTGCGCATTGCTGGCGTACACGCCGCGGCTGAGGTAGAGATTGTCCTCGAGTCCCACGCGAACGTTGCCGCCGAGCAGGATCGACTGCGCCACCCACGGCATCTGCATGCGGCTGATCGCGAACGAAGTCCAAATTGCATCCTGCGGCAGCGAATTGACCATGGCCAGCAGATGGCCGGTATCCGCCGGGACGCCGTACGGAATGCCGGTGCACAGCTGCATCAGCGCCGGCGCATCCACCAGCCCTTCCTTGATCATCTGTTTGACGAACCAGAGATTGCCGGTATCGAAAATTTCGAACTCCGGCTTGACCTTGAGATCCTTGAGGATCTGCGCGCCCTTGCGCAGGTAGTTGGGCGTCGAGACATAGGCGCGGTTGCCATCGCCGAAGTTGAGGCTGCCGCAATCGAGCGTGGCGATATCCGGCCGGTACCGGCCCTCCTCGCACAGATCGATGACGTGGCGCATGCGGTCTTCCTGGCTGCAGAAATCCGAGCCGGGGGCGGGCGTATCCTTGAGGCCGTTGTCGCCCACGCAGATGTAGCCGCCCATACCGCAAGTCAGATTGACGATGACGTCGGTTTTGCTTTCCCGGATGAGCTTGACGACCTCCCGGTAGTGACGCGTTTCCATGCTGAAGGCGCCGGTCTCGGGGTTGCGCACGTGGATGTGGACGACGGCAGCGCCGGCCTTGGCGGCGGCGATGGCGGTGTCGGCGATCTGTTGCGGCGTGACCGCGCAGTGCGGGCTCTTGGTAACCTTGGTGTCATCGCCGGTCACGGCGCAGGTGATCATGACGTCTGGATTCATGGGCGCTCCTAGGAATGCGGGACGCAGGCGCTTGCCGTTTGATATTATAGCGTCAATAATATATTACTACAGCCGCGCATAAGGCTCCAGAGTGCCCACGCACCGCAAGCACCGCAGCAAACGATCGATTCCGGCAGGCCTGCTGTCAGGCTGGCTGCTGGCAGCAGCGCTGCTCGCCGCTTGCGGCCATGCCGGCGGCACGGCGCATGGTGCCGCCGCCGAGTCCAAGCAGCTGTTCATCTACAACTGGTCGGATTACATCGGCCGCAACACCATTGCGGAATTCGAACAGGCCACCGGCATCCAGGTGGTCTACGACGTTTACGACTCGGACGAAACCCTGGAGGCCAAGATGATGGCGGGGGATTCCGGCTACGACGTGGTCAGCACCTCACCCGACTATTTCAGCCGGCAGATCAAAGCCGGCATCTATGCGCCGCTGGACCGCGCGCAGCTGCCGGACTGGGGCAATCTCGATCCGCACGCGCTCGAGAACCAGGCCTGGGCCGATCCGGGCAACGTGCATGCCATGCCTTATCTGCACGCCGTCAACGGCTTTGCCTACAACGTCGACATGATCCGCGCGCGCATGCCGGATGCGCCGGTCGACAGCCTCGACATGATCTTCAAGCCCGAAGTGGTAGCGCGCTTTGCCGATTGCGGCGTCACCCTGCTGGATTCCGCCGAGGACGTATTGCAGCTGGCAATGAATTACCTGCATCTTGATCCGAACTCGACCCGGCCCGAGGACTTCAAGGCAGCAGAGCAGCTGATCCTGTCAGTGCGGCCCTACATCCGTAACTTCGATTCCTCGGAGTACATGAATGGGCTCGCCAACCAGGAAGTCTGCATCGCCATGTCCTGGTCGGCGGATTACGCGGCGGCGCGCGCGCGCGCGGCGGCGGCCGGCATCAAGATCAACCTGGCCTTTACGGTGCCGAAGGAAGGCGCCAACGAGTCCTATAACGATCTGCTGATTCCAAACGGGGCGCCGCATCCGCACGCGGCGCACCTGTTTCTGAATTTCATCCTGCAACCGAAGGTCATAGCCGAGATCACCAACGAGATCCACTACGGCAACGACAACCGAGCCGCCGATCCGTACGTGGATCCCGCTATTCGAAACGATCCGACCATCTATCCGACGCCTGAGATGGAACGGCGGTTGTACCACTCGGCGGAAGTGAGTCCGGCCACCGAACGCATCCGTACGCGCACCTGGACGCGCATCAAGACCGCACACTAGCGCGTCGTTCAGCGTTCTGCCGCCTGCAGCTCCAGCATCCGGCGACGCTCATTGCGCCGCATGACTACGCCGGCGACGATGACGCAGGCGGCCACTGTGCAGATGATCAGGCTCGCCAGCGCGTTGATATCTGGGCTGACGCCCAGCTTGACCTTGGAGTAGATGACCATCGGCAGGGTTCCGGCGCCGGGACCGGAGACGAAGCTCGAGATCACCAGATCGTCGAGCGACAGCGTAAAGCTAAGCAACCAGCTCGACAGCAGCGCCGGCGCGATGATCGGCAGCGTAACGTCGATGAAGGCGCGCGCGGGGCTGGAGCCCAGATCCATGGCGGCCTCCTCGAGCGAGCGATCCGCTCCCTGCAGCCGCGACTGCACCGTGACCGTGACGTAGGCGGTGCAGAAGGCGACGTGCGCAATCACGATGGTGGTGAAGCCGCGATGCGGCCAGGAGATGAGTTGCAGCATCGACACGAACAGCAGCAGCTGCGTGATGCCGGTGATGATCTCGGGCATGACCAGCGGTGCCGTCACCATGCCGACCAGCAGCAGGCGCCCGGGAAAGCGGCTGAAGCGCACCAGTGCGATCGAGCTCAGCGTGCCGAGGATCACCGCGCCGGTGGAGGCCGCTACGCCCACTTCGACCGACAGCAGTGCGGCATCCAGCACCTGGCGGTTGTGCAGCAGGGTACCGTACCACGCGGTCGAGAAACCGCCCCAGACATTGACCAGCGGGGAGGCGTTGAACGAGTACGCGATCAGCACCAGTATCGGCACATAGAGGATGGCAATGCCGATGCACAGCACCGCGATCAGCAACGGCGAACGGCGTTGCTCCACGGTCAGGCCTCGAGCTCGCGGCTGCTGTAGTACTGGTAGATGGCCATGGGCCCGACCAGCAGCACCAGAAAGGCGATGGCCACCGCGGAGGCAACCGGCCAGTCGTGATTGCCGAAGAACTCATCCCAGAGTACGCGCCCTATCATTAGATTGTCGGGGCCGCCCAGCAGCGAGGGAATCACGAACTCGCCGACCGCGGGAATGAACACCAGCATTGATCCGGCGATCACCCCCGGCATCGACAGCGGCAGGGTCACCTCGAAGAATACGCGCCAGGGAGGACTGCCGAGGTCGGCGGCAGCCTCGCGCAGAGTGGGATCGAGCTTCTCGAGCGTGGCGAACAGCGGCAACACCATGAATGGCAGATAGGAATAGATGATGCCGAGATAAACCGCCACGCTGGTGCGCATGACGTGGAGCGGGTGGTGAATCAGGTGCAGGTACAGCAGTACGTCGTTGAGCAGCCCGTTTTCGCGGATGATGCCCTCGAGGGCATAGACCCGCAGCAGGAACGAAGTCCAGAACGGCAAAATGATCACGAACAGCAGCACGCCCTGGGCAGATTTGGAGGCGCGCGCGATGGCGTAGGCCATCGGGTAGCCCAGCAGCAGGCAGATCAGGGTGGAGAAAAACGCCGTGCGCAGCGAGTACAGGTAGGCTACGCCGTAGACTTCGTCGGTCAGCAGGTACTTGTAGTTGGCGAAGCTCAGCGAAAGGTGCAGGTGATGGTCGGCTGACATGGTCAGCACGTCGGTGAACGGCGGCACGCGCGCGGCCGTTTCGGCGAAGCTGATCTTGAGGGCCACCCCGAACGGGATCAGGAAGAACACCAGCAGGAACAGCAGCGGCGGCAGGATGATCAGCCAGCGCCCAGGGCGTGGGATCCGGTTCATGGGGTGGGCAGCAGCCTGTTCGCTTGAATTCGTGGCTCTCTTATTCTGCGCACAGACCGCCCGGGCTGTACAATTTTTGTCAGGTGCGCATCACCAGATGAGGCGGGGTCAGCAGCTTGTCCAATGAAGGAGCGAAGTCGGTGCTCGAGCCGGCGCCCGAGCGCGCCTCGCGTATGCGCCAGCGGCAGCGGTTGATCGACGCCTGTATCTCGGCGCTGCACATCTACGGGCCGTCGCGGACCACGGTCGAGCGCGTGGTTGCCCTGGCCGACCTGTCGCCCGGGATCGTGCGGTTCTACTTCGAATCCAAGGCCGCCATGCTGGTGGCCTCGCTCGAGTTTCTGGCGTCCGAGTTCGAGCAGCGCGTGCAGCTGCCGGTGGCCCGGCTCAAGCACACCCCGGTACGGGCGCTCGAGCTGCTGGTCGAGCTCTATCTCGATTCCGACATTGCCAGTCCGCGCAAAGTGTCGGTGTGGTACTCGTTCTGGGGGGAGGCCAGCTCGCGCCAGGAATACCTGCAGATCTGTGGCAAGAAGGACGAGGATTTCGAGGGGCTGGTGCGCGAGCTCATGCAGCGCATGATCGAGGAATCAGGCGAGCGGCACCTGGATGCGGACGGGGTGGCCCTGGGGCTGATGGGCGTACTCGAAGTACTGTGGCAGAGCATTGCCTTCCAGACCGAGACCAACATCGACCGCCGTGGCGCCAGGCGGCGCGCGCTCAACTACCTGCGCTCGATCTTTCCGCGCCAGTTCGCGCATTCGCCGAGCGCGGGAGACTCCGGCCGGCGCCTCGGCCCGGGCTTTACGGCGGCAATGGGGCCGGCGCGCCTGCCCGCTTGGGCCTACGCCGACGCCACGCTGTTCGCCGCCGAGCGCGAGCAGCTGTTCCGCGGCGCCTGGCAGATCGCGGGACACGTATCCGAACTCGCGCGCGCCGGCGACTATCTGGCGGTCGATCTGCCGACCGAGCGGGCGCTGCTGCTGCGGGACGAGAGCGATACCATCCGGGCCTTCCGCAATAGCTGCCGGCGCCGGCCGCACACGCTGCTGGCGGGTCGCGGTGGCACGCTCGACGGAACCATCGACTGCAGCGTGCACGGCCTGCGCTACGGCTACGACGGCAAGCTGCGTGACGGCGAGACACCAGGGGATCTGCTGGTGCTGGAAGTCGCGCAGCGCGCGGGCCTGATTTTCGTGCGTCCGGCGCGCCGCGAGAGCGAGCCGGACGTGCTGCCGGCGGTGTGGAATGCACTCGACGGTCTTGCCGGCTGGAAGCCGCTCGGGCTGCAGGAACTGGAACTGGCGGCGGACTGGAAACTGGTCGTGGAGCAATGGCTCGAGTCAGCGCTGGCACGGCATCCAGTGGGGTGGCTGGCCGGGCTGGTGCGGCCGCCGGAACTGACGCTGGAGCCATCCGCCGGCAGCATCGCGTGGCGCGCGCCACTCAACGATCGTGCGCCGGGCTGGAGCGCTGGCCATTACGCGCGCGTGGCCTGCGCCGCGGGACACGGGGCCTGGCGGCGCCTGTTCGTGCAGCCCAACCAACTGCTGGAGATCCGCGGGGACGGAGCGTCGGTACTGCAGGTCATTCCCGAGTCGCCGGGGCGCTGCCGCGTGCGGCGGCTCGAGCTGGGTCCGCTGAAGCCGACACGCGTCGATCGGGTGCTGCGATACCTGGCGCAGCGCCTGACCCGACGCTGGCTGCGCCAGGATTTCGACGTGGCCGGTTCGATTCAGTCTGGGCTCGAGAGCTCCGAATACCAGGCGGCGGAAGCAGGGCCGGTGCCCGAGGCACTGGCCGCATTCCGCGGTCTGGTGTTGGCGCTGCTGGCCGGCATGCAGAGCCCGGCGAGCGAGCACCCGCCCGGCTGAGGGCTCGAGCCCTACCTACGCAAACTGAGCCGGCGCACGCGGCAGCCGCACTTCCGGAATGCGATCGCGCAGCAGCTCGTGGAAGCCCCACATGCAGCTCTCCAGGCTCGACAGTGGGCCGGGCTCGTAACTGCTCGAGGCCAGTCCGCGCTGTACACGCTGGCAGAGAAAATCGTCCTCGCTCTGTACCTGACGATTGATGCGCGCGTTGAGGTAGCGCACCACGCGCATTTCGCGCCGTGAATCCGGCAGGCCGAAGGTACCGCCGCGGATGATGCAGCGGCCGGGACCATTCGGCAGCACCTGAAAGAAGTCCATCTGGTCCGGAAATACGTCTATCCCCAAATTCGGCAGCATGCTGTAGAAGCTCCAGCGCTTGCGCAGCGGCTCGGCCATGTCCTGAACCAAGCCGCCGACGAGTTTCTGGTACATCCGCTCGCTCCATTTGCTCGACGGCTGCTCGCGCATGTGGCTGCGGCCGCGCGCCACGCCGCTGCCGAGGGTGCGGGCATCGTCATAGTCCGGCGTAAACATGCGGGTAAGTCCGGGATGTCCGATCGGCACGTGGTAGGACTCGAGGTAGTTGTCCATGGCCACCTTCCAGTCGACCGGCCACTCCTGGCGGTACAGCGGTGCCAGCGGCACCATGTCCTCGAACCGGTAGGGCGCAAAATCTTCGAGGAACTCGCCCCAGAGGGTCTGCAGCGGCGGGGGGTCTCCTGCCACGCAGACAAATACGAAGCCGAAGGCGATCTGCGTGCGTACCGGCTTGAGACCGTACTGTGCGCGATCGAGTGCCGGAAAGGTGTCTCGGCGGCTGATGGCCTGCAACTCGCCGTTCAGGCGGTAGGACCAGCCGTGATAGGGACAGGTGATGGTGCCCGGGCAGTGCCCCGCGCCGTCGAGGATCCGCGCGGAGCGGTGGCGGCAGACATTGTGAAAGGCGCGGATCTCGCGCTTGCCGTCACGCACCGCGACCAGGCTTTCCGGTCCCAGATCGAAGGTGACGTAGTCACCGGGATTCGGAATGGAGTTGACGTGGCAGAGGATCTGCCAGCTCGGCTTGAGAAGGCGCTCGAGTTCGAGCCGCGTCATCTCGGGATGGTTGTAGGTCCAGGCCGGCAACGCGCGGGCGATCGGGGCGACGGTCGACTCCGCCGCCGACAGGGCAATCGAGTTCATCGGCGCTTCCTTATGAATCGGACCGTCGAGCGAGTTATATGATCATTTAATTTACCCTATGATGAGGCCCCCGGACAAGCCTGGCGATCCCCCAGGTCGCGCTAAAGTCCATAATTTACGGTACGTTCCGCGTACTTAGATCGCTTCTCAGTATTTATATGAGTATATAGACAGTCGTGTCCAGCGATGGTAGCCTGCGTCCTGATCTGCCGGGCACGGCGATCGGCTTATTCGGGGAGAAGACCATGACGAGACAACTGACCCGGAGCCACGAGCATTTCAAGCGCGCGCTCAAGCGCCTGCCGCTCGGAGTCGCTTCCAATTTCCGTTACTGGGGCGAGGATCGCACCATCTACGTCAAGCAGGGACGTGGTGCGCGCATCGTCGATCTCGACGACAACGTCTACGTCGACTACCGCATGGGCTACGGTCCCGGCATCCTGGGCTATGCGGACGCGCGCGTCGATGAAGCCGCCCGCGCCGGCATGGAAGTCGGCGGTGTGTTCGCGCTCTCGACCGAGCGCGAGCTCAGCGTGGCCGAGCGCATCTCGCGCATGGTGCCGGCAGCCGAGCTGGTGCGCTTCTCCAACTCGGGTACCGAGGCCGTCATGGCGGCGCTGCGGCTGGCGCGGGCCTATACCGGCAAGGACGACTACGTCATCCTCGAAGGCAGCTACCACGGTCTGTTCGATGCGGCGATGTGGTACACGCCCATGGACAAGTGGTCGCAGGTCGGCGATCCGCAAGTGGTCCCCTACAGCGAAGGCATTCCGCTCAGCACCCGCAGCTTTGCGCACTTCGTACAGGCCAACGATGCCAACCAGCTCGAAGACGTGTTCAAGCGGCACGCCGGGCGCATCGCCTGCCTGCTGATCGAGCCCATCATGGGCAACTGTCTCGGCATCGCGGCCGAGCCCGAGTACGTGCGCGCCGCGCGTGAACTCTGCGATCGTCACGGCATCGTGCTGATCATCGACGAAGTGAAGACCGGCTTCCGCGTTGCGCGCGGCGGCGTGCAGGAGCTCTACGGCGTCAAGGCGGACCTGTGCACCTTTGCCAAGGCCGTGGCCAACGGCTATCCGATCTCAGTGCTCGCCGGGCGTGAGGAGATCATGCGCAAGATCGGCAAGGGCGTCGCGCACGGCGGCACCTACACCGCGCACTCGGTCTCGCTGGCGGCCGCGGACAAGACCCTCGACATCCTCGAACACACCGATGCACTGGAGCGGATCTCGCAGTACGGCACGCGGCTGCGCCAGGGCATGCACGCGATCCTCAATGCGCGCGGCATACCGCACAGCTTTGTTGGCCATCCGTCGATGAGCGGCTTGTATTTTGCGCACGATCCGCCGCGCACCTACCGCGACTGGAAGGGCAGCGACTACGCCTTCTACGATGCTACCGCGCGCGTGCTGCATGATCAGGGCGTGCTGTGCGAGCCGGATTCGCGCGAGCCCTGGTTCATCAGCGCCGCGCACGACGATTCGTGTCTCAAGGACACGCTGGCTGGCTTCGAGGTGGCGGTCGACACCACGCTGCGCTCGGTCGGCATCGCGCGCAAGCAGCCCGCCTGAGCAGCCGGCGGCGGTGAGCAGCAGCGGTAATCGCCACGACGCCATCGTCGTCGGCGCGGGCCACAACGGCCTGGTAGCGGCCTGCTATCTGGCACGCGCCGGGCTCGACGTGCTGGTGCTGGAGCGAAACTCCTGGGTCGGGGGCGCGGCCGTGAGCCGCAAGCTCTACCAGGATTTCACCTACTCCAACTGCTCCTACGTCTGCAGTCTGCTGCGGCCGGAGATCATGCGCGAGCTGGAGCTGCCGCGCTTCGGCCTGCAGATCATTCCGTACGACGGCGGCGCCACCATGATGCGCGGCGGCGGCCACCTGTCGCTGTACGACAATCACGATGCGCTGCGGCGCGAGATTTCGCGCCACTCGCGGCGCGACGCGGAAGCCTACGACCGCTACGTACGCGACGTGCTGCGGCAGTGCCGCTTCATCCGCCCGCTGCTGCTGCGCACGCCGCCGGATCCAACCTCATTCCGTCCGCGCGACATTCGCGAACTGCTGCATCTGGCCGCGCACTTCAATGGCATGGGTGAGGCGCGCATGTATGACACGCTGCGCTTCTGGACCATGAGCTGTGCCGATTTTCTCGATGAGTATTTCGAGAACGACCTGGTCAAGGCGCACATGGCCGGCAGCTCGATCATCGGTACCGCGCTGGGCCCGCGCTCCCCCGGCACCGCCTACGTGCTGCTGCATCACTATATGGGCGGCATCGATGGCACCGTGGGTGCCTGGGGGTTCGCGCGCGGCGGCATGGGCGCGGTCTCGGGCGCGCTGGCCAGGTCGCTGCTCGCTAGCGGCGGCGAGATCCGCACCGATGCCGCGGTAAATCGCATTCTCGTGCGACACGGCCGCGCCCGCGGTGTGGTGCTCGAGAGCGGCGAGGAACTGCAGGCCAATCTCGTGGTTTCCAACCTCGACGTCAAGCGCACCTTTCTCGAGAGCATGGACGCGCATGATCTGCCCGACGAGTTCGTGCAGCAGGTGCAGCGCTTCAAGATTCGTGGCTCCTCGGGCAAGCTCAACATCGCGCTCGATGGCCTGCCGAGCTTTCCGGCGCTGCCGGCTGGCAGTCCGAGCCTGCGCGGCGATCTGCACGTCACCGACACCATCGAGATGATGGAGCGCGCCTACGACGACTGGAAGGAAGGACGCTGGTCGCGCGCGCCGTACATCGACATGCTGATCCCGTCGCAGATCGACCCGACCATGGCGCCCGACGGCAAGCACTACATGTCGGTGTTCGTGCAGTACTGCCCATACCGGCTCGCCGATGGCGAATGGACCGCCCAGAAGCGCGAAGCTTTCGGCCGCACGGTCATCGACACCATTGCCGAGCACAGCCCGGACTTCAAATCGCTGATCCTGCACGCCGAGGTGCGTACCCCCTGGGACATCGAGCGCGAAGTCGGGCTCACCGAAGGCAACATCTTCCAGGGCGAGCTCACCTTCGATCAGCTGCTGTTCAATCGGCCGGTACCCGGCTATGCGCAGTACCGCGCGCCGGTGCGCGGCATGTACATGTGCGGCTCCAGCACGCACCCCGGCGGCGGTGTCATGGGCGCGCCGGGGGCCAACGCGGCCCGCACCATTCTCGAGGATCTGGGGAGAGCGCATTGAGCGCCGCCAACGACTTCGACTGCGTCGTCGTCGGCGCCGGCCACAACGGGCTGGTCTGCGCCAACTATCTGGCGCGCGGCGGCCGCCGGGTATTGGTACTCGAAGCGGCTGCGGAAGTCGGCGGCGCCGCGGTCACGCGCGAGTTTGCGCCAGGCTTTCGAGTCTCGGCCGGCGCGCACCTGCTGCAGTCGATGCCGCGCACGCTGGTCGATGAGCTCGCGCTTAGGTCGCACGGGTTCAAGCTGGCGGCGGAGGACCTGGTGACGGTGGCGCTGTCACCCGATGGCGCGTCGCTACCGCTGACCGCGGAGGGATTGGCCACGCGCGCGCCGGGCGATCGCGCTGCCTACCTGGAGCTCAATGCGCGGCTGCAGCGTTTTGCGCAAGTCCTGGCGCCAGTGCTGACGGCGCCACCGCCGCGGCTCGGCACCGGCGCCCGCACCGACCAATGGGCCTTGCTGCGCTTAGGCTGGCAGATCCGCCGCTTGGGTCGCCGCCACATGCGAGAGCTGCTGCGCATCGGCGGCATGTGCGTCTACGACCTGCTGCAGGAAAATCTGTCGAATCCACTGCTGCAGGGAGCGCTGGGGTTCGACGCGGTGCTCGGCACCAACCTGGGGCCGCGCGCACCGGGCACGGTATTCACCTGGCTGTATCGGCTGGCCGCGGCTGCGCACGCCGGTCGCGAGCGGCCCGCGCAGCCCCAGGGCGGACTCGGCGCGCTGTCCAATGCGCTTGCGGCCTCGGCGCGCGCCGCCGGCGCCACGATCCGCACGTCGACTGCCGTGCGCCGCATCCGCGTCGAGAACGATCGCGCCGTGGGCGTCACGCTGGAGAGCGGCGAGTCGATCGGCGCCACGCTCGTGGTCTCGAATGCCGATCCCAAGACCACCTTCCTCGGACTGCTCGGCAGCGAACATCTCGACACCGGTTTCGTGCGCCGCGTGGCGCATCTGCGCAGCACGGGACTGGCCGCCAAGCTGCACCTGGCGCTCGACCGCGTGCCGTCGTTTCGCGGACTTGATGGCGACGCGCTGGGCGGGCGGCTGCTGATAGCGCCGTCGCTCGACTACACCGAGCGCGCCTACAACCCAAGCAAGTACGGCGAATGCCCGCGGGCGCCGTGCATCGAGATCACGCTGCCGACCCTGCACGATTCACAGCTCGCACCGGCCGGTGCGCACGTGCTTTCGGCCGTGGTGCAGCATGTGCCCTACGCGGTACGCGGCGGCTGGGACCAGGCTCGCGACGCGCTGTTGGCGGGTGTCGTCGAGTGCATCGAGCAATATGCGCCCGGCCTGCGCCACACGATCGTGGCAGCCGAGCTGCTGACACCTCCGGACCTGGAGAGGCAGTTCCGTATGACCGGCGGCCACTGGCATCACGGCGAACTGGCTCTCGATCAGTTCTTCATGGTTCGACCGGTGCCGGGCGCCGCGCAGTATTCGACGCCGCTCGCCGGCCTGTACCTCTGCGGCGCCGGGTCGCACCCGGGCGGCGGCGTCATGGGCACGGCCGGCCGCAATGCCGCGCGGCGCATCCTGGCGGAGGCGGCCTGATGGGCGGTACCGGCGCTCACCCGGCCGAACCCGCGGCATTGTTCCGCGAGCCGCTGCTGCGAACGCCGTTTCATGCGCGCGCCCGCGCGTTGAGCCAGCTGGACAGCTTCATCCCCTGGAACGGCTACACCACGGTCGACGTCTTCAGCACGGTCGAGCACGAGTACTTTGCGATCCGCAACGCCTGCACGCTCTATGATCTCTCGCCCATGGCGAAGTACCGCATCACCGGTGCCGACGCGCTGCGCTACCTCAATCGCCTGGTCACGCGCGACCTGCGCAAGCTGCGCGCCGATCGCGTCATGTATGCGGTTTGGTGCAATGATGCCGGTCACCTGATCGACGACGGCACGGTATTCCGCTTCGGCGAGTCCGAATACCGGCTCTGTGCGCAGGAGCGCCAGCTCGACTGGCTGCTCGACTCCGCCATCGGTTACGACGTGCAGATCGAGGACATCACCGAGGCCATTGCCGGACTGGCACTGCAGGGGCCCACTTCGTACGCTGTGCTGCGCACGCTGGGGCTCGCCGGCGTCGAGCGGCTCAAGCCATTCGACATCGGCTACTTCAAACTCGATGGCATCGATCTGACCGTCTCGCGCACCGGCTTCACCGGTGATCTCGGCTACGAGCTCTGGGTCGCTCCCGACGCCGCCGAACCGCTGTGGGATCGGCTCATGGCGGCGGGGCACTCGCGCGGCCTCAAGCCACTCGGCGCGCGCGCGCTTAACATCGCTCGCATCGAGGCAGGCTTTCTGCTGCCGAACGTGGAATTCATTTCGGCCGAGCGGACCCTGCGGGTGGGCCGGGAGCGTTCGCCGTTCGAACTTGGACTGGATTGGCTGGTCGACCTGGATAAGGGACACTTCACGGGACGGCGCGCGTTGCTTGCGGAACGGACAGCCGGCCCCGCGCACCGGCTGGTGGGCCTGGACATAGAGGGCAACAAACCGGCGCACAATGCACTTCTGTATGCAGAGCGCGCCGGCCGCCGCGAAGTGGGCTGGGTGACGTCGGCGACCTGGTCGCCCACGGTCAAGCGCAATATTGCGCTGGCGCTGCTCGATGCGGCCAGCTGCGGCATGGGACAAGAAGTGTGGGCGGAGATCTATCTGAACAGTGAGCTGACCTGGGAGCGCCGGCTGCGCCGCGCGCGCGTGGTCGAGCGGCCGTTCTATGCGCCGGAGCGGCGTCGCGCCACGCCGCCGGCGGACTACTGATACCGCAATGCTGTCGAATCCGCAGAAGCTCGCCGACCGACCCTGGCTCGATCCCAAGGCCGTGCCGCAGCTCGTGATCGACAATTTGAGCAAGAGCTACGGCAATTTCGCCGCAGTCGACAGCGTCAGCCTCAAGATCTTCAAGGGCGAGATCTTCGCGCTGGTCGGCTCCTCGGGCTGCGGCAAGACCACGCTGCTGCGCATGCTCGCCGGCTTCGTCCATCAGAGCGCCGGCGACATCCTGATAGAGGGTGCGGAGATGAGCGGGGTGCCGCCGCACCTGCGCCCGGTCAACATGATGTTCCAGTCGTATGCGCTGTTCCCGCACATGACGGTCGAGCAGAACGTCGGCTACGGCCTGCGGCGCATGCAGCTGGAACGCGCCCAGAAGCAGAGCCGCGTGCGCGAGGCGCTCGAGATGGTGCAGCTCGGTGCGCTCGGCGGCCGCAAGCCGCATCAGCTCTCGGGCGGCCAGCGACAGCGCGTGGCGTTGGCGCGGGCACTGATCCGGCGCCCGAAGGTGCTGCTGCTGGACGAGCCGCTGTCGGCGCTCGACAAGAAACTGCGTGAGCGCACGCAGTTCGAGCTCATGGACCTGCAGTACAAGGTCGGTACGACCTTCATCGTGGTCACGCATGATCAGGACGAGGCCATGGCGCTGGCCTCGCGCATCGCCGTCATGGATCGCGGTCGCGTGGTCCAGGTCGGTACGCCGTCCGAAATCTACGAGTTCCCGCAGAGCCGCTTCGTGGCGGACTTCGTCGGCACCACCAACCTGTTCGAAGGCAGCGTGCTCGAATGTGCGCCGGGACTGATCACCGTCAACTGCCCCGAGGCCGGCTGTTGCCTGCGCGTCGACGACGTCGGCCGGTTCGAGACCGGACAGCGTGTCTGGGTCGCCCTGCGGCCGGAGAAGATCCGGCTGAGCAAGCAGCCGCCGAGCGGCGAGCGGGTCAATCAGCTTACGGGAACGGTGTGGGAACTGGGCTATCTGGGCAATCGTTCGACCTACCAGATCAAGACTTCAAGCGGCAAGATGGTTACGGTATTTGCGCAAAACGAACGCCGTACTTCGCAATGGACCATCGACTGGAGCGATGAGGTCTATGTCAGCTGGGATGCGGGTGCGGCTGTGCTGCTGCATGGCTGATGTTATGTGTTGAACCGCGGTTCAATTGAGCTACGTTGGTGCGGGGGACGCCAGTCTGCCCCAACAACTCGCAACTACATAATATCTAAAGACTAATCCTGGACCACGAATGCGTTGGCAACCGGCGTGGATGCAATGCGGCGCGGACCGGATAGGCTTGACAAGCGGATTGCACGCTCGTTCAATCGGCGTTGTGCCAACTTCCAATCAGGTGCCGTCGCTGCGACGACCCGGCCCGCTGCGGGTCGGAGTGGTTTTAGCCAACAATTTTACGCTGTCGGCGTTCTCACTGTTTGTCGATCATCTGCGCCTGGCCGCCGACGAGGGCGATCGCAGCCGGCCGGTGCATGTGCAGTGGTCGACCATGTCAGCTCGCAGCGAGCCGATCCGGGCCAGCTGTGGCGTCACCATCGCACCGACTTCCGGTCTCATCGATCCCACCGAACTCGACTACGTCGTCGTGGTGGGCGGCCTGCTGCATGCGGGACCGCAGCTCGATCAGGCCACCATCCAGTACCTGCGGGATACGGCCAGCACCGGCGTGCCGCTGGTCGGGCTTTGTACCGGCAGCTTCATTCTTTGCCGCACCGGCCTCATGCGCGGGCGGCGCTGCTGCGTCAGCTGGTATCACTACCAGGACTTCATCGACGAGTTTCCGGATCACGAGGTAGTGGCGGACCGGCTGTTCATTGCCGATCGGGACCGCATCACCTGCGCCGGCGGTGCCGGCACCGCCGACCTGGCGGCCTTCATTCTCGAACTGCACCTCGGACGCGCCGCGGCCCAGAAGGCCAACCAGGTGCTGCTGTTCGATCATGCCCGCGCCGGTAACGACGCGCAGCCGCACCCACCACTGTTCGAGAACGTTGCCGACGAGCGCGTGCGCCGCGCATTGCTGCTGATGGAGCAGAACCTCGCGCGTCCCGTGGCCATCGGCTACGTGGCCAAGCAGCTCGGTCTGTCGGTGCGGCAGTTCGAACGGCTGTGCCGTAGCGCGCTCGGGGCTGGCCCAGCATCGCTCTACCGCCGCATCCGCATGCGCTACGCTCAATGGCTCATCAACAATACCGATCGCTCGATGACTACGATCGCGCTCGAAGCGGGCTTCGCCGATGGTGCGCACTTCTCCCGCCAGTACAAGGAAATATACGGCCTGTCGCCGTCCCTGCGGCGCAAGCAGGGCGGATCGGCCGCCGAAGGCGATCGGGCCTGCACCCGCGTATTCGACTGAGCGCAATCGACGGCGAGACCCTCACTCTAGGCCGCAGGAATCTTGACGCCGTGTAGGCCGTCGGTGTGCTGCGGCAGGCCGTCGTCGATCGAGTAGTAGTCACCCTTGGTATCGACGTGGATGTGGGCGGCTGCCGTAAGGCCGGTCGGCTCGTCGAGCGTGCCGGCCAGGATGGATACATGCGTGCCGCTGGCCGGCACCCAGAACAGATTCGAGCCGCAGACCCTGCAGAAGCCGCGGCGCGCGCTGGCAGAGGAGTGGTACCACTGCAGCGACTCGGCGCCTTCGACGCGCAGCTGCGGCACGGCGCAGGCCGTGGCCGCGAGCACGTGACCGATGCTGCGGCGGCACATCTTGCAGTGGCAGTAGACGACGTCGCGCAGCGGACCCTCGACGCGGAACTGGACGGCGCCGCACTGGCAGCGGCCGTGTCTGGCGGACATAAGCACCTCGTGAGATTCGCGAGGTCGTTACTGTAGCGTGGAAATGTGTGGCGGCCGCGACATCGCTTGTCGTTTTTGGACAAGTTGCTGTCGTAATCCAGATAATTGGCGTCTCGACCCGCCCGTATCATTAGAGTCTGATGATGCCGACGTAAATTGCCGTGGGGGCTAAAGAAACGGAGCGTGCATGTCGGACCAAGCTGCAGACGATTTTGATCTGACCGCGCTGAACGATGACGAACTCATCGAGCAGGTGCATGACGATCTGTACAACGGCCTGAAGAGCGAGGTCGAAGAGGCCACGCGGATCTTCCTCGCACGTAAGTGGAGTGCCGAAAAGGTTCTGAACGAAGCGCTGGTCGAAGGCATGCGCATCGTCGGCATCGATTTTCGAGACGGGATTCTGTTTGTTCCGGAGGTGCTGCTGGCCGCCAACGCCATGAAGGGCGGCATGGAAATCCTGCGACCGCTGCTGGCCGAGTCCGGTGTCGAGCCGATCGGCAAGATCGTCATTGGCACGGTCAAGGGCGACATCCACGACATTGGCAAGAACCTGGTGTCGATGATGCTCGAGGGTGCCGGCTTCGAGGTCATCGATCTGGGCATCAACAACCCGGTCGACAAATATCTCGATGCGCTCGAGAAGCATAAGCCCGACATTCTCGGCATGTCGGCGCTGCTGACCACGACCATGCCCTACATGAAAGTCGTCATCGACGCGCTCAAGGAGCGCGGCTTGCGCGACGACTATATCGTGCTGGTCGGCGGCGCGCCGCTCAACGAGGAATTCGGCAAGGCGGTCGGCGCGGATGCCTACTGTCGCGACGCCGCCATCGCCGTCGAGACGGCCAAAGGATTGCTCGCCAGGCGCCGCGCGCTCGCTGTGGCCGGCTGACCTCACGGGGTACGCTCAAGATGAACACGGCCCGGGGGGCTCTGATCATCGCTTGCGGCGCACTGGCGCACGAAGTCGCGGCCTTGCGGCGCGCCAACGCCTGGGCCGATCTCGATGTCAGATGTCTGCCGCCCGAGCTGCACAATCGGCCCGAACGGATTGCGGCGGAAGTGCGCGCGGCAATCGCAGCGGCGCGCGGGTGCTATCGCACCATCTTCGTGGCCTACGGCGACTGCGGCACCGGCGGCGAACTCGATCGCGTGCTGGTGGAAGAGGGCGTCGAACGCATTCCCGGCGCGCACTGCTACGAGTTCTACGCCACCAGCGCGGTATTCGAGCGACTGGCAGAGGCCGAGATCGGCACCTTCTACCTGACCGACTTCCTGCTGCGGCATTTCGAGCGGCTGGTCATACACGGCCTGGGGCTCGACGCGCATCCGGAACTGTTCCCGATCTACTTCGGTAACTACCGCAAGCTCGTTTACCTGGCGCAGGCGGGTGGGGCTACGGCGCACGCGGAGGCGGCGGCGATCGCGCAACGCATGGGCCTGGCATTCGAGTATCGCTGGACCGGCCTCGGCACACTCGGCACGCGCATCTCCGCGGCCATGGCGCGACATCACGCAGCGAGCGCCGCATGGGCGCGCTGAGCATCATCTTGTGGCGCGACATTCCGGCGCAGGTCGTGGTCAAGCGGGGTCGCGAATCCGCCAAGGTGCAGCTGTCGATGCGCTTCCAGGAAGCGGTCGACCGGGCCGCCATGCGTGCCGGCCGCGGCAGCTCGGATGCCTATCTGGCTGACTGGCGGCGCAGCGATGCGCGGCCCTGCAGCGACGAGCTGCAGGCCGAGGCTGCGGCCGAGGCGGCGCGCATCGAGCAGCGCTACACGGATGAGGACCTGGAGCGGTTGATCCGCTCCAAGGGAATCGACCAGCAGGCCGGCGACGCGCAGGCTGCCGCTGCCGGCGAGACACCCTGATGTATGCCGTGCGCCAGTGGTCGGTGCGCCACGCGCGCGGCCTGAACAATTTCTACCGGCGCTTCGAGCGCATGCTGGTCCGCATGGACGGCCTGTTCCGTGCCTTGGGATACGAGCGCGTCGAGCGACCGATCGCGGCGGTCGAAAAGGGCGTCAAGGGATTCCTGTTCGACTGCCGCATGTGCGGACAATGCGTGCTGAGCTCCACCGGCATGGCCTGCCCGATGAATTGTCCCAAGACCCTGCGCAATGGTCCGTGCGGCGGCGTGCGCGCCGACGGCAATTGCGAAGTCAAACCAGAGATGAAGTGTGTCTGGGTGGAAGCGTGGCGCGGCAGCCAGCGCATCCCCGACGGGGTCGAGGCGCTGCGCACGTTGCAGTTTGCGGTCGATCATCGGCTGCAGGGGCGCTCCTCGTGGCTGCGGGTTACGCGCGAGAAGAGCGCCTCGCCGTGAAATTCGAGGACGAGCCGGTGCCCGGCTACCCGCTGCCGATCCTGCCGGGCCACACCTCGCCGGGGCGCTTCGAGCGCGTGCTGCGTGCCGGCAGCTTTGCGGTGACGACCGAACTGGCGCCGCCCGATTCGGCCGATCCGGACGAAGTGTTTCGTCGCGCGCGCGTGTTCGACGGCTATGTCGATGCCATCAACGCCACCGACGGCAGCGGCGCCAACTGCCACATGTCGAGTGTTGCGGTCTGTGCGCTGCTGACCCGCATGGGCTACGCACCCATCCTGCAGATCTCCTGCCGCGACAAGAACCGCATCGCCATCCAGGGCGATATCCTCGGCAGTGCCGCCATGGGCGTCTGCAATGTGTTGTGCCTGACCGGAGACGGCGTGCAGGCCGGCGATCATCCGCAGGCCAAGCCGGTGTTCGACCTGGATTGCATCTCGCTGCTCGGCATCGCGCGCGGCCTGCGCGATGACCATCACTTCCAGAGCGGCCGCAAGATCACCGCGGCGCCGCGCGTGTTCCTGGGTGCGGCAGCAAACCCGTCTGCACCACCGCACGACTGGCGCGCGCAACGCCTGGTCAAGAAGGTCGCGGCCGGCGCCCAGTTCATACAGACGCAATACTGCTACGACCTGGATCTGCTGCGCGGCTTCATGGCGCGGATCGAAGCACTGGGCCTCGCCGGCAAGGTGTTCATCCTCATTGGTGTCGGCCCGCTGCGTTCGGCCAAGGCCGCAGAGTGGATGCGCCAGCACGTGCCCGGCATGTTTGTGCCCGATGCGATGATCGCGCGCCTCAAGGGCGCGCAGGATCAGGCGCGCGAAGGTCGCAACATCTGCGTCGAGCTCATCCAGCAGATCAAGGAAATCCACGGCGTCAACGGCGTGCACGTCATGGCTTACCGCCAGGAAGAATCGGTGGCCGAGGTCATCGATCGCTCCGGTGTCCTCAGGGGCCGCGAGCCCTGGTACCCAGCACGCGATACTCCCAAGCCCTCTCACAGGACCGCATCATGACCGATACCGTCATCAGCTCCGCCACCCGCGAGGTCGTCATCGGCTTCGACCGACCATTCGTGATCATCGGTGAGCGCATCAATCCCACCGGACGCAAGATCCTGGCCGCCGAGATGGCCGCGGGGGACTTCTCGCGAGTCGAGGCCGACGCACGGGCGCAGGTCGAGGCCGGTGCCCACATGCTCGACGTCAATGCCGGCATTCCGCTGGCGGACGAGCCGGCCATCCTGGCGAAGGCCGTGCAGCTAGTGCAGTCGATCACCGACGTGCCGCTGTCGATCGACTCCTCCATCGTGGCGGCGCTCGAGGCCGGACTGGCGGTCTACAAGGGCAAGGCGCTGGTCAATTCAGTGACCGGTGAGGAGGAGCGGCTGCAGGCCGTGCTGCCGCTGATCAAGAAGCACGGTGCGGCCGTGATCGCGATCTCCAACGACGAGACCGGCATTTCGGAAGACCCGGATGTGCGTTTTGCGGTGGCCAAGAAAATCGTCGAGCGCGCCTCGGACTACGGCATTCCGGCCGCCGACGTGGTCGTCGATCCGCTGGTCATGCCGATCGGCGCCATCAACCAGGCGGGCGTGCAGGTCATGAAGCTGGTGCACCGCCTGCGCACCGAGCTCAAGGTCAACACCTCCTGCGGAGCTTCCAATATCAGCTTCGGCCTGCCCAATCGCGACGGCATCAATGCGGCATTCCTGACCATGGCGATCGGCGCTGGCATGACCTCGGCCATCACCAATCCGATGCATCTCGATGTGGTGCGCGCCGTCATGGGCGCCGACGTCATGATGGGCCACGATCCCGACTGCGCGCGCTGGATTCGCCGCTTCCGTGAGCCGCCACCGGGAGCTGCCGCCACTGCCGGCGCCGCTGGCGCGGGTGGCGAG
>JBAUYT010000110.1:0-6882 GCA_049584935.1 Steroidobacteraceae bacterium
GGCCAACCGGCGCACCTGGCTGTATCGCATCCGGCCGGCGGCCGGGCACGGGCCGTTTGCCGCGCAGCCGCATGCACTGCTGAACGCAGAATTCGGCGCCGACACGCCACCGGACCAGATGCGCTGGAATCCGCTGCCGCTGCCCGCGGCCGCCACCGATTTCCTCGGCGGTCTCGTCACCATGGGCGGCAACGGCGCCCCGCAAACGCACACTGGCTGCGCCATTCACCTGTACGCCGCCAACCAATCGATGCGACAGCGAGCGGTCTACGACGCCGATGGCGAACTGCTGATCGTGCCGCAGCTCGGTACGCTGCGCATCATCACCGAACTCGGCCGTATCGAGCTCGAACCGCTGGAGATCGTAGTCATTCCGCGCGGTGTGCGCTTTCGCATCGAGCTGCCGGACGGTCGCGCACGCGGTTACGTCTGCGAGAACTTCGGCGCGCCACTGCGCCTGCCAGACCTCGGCCCGATCGGCTCCAACGGACTGGCCTGTGAGCGGGATTTCCTCACGCCGGTGGCCGCGTACGAGGATCGCGACGAGCCCTGCGAGCTGATTGCCAAGTTCGGCGGCAAGCTCTGGTCGACCATGCTGGATCACTCGCCGTTCGACGTGGTCGCCTGGCGAGGCAATCACGCACCGTATAAGTACGACCTGCGGCGCTTCAACGCCCTGGGCTCGATCAGCTTCGACCATCCGGATCCGTCCATCTTCCTGGTGCTGCAGTCGATCAGCGACACCGCCGGAGTCGACGGCCTCGACTTCGTGATCTTCCCGCCGCGCTGGCTGGCGATGCAGGACACCTTTCGGCCACCCTGGTTCCATCGCAACGTCGCCAGCGAATTCATGGGTCTCATCGAGGGCGTATACGATGCCAAGAGCGACGGTTTTCAGCCGGGCGGCGCCTCGTTGCACAACTGCATGAGCGCGCACGGGCCGGACGCCGCAACCTTCGAGAGCGCCAGCTGCGCCGATACCGGCGTGCCGGTCAAGGTGGCGGATACCATGGCCTTCATGTTCGAGACCCGCTGGGTGATCAATCCGACCCGCTACGCGCTCGAGTCGCCGCAGCGGCAGCGTGACTACCAGAGTTGCTGGCAGGGACTGAAGAAGCTGTTCGATGAACGCAACCCATGACCCTGAGCTGACCAGCTGGGTCGAGACGGCGAACGCCCCCGGCAGCGATTTTCCGATCCAGAATCTGCCCTACGGCGTGTTCCGGCGCGCTGGCAGCCGCGAGCCGCTGCGCGGCGGCGTCGCCATCGGCGATTCGATCCTGGATCTCGGCGGCGCCGCCGAACGCGGGGCATTCGAAGGTCCCGCACGCGATCTCGCCGCCCTCGGCAGTCAGTCCTCTCTCAATGCACTGATGGCCGCCGGCCCTGAGGCCCAGGGCGAATTGCGTCGAGCGCTGTCGCGCGCGTTGCGCGCTGATTCGCCGCTGCGCGCATCGCTGCAATCGGCACTGGTACCGCAGGCGGCCGCGACCCTGTCGTTGCCGGCGCACATTGGCGACTACACGGACTTCTACTCTTCCATCCATCATGCGACCGCCGTGGGGCGGCTGTTCCGTCCTGACCAGCCGCTGATGCCCAATTACCGCTGGCTGCCGGTCGCCTATCACGGCCGCAGCTCCTCGCTGGCGGTGTCGCCGCAATCGTTCCCGCGGCCGATGGGGCAGCGGCTGCCGCCGGGCGCAGAGCAGCCGCTGTTCGACCGCAGCCAGCGGCTCGACTACGAGCTCGAGCTGGGGGTATTCATCGGCCGCGGCAACGAAC
This sequence comes from Steroidobacteraceae bacterium, assembly GCA_049584935.1. GTDB lineage: Bacteria > Pseudomonadota > Gammaproteobacteria > Steroidobacterales > Steroidobacteraceae > FEN-1191. Next base: position 1,783 of record JBAUYT010000110.1, read on the forward strand.
TCGGCACTCGCATCGACATGGACGTGGCGGAGTCGCATATCTTCGGACTCTGCCTGCTCAACGACTGGTCGGCGCGCGACCTGCAGGCCTGGGAGTACCAGCCGCTCGGTCCCTTTCTCGGCAAGAACTTCGCCACCACGCTGTCACCGTGGATCGTCACCCTCGAGGCGCTGGAACCCTACCGCGTGCCCTGGCGCCGGGCGGCGGACGACACTCAGCCGCTGGCCTATCTGCGCAGCGAGGCGGCGCTCGCCGCGGGCGCCTTCGACATCCAGCTCGAAGTGCTGATCGAAACCGCTGCCATGCGCTCGGCCGGGCAGCCGCCCACGCGGCTGTCGTCGAGCAGTTTTCGCCACGCTTACTGGACGCTGGCGCACATGATTGCGCATCACACCGTCAACGGCTGCAACCTGCGCAGCGGCGATCTGATCGGCACGGGCACGCAATCGGGGCCCGAGCCGGCCGAGGCCGGCTCGCTGCTGGAGCTCTCAACTGGCGGCAAGCATCCGATCGAGCTGCCCAATGGCGAGCAGCGGCGGTTCCTCGAGGACGGTGACTGCATCATCATGCGTGGCATCTGCGAGCGGCCAGGCGCCGCCCGCATCGGCTTCGGCGAGGTGCGCGGTACCGTGCAGCCTGCCCATCCCTGACGGAGATCCCACATGCGTCTCTACACTTATTACCGCAGCTCGGCGGTCTACCGCGTGCGCATTGCGCTCAATCTAAAGCAGCTGCCGTACACCGCGGTGCCGGTGCACCTGTTGCGTGGCGGCGGTGAGCAGCTCACCGCGGCCTACGCCGAGGTCAATCCGGCGCGCCTGGTGCCGGTGCTCGAGGATGGCGCCGCAGTCATCTCGCAGTCACTCGCCATCATCGAATACCTGGAGGAGACTCAGCCGTCCCCGCCACTGCTGCCGGTCGAACCCGCGGCGCGCGCGCGCGTGCGCGCACTGGCATTGAGCATTGCCTGCGACATTCATCCACTCAACAACCTGCGCGTGTTGCGCTATCTGAAATCGGCCTGGGATCGCGATGATGCGCAACGCGAGGAATGGCAGCGCCACTGGATCCGCGCCGGCTTCGAAGCGCTCGAGAGCCGGCTGGCTGGCAGCGCGGATACCGGCAACTGCTGCCATGGCGACACGCCGACATTGGCCGATTGCTGCCTGGTGCCGCAGATGGCCAACGCCGAGCGCGTCCGCCTGCCACTCGAGCACTATCCGACGCTGCGACGCATCCGCGACCACTGCGCGCAGCTACCCGCCTTCGTGGCGGCCGCACCCGGAGTGCAGCCCGATGCCGAGTAGTCGGCCCTCACCGCTGCGACTGCAGGACTATCTGCCGTACCGGCTGTCGGTGGCGGCCAATGCGGTTTCGCGCCTGATCGCGCGCGCCTACGAACGCCGCTTCGGACTCAAGATTCCGCAATGGCGCCTGATCGCAGTGCTCGCGGACGAGGGGCCGCTGACGCAGCAGGCGCTGTGCGGACGTACGGTGATGGATAAGGTGACGGTCATGCGGGCCGCGCGGGGGCTGCTGTGCCGCGGGTTGGTGCGCCGGGTACCCAATTACGCCGACCGCCGCTCGCACCGGCTGGTATTGACGCGCTCCGGCGCACGGATCTACCGGGAGATCGTGCCGCTGGCGCTCGAGCACGAGATGCAGCTGCTGCAGGGTTTCGGCGTGCAGGATACGCGGCGGCTCGACCGGCTGCTGCGACGGCTGGAAGCGAGGGCCCAGCAGGCATTAAATTCCTTTAATGCTTCGCACACACAGGCTTAACCGCCGCGAACGTAGGCTGGCGGCATGCTAATGAGAGACGGGGCCGTCCCACCCTGGTGGGTAATCTGTGTGCCAGTCCTTCTTGGCATTCCGGCCTGCAGCGTAGGTCCCACCTACCATCGCCCCGACGTGCCGCTACCCGCCAGCTGGAGCACCGAGTCCCAGGTCCCGGCCCCTGAGACCGCTGCGTCGGCGGCTGCGGCCGTCGAACCGCCCGCGGACTGGTGGAAGGGATTCGGCTCCCGCCAGCTCGACGACTACATCGCGCGCGCGCAGAGCGCCAACGACGACATCGGCGCGGCCATGGCACGCATCCTCGAAGCGGATGCCCAGGCCCGCATCGCCGGTGCCGCGCTGCTACCTGGTGTGAGCGCAGATGCGGGCGCCACGCGCGAGCGCACGCCGCCGGCCGGCGGCGGTCCCTACAGTACCTACAATCTCTACGACGTCGGCCTGGCGGCGAGCTACCAGGTCGATTTCTGGGGCCGCAACCGCGATCTGCACCAGGCCGCGCTGGCTGCCGCCAAGGCCAGCCGTTTCGACCACGACACCGTGGTGCTGACGGTGCTGACCAGCGTGGCCCTGAGCTACTTCGAGGTGCTCGAGTTCAATGACCGGCTGCAGGTGGCGCAGCAGAATCTCGGGAACGCACAAACCATCCTCAAGGATCTCGAGTTCGAAGCCGGCGTCGGTACGGCTACGGCGCTCGACGTGGCGCAGCAGGCCACCACCGTGGCGACCGTCAACGCGACGATTCCGCCGCTGCGGCAGCAGTTGCGCCAGAGTCTGGATGCACTGGCAATCCTGACCGGGGAGGCGCCGGAGCAGCTCGAGGGCAGCGTCGGCGGCCTCGACGCGCTGAAGTTGCCGGTGGTTGCCGCCGGCCTGCCGTCGCAGCTGCTGGCGCGGAGGCCCGACGTGGCCGAGGCCGAGGCGCAGCTGATCGAAGCCAACGCCAACATCGGCGCGGCGCGCGCGGCGTTCTTCCCCGCCATTGATCTGACGGCGAGCGGCGGCTTCGAGAGCGCTGCACTCGGCTCGCTGCTGCTGCCGGCGACGCGGGTGTTCTCGGTATCCGCCGGCCTGACGCAGACCATCTTCGATCACGGTGCGCTGCTGGGCCAGTATCAGTACAGCAAGGCCCGTTATGCGGAACTGCTGTCCGACTACCACAAGACCGTGCTGACCGCGCTCGGCAACGTCGAGGACGCACTGGTCGCCGTGCAGCAGAGCGCGGATCAGGAGCTGCGGCTGCAGGATGCGGCCGACAAGGCACGCCGCGCATTCGAGTTTGCGCAGCTGCAGTTCCAGGCCGGTACTACCAACGTGCTGACCATGCTCAATACCGAGACCGCGCTGTTCACCGCGCAGGACGCGCTGGTGCAGGGAAAGTTCGCGCACACCCAGGCGTTGCTGACTCTGTACCAGGCCCTGGGAGGCGGCTGGCACGCGCCGCAGCCAGGATGAATCTGCAGTTGCAGCAATTCCGCGGGCCGCGCCGCAACCTGGCGCTGGCGGCACTGGCGCTGCTGCTGGTGATCGCCGCCTCGGCATGGTTCACGCGCGCCCGGGCCAAACCGGGACCGCCGCCGCTGCCGCCGGGCGTGCCGGTAGAGACCACGCTGGTGACGCGCGCCACCGTGCCGGTCTATCTCGAAGGCCTCGGTAACGTGCAGGCGTTCTATACCGCCAACATCACGGCGCGCGTCGATGGCGAGCTGGAGCGGGTGGCATTCGTCGAAGGGCAGATGGTCAAGAAGGGGCAGCTGCTGGCCCAGATCGATCCGCGCCCGAACCAGGCGGCGCTCGATCAGGCAGTCGCCACCGAGGCCAAGGACGCCGCCCAGCTCGAGAGCGCCAAGAGTGATCTGGAGCGCTATGTGCAGCTCGCGCCGCAGAACCTGGCGAGCAAGCAGACGCTGGATCAGCAGCGGGCTCTGGTGGCACAGCTGCAGGCGCAGCTCAAGGTCGATCGTGCGGTCATCGACAACGCGCGCACGCAGCTCGATTACACCCGCATCGTCTCGCCGATCGACGGCCGCACCGGCATCCGCAAGGTCGATCCGGGCAACAATGTCCACGCCACCGATACCAGCGGCATCGTGGTGGTGACGCAGATGCAACCAATTGCAATCGTATTCACCCTGCCGGAGGACGATCTGCTGTCGGTCAATCGGGCACTGGCGGCGGGCGCGGTCAGGGTGGCGGCGATGTCGCGCGACGATCAGACTGAACTCGACTCCGGCACGCTCAGCCTGATCGACAACCAGATCGATCCAGGCACCGCCACCATGCGGCTCAAGGCGATATTTCCGAACCCGCAGAACACGCTCTGGCCGGGACAGTTCGTGAATGTGCGGCTGCTGCTGCAGCAGCAGCGGGGGGTCATGACAGTGCCCTCGGCGGTAATCCAGCACGGGCCGGACGGACTGTTCGCCTACGTGGTGCGTAATGATTCCACGGTGGAAGCGCGGCCGATCAAGACCGGCGCCGACAGCGAGGGAGTGGTCGTGGTCACCGACGGACTCCAGCTGGGTGAGCGCGTCGTGACCACCAATCAGTACCGGCTGCAGCCCGGCGCCCGGGTGCGGCTGCTGGCGCCCCAGAAGTCGGCGGCGAATACCGCCGAGCCGCCGATCGCGCGCAGCGCGCCATGAGCATTTCCGAGCCGTTCGTACGGCGGCCGATTGCGACCTCGCTGCTGATGGGCGGCATCCTGCTGATTGGTATCGTCGCGTGGCCGCTGCTGCCGGTGGCGCCGCTGCCCCAGGTCGACTTCCCGACCATCGTGGTGACCACCAACCTGCCGGGCGCGGCCCCCGAGACCATGGCCACCTCGGTGGCGACGCCTCTCGAGTATCAATTCGCCGAGATTCCCGGTCTGTCGCAGATGACCTCGACCAACATTCTCGGCAATTCGACCATCACCCTGCAGTTCGATCTGGATCGCAGCATCGACGCCGCCGCGCAGGACGTGCAGTCGGCCATCAACGCCGCCGGCGGCCAGCTGCCGAAGAACCTGCCGCAGCCGCCGTTCTACCGCAAGATCAACCCCGCCGATTCCGCGATCCTGATCCTGGCGGTGCATTCGGACGTGTTGCCGCTGATCGAAGTCGACCAATACGCCGAGAACGTGATCGCTCAGCAGCTGTCACAAATCGCGGGCGTCGGCCAGGTCGTCATCGGCGGCCAGCAGAAGCCGTCGGTGCGCGTACAGGTCGATCCGGTCAAGATCGCATCGCTCGGCATTCAGCTCGAGGACGTCGCCAATGTCATCACCGCCGCGACGGTCGATGCACCCAAGGGATCGATCAACGG
>JBAUYT010000111.1:0-6543 GCA_049584935.1 Steroidobacteraceae bacterium
GGCCTGGGCTGCCTGCGCAGCCGAGGTGGCCATGGCCAACGCCACGGCCGCCGCGACCGTAGCCTGCGGCATCTTCGATGATCTCAAGGTCATGTAGGTCTCCCCATTCTGAATTTGTTGAAAAGCCCCGAGCTTGGCGCGGCGCGTCGATTTAACCGTTACGTCACAATCAGCGTGTTTCCTTGCGAGACCGGCCATTGCAATTTCTTGGCCAGCCGCTGATCTATGTCGCGCGAGAGCCGCATTTCGTCCTGTCAGAAATCTCTGGCTCAGGGAAGCTTATAAAATACCCTTATTTAGCTCGCAAGATCATTAACAGATGCGACACCGAGTGTTGTAATTTTCATACGACCGTGCCGACCAAAATATTACCGCGCCGCACCATCCTGGCATTCTTTGCACCATAATAGCGCAACCGTTGGCTGGGATCGAGCGACGGGTGGTCCAGCGCCAGGTGGCGCTCATTCGTCGGGGAGCGGCTCGACGTCGTGAAACTTGCGATAGTCGAAGTGGTCCCTGCCATCCGGCAGCTGCGTCAGAATGTCCGCAAAGGTGTGATTCCAACGCAACGCTTCGAGCGGGTAGTGCATGCGTGCCATCAGCGTCTGCCCGGTGGTCTCGTCCATGCCGTACAACGACAGCAGCAGATTGGCACGGACCTTCTGCAATGACTCCCGCGTCTCACCGTACAGCGGGCTGGATTCGTCGATGACGTGCATCAGCGTCCAGCCGAAGATGAAGATGGGGTGCTGGCTGCGCCGCAGCGGCAGGTCATGGATGCGCCGGATCGGCGTGTCCTCGAGCGTGCGCTCGTCGCGGATCAGACGCAGCTGTGCCTGCGCCTCCATCACTACGTTCTGGCGCGCGTTGGCGGCCCTGAGAATCAACGTCTGCCGGCCGTCGAACGGACGGATGACCACGTGCTCGGCAAACACGAAGCGCGCGATCGGGCGGGAGAAGCGCGAGAACATGACTCCCGCGATGACCCCGACGCTCATCATGCCCATGAAGATCTCGATCGCGGCCAGCGTGTGTGCGTACACGCTTTGCGGGTGCATGTCGCCGTATCCCACGGTCGCCAGAGTCTCGACGCTGAAGAAGAACAGGCCCCAGTAGCCTGCCGGATTGACGTTGGCGATTCCCGCAGGCTGCAGCTGGTAGAGCAGGGCGAATACCAGATTGAACAACAGGAAGAAGCCTGCGAAGCTTGCGAACAGGGCGCGCCAGCTCGCCGTCATGAACAGGTGATACAGATCCTGCCAGACACGGCGCTCCAGGCCCTCGGTTACGATCTGACGTCCTCCGAGGGACAGGCGTCGCTCGGAGTGTCGGTGAGTCCGCATGCCTCAAGTGTACCGTGGGTATGCGTGCCGCTCGGGAGTTCGCTCAGTACAGTCATCAGCGGGGAGAATCGACATGGCCCAACGCAAGGCGCTCAAGACCATCGGGGACGCCATCGAGCGGCTGCGTCAGACAGCACGCACGGCAAAGAAGCGCGTGCGTTCGCTCAAGCTGGAGCTGAAGGCCGCCCGCAAGTTTGCCAAGCAGGCACGCAAGCAGCTGCGCAAGGCGGCCGCTGCAGGCGCCAGGCCGGCTACCGGCGCTACGGCGCTCGGACGCCGCGTGAGTTCGAAAACCGCTGCCGCCAAACGCAAAGCGCCCGCGCGGGCCCGCGCGGCGAAAAAGCGGCCGGTGTCGAAGCCGTCCCCGGCGGCGAAGCGGTCCACGGCGGCGAAGCGGCCAGCCGTCCCGAGACGCCCCGCTGCAGCAAAGTCGGTCGTAGAAAAGAAGAAGTCAGTCAGAGCGGTCCCGCCGGCAACGCCCACGGCTCCAAAGCGGCCGGCGATGTTGCGCCCGGTCGTTACGGCGAAGCCGGCAGCGGCCTCAAAACCTGCCGCCGCAAGACGGCGCGTGGCCACCGTCCGGCAGCCAGCGGCGACCGCAGCAGCTGCGCCGACCCCGGCCGAGGCCGAGGCCGAGGCCGAGGCGAGCGTAGCGGAAGGCAGCATCGAAGCTGTGACGCCGCCCGCACCGCGCTCGGGTGTGGAATAGGCGCGACGGACTTCAACCGCGGCTGGCAAAGTATTCCTGCAGTGACGCCACGCCCAGGCGTTGCGCTTCGAACAGACTCTCGAGGTGCTCGCGGGAATTGACCAGCCCGCGCGCGCGCAGGATGCCGGCGGCATCGACCAAGGCGGCAAAGGGCAGGCGGCTCACCTGGTAAGTCAGCCCGAGCGGCGCGGAAATCACGAACGGCAGTTCGGTCAGTCCCTGCTCGCGGGCGAACTGCTGCTGCTGTTCGAGATCACCGTCGCTCGCGAGGATGATCTCCAGCCACTCCCGCTCCTGCTTGCGGCCCGACTTCACCACTGGCAGCAGCGATTTGCACACCGGGCAGGTGGGTGAGACGAATACCAGCAGAGTGCTGCGGCCGTCGCTGCGCGGTTCGCCTAGCCGTAGCGGCTGGCCAGCCAGGTCTGAGACGTCGACCATCGGCACGCGCTCGCCGATCTGCAGGCCGCGATTGAGCATCAAAGCCCCAGCTGGCGCGATGCGCTCGTGCAGCACCCCGAGCTGTCGGATCAGCGCCAGCACGATCAGCAGCAGCGCCAGCACGAACGCCCACAGCACGACGTTCGAAACCGCCAGGGCCGTCATCGGCTGCCCCGCAGCAGCCGTGCCTGCTGCGCCACCTGTCCGAGACGGTCGGTGCACAGATAGACCGTTACGGCGGCCGCCACTCCACACACCGCCGTAATCCAGTCGGTCGGCGTCAGGGCGCGTTCGCTCGACTGCAACAGCGCCGCAGCGAGCAGCAGCGCCAGCAGCAGGTTGCGCCAGATCATGAAAGCAGCAATCGTCCGCCGGTCGTCCGGGCCACCGCAGCCGCAGGCGATGTGCCGGCGGCCACGCAGCAGGTTCAGCGCCATGGCGCCGGCATAGCAGAGCAGCAGCAGTACCCCGGCCACGCAGGCGGAGGGACGCGTGACGGCCGGCAGCAGCCCTGCGGCGACGGCCGTCTCGAGCAGCGGCACCAGTCGGGAGAGCCGATGCCCGGGCGCGGGCACGAGCGCGTAAGCCACGAACACCTCCTCGAAGCGTGTCAGATGCCGCCATTTATGCAGCGCTGCACTGGCGAACAGGATCACGAATGCCGCGAGCAGCATGGTGGCGATGACCGGATCGAGACGCAGGGCTGGCATTTTACGGCCGCGCGCCGCCGGCGGCGGCGCGGCGGCGCTGCCGATGATCGCGCAGCTTGAGCAGTTGCAGCGCCACGCGCGTCCCGAGTCGCGCAAATCGATGCAGGCGCAATGGACGTACCGGAGTGATCGGAAAACCGAGATCGCCGGCCGGCTCCCCGGCTGCCAGGCGCGCCAGCAGGCGCCCCATTGTGGTGGCCATGGCGATGCCGCGGCCGTTATAGCCGAGCCCCGCCCACAATCCGGGTGCTACCGCATGCAGATGCGGCAGGCGGTCGCCCGTGATTGCTACCAGTCCGCTCCAGTGGAACTCGAATGTGACGTCGCCGAGTCGGGGAAACAGCTGTTTTACGGCCTCGTACAGGTGCCGCGTGCTGGCGGGGGTCGGTTCCCGATCGAAGGCACCGCGTGAACCCATCAGCAGCCGGCCATGAGCGTCGAGACGGAAGTAACGCAGCAGCGGAGCGGTATCCGAGACCGAGTGACCCTGCGGCAGAATCGAGGCCCGCAGCGCCGACGGCAGCGGCGCGGTGGCGACCTGGAAGGAGGGCACTGGCACCAGGGTGCGACGCAGCGGGTTGAGCAGATGATCGGTATAGGCGCCGGTGGCGATGATGACCTGGGATGCCGTAATGCTGCCGCCGGGCGTGGCGATGCGCCATTTACCGCCGTGCGGCTGCAGCCGGAGCGCCGGGCTGCGCGCATAGATCCTGACGCCTGCGCGCTGCGCCGCCCGCGCCAGGCCGCGTGCGTACGCCAGGGGTTGCACGGTGCCGCCCCGCGGGTCCAACCACCCGCCGCAATAGCCATGAGCGCCAGTGAGCAGCGCCGTCTGGTCGCGATCGAGCAGCCGCGCGTCGACGCCGAACTTTTGCCACTGAGCCACCCGCGCCTGCAGACCTTGCAGCTCGCGGGTGCTGATCGCCGCCTGGATCCAGCCGTTGCGGATGGCATCGCAGTCGATGCCGTGGCGACGGATCAGCTCGAACACCAGCTCAGGACCTGTGCCGACAGTATCGATGAGTGCCGTGCCCAGACGCGAACCGAATCGCCGCAGCAATTCGTCGGGATCGTCCTTGACGCCGGCGATGACCTGGCCACCGTTCAGTCCCGAAGCGCGCTCGCCGATGGCGCATGCATCGATGAGCGCGGTATCGAGCCCGCGCTCGACGCTATGCAAGGCTGCCGACAGGCCGGTATAGCCCGCGCCCACGATTGCGACCTGGGTCCGGAGCGCGCGCTGCAGCCCTGGAAAATCGACTCCGGCCGGCGCAGTCGCCGCCCAGAGCGGTTGCATGTGAGCCGCGGCGCCTGGTGTCATTCGAATCGATTATCGATAGTAAGCTATCGTACGATTCTGGGGCGCAGCCGGCGCCCGCGTCAAACGCCGATTCCGCCGCGGCTTCCGGTTGCCGGATCGATGTGCCAGACTTCGGCTTCCATGAGACCGGCACAGCCGGCCGGCGAGGGAGACTCGATGCAACTTGGTCTGATCGGCGCAGCATCTTTGTACCTGCTGGGCGCGGCCAGTCTTGCGGCCGAACCTCCGCCGCTGCCCGCCGAGCATCTGACGGTCGAGAAGCTCGGACCGAAGAGTCCGCACTGGGTCTACGTCGTCGACGAGGCGTTCTTCAACGAGATCGACTCGCGCGTCTACCTGTACGACGGCGACGCGTATCGTCAGCTCGGCCAGATCGATGCCGGCTTCAACCCGGGCGTCAATCTGTCACCCGACGGCGCCACTACGGTCGTCGGCACCACCTATTTTGCCCGCGGCGCTCACGGCGCCCGCACCGACGTGGTCGAATTCATCGACAACTCGAACCTGGTGCTGACCGGCGAGATCGTGCTGCCGCCCAAGCGGGCCAATACGCTGCCAACCAACTTCAACCTCGGCTACAGCTCCGACGAACATTTTCTCTACGTCGCTTATGTGACGCCGGCCAGCTCGTTCGGTGTGCTCGATCCGCTGAAAAAAACCGTGCTTGGGGAGATCGACACGGCGGGCTGCGTGCTGGTGATTCCCTCGGGCCCCAATCACGTTTCTTCGATCTGCGAGAGTGGCCGCATGCTGACGGTGACGCTGAATGCCGACGGTCACGAAGCCTCACGCAGCCTGTCGGAGCCGTTCTTCGACCCGGACCGCGACCCGGTGTTCGTGCAGGGCGTACCGAGCAGCGATGGCTACCTATTCCTGTCATTCCTCGGCCAAGTGCACGAGGTCGATATGACCGGGGCGCAGCCGGTGTTCCGGCAGCCCTGGTCGATCCTCACCGCAGCAGAGAAAGACAGGGAGCATTGGCGGCCCGGAGGCCAGACGCCGCTGGCGGTGCAGCGTTCGCTGGGGCGCTTGTATGTGACGATGCACCGTGGCGGCGAGGGCAGTCATAAGGATGGCGGCACCGAGATCTGGGTGTTCGACATCAAGACGCACCAGCGCGTGGGACGCTGGCTGCTGGCACCACTCAAGCTCCGACCCGTCATTGCACTACAGGTATCGCAGGATCCGGCGCCGCTGATGTTCACGGCCACGGACAAGGCGGACGTGGCCGTATTCGATGCGCTGAACGGTCACCTCAAGCACGTCGAAAAACAGCAGCTTGGCCAGACACCCTGGTTCTTCCTGAATCCCTGAAGGCACGACGATGCGCTCAATCGACCGTTTGCTGGAAAAATCCTCGCGCTCGCTGGCCCAGCGAACCTCGCGGCGCAGCGTGCTGGCCGGCCTCGGGCGTCTGCTGACGGGCGCGGCGCTGCTGCCGTTGTTGCCGATCGACCGCTCGAGCATGGCTTCCGCGTCCGAGGCTGCACCGGCCAAGGCTGCGGCCGACAATCCCGAGAGCTGCGAGTACTGGAAGTACTGCGCCATCGATGGCTTTCTCTGCTCCTGCTGCGGCGGATCCTCGCATTCCTGTCCGCCGGGCACCGCGCCGTCGCCGATCACATGGATCGGCACCTGTCGCAATCCCGCCGACGGCCGCGACTACATCGTTTCCTACAACGACTGCTGCGGTAAGGCCAGTTGCGGCAATTGCGAGTGCAATCGCAATGAGCGCGAGAAGCCGATGTACCGCCTGTCGCGCAACAACGATGTCAACTGGTGCATGGCCAACGCCGATTCCAACTACCACTGCTCGGTATCGGTGATCCTCGGCGTATCCGAGCAATGCCGGCGTACCCGCACCCGCCGCGCCGTGGCAGACGGCACAGCTGGCGCTGAAGATCGCGGCACCGTCGGCGTATTGCGGCGCCGCCGCAGCGCCAGCGGCAGCGGCGGCTACCATCGCCAGCAGCGCCGTGAGCCCCGCGGCGCGCCGCACCGTCATTGCTCGGATACGCC
>JBAUYT010000112.1:0-15699 GCA_049584935.1 Steroidobacteraceae bacterium
GGTCGTGGCTGCATGATGTGTGGCCAGCGGCGGTAACTGGGCAGGCTCCGATTGGGCAGTCGCTGCCGGTGGTGGTGCCGCGAGCGATGCCGCGGGCGCGGCGGCCGGCGCGGGCGAATCTGCAGGCGGCGCCAGCGGCTTGTCATCGTCCGCCACGAGCGTATGCCAGGCGGACTGCAGCGTGTCGCGTGTGCCGTTCAGGGCGCTGTCGAGGCGCTGACTCCAGTCAATGTCCGATTGCGGCCAGAGCAGCGCTGCTCCGACACCGATGGCCGCGGTTATCGCACCAGCGACCACGGGGCCGCGCCAGTTGGAGCGCGGCGCCAACGGGGCGGTCAGATCCGCGAGCGGCGGCAGCCTGCGGACGGCGCCATCGAGGCCCAGCTTGGCCAGCCACGGCTCGACTGCCGGCGGCTGATTGCTGCGGCTCCACTGCAGGCCCTGACGCAGCACACGCCACTGGCGCCTCGGCATGCCGCCCGGACGACGTGGCGCCTGCATACCGCGTGAGCGCGCCTCGAGCGAGGACAGGTAGTCGAACGGATGCCGCCCGTCCAGCAGCAGATAGGCAATGCAGGCCAGTGCGTAAATGTCGTCGCGCGGATCGACACGCTTGCGCTCGAGCTGTTCGCAGCTGGCATAGGCGGGTGTGGCATGGTGAAAGGCATCGTCGGCATCTCCGACCGACACCCAGGGTTCGCGCGGCGGCATGCTCGAACCACCGAAGTCGAGCACGCGCACTTCGCCATCCTGAGTGATCATGACGTTGCTGGGCTTCAAATCGGCATGCACCACGCCGCGCGCATGTGCATGGGTCACCGCGGCGCCGATGTCGCGGATGATTGCCAGCGCGTACTCGCGCCGCAGCACGGTGCCATCCACCCGGCGCAGCAACTGGCTCAGGCGCGCACCCGACAGCAGCTCCATGCTGTAAAAAGTCTTGTCGCCGTCCCGGTCGATGTCGAACACGTTGATGACGTTCGGGTGCGACAGCCGCTGTGCGCTCTGGAATTCCTGTAGCAGCGCGGCCGGACTTGCGGGGCGGGCGGTGCTGGCCTGGACCACTTTGACTGCGACGATGTGATCGGCAAGGCCGAGGCGGGCGCGGTCGTGATCGATCGCCTTGTAGACCGAAGCCATGCCGCCCCGGCCGAGCAGCAGCTGCAGTTCATAGCGCCCGCACAGGCGCTGTCCGGCCACGTCCGCATGCTCGCCGGTGCCGCTGGCGGCTTGCGGCTCGACCAGCGGCAGTTGCTCGGCGGGCGGTGGTGACTTGGCTCTCGGCGGCGCTTTGACCGGAGACTCGAGGAAACTCGTATTCTCGAGCATGGCCGTGGTTTCGACAGCCGACTCGGATGCGGGCCAGGCCGCACGGGTGGCGGCTGGCCGCTCAGGCAGGCGGGTGACGTTGGCTGGGCCGCCTGGGGCCGGTGGCGCGCGCTTGACCGCGGGCGCAGCAGATTTGGCGGCCGCGGTGCTCCGGGTCTGGGTATTCAGTTCCGGCCGCGGTGCAGCGGTCGCACGCGCGCGTGCCGCCCGCAGCCCGCTAAAGCCGCGCAGCGGCGGGGGGTAGGGATCAACCAATGTGGGGTTGGGATCAACGATCCCTTCTGGCGGCGGCGGCCGCAGACTGGCAGCGACGCGGGCAATGGCCGGATCGACTTCATCCCGCACATCGGCGACGTCACGCGCCCGCAGCAGATCGTACGTGCTCATCGCGGCCGCAATGGGCTCCGCGGACAGATCACAAGTCAGATCCTCGTAGGGATAGCCGCCGTCGTCGACTTCGTCTCGCGGCGGAACGCGTCCGGGAGTGCCTCGATTGCTGCTGGCTTTGGTGATCTCGGGTTTTTCGCCGTGCATGTCTATCGTCGCTGCCATGAACAGGAACAATAGCCCCCGGTTGACCGTCGCTTAACGAGCGCACGCCGCGGACTCGGAGAGTCTTGTCCTACGCACGGTAGCAAAGATCGGGCACTCTTGCGTCCTGTCCCCAGCCGACGACATATGACAAGCGCGGGCACTATTTACCGGATGTGTAATAACGATCGCAAAATCAATGGCACAAGAGATTGTTCTTGTGCAACCTCTGACCTCGTGCGTATCACGCTCAGGTGGAGTTTGATCGCAATTGCGGCCATAAGTGCCCCGTGCGGCGCCCAGACCCGCGACGATTACTGCGGCGCTGATCTGCCTCGGGCGCTCACACAGTCCGTCGATCAGGCGCGCAGCGGTCGTTATGTCAACCAGACATACGGTTACTCGGTCGGCATTCCGTCCGGCATGCAGGCGTTCGTTCTGCCGGGGGGACCTGCGCGAGGATTCTGGGTGCTGCTATCGACCGGGCCGCTTGCCTTTGTCCGTGTCGATGCGTCCTACGATGTGTTCTACGACATCACACCCACTGCAGTGCATCAGCGGGATCTGAACGCCATCCGGCTGCATGACGTCGTGCTCGCGGATTCATCGCTCGACGCCGCGTTGTCGAACGAGCCGGCGCGACGCTCGCGCATGCAGCTGCGCTGCGCCGTCGGCGGCACGCTGCGGGCACACGAGGAAGTCATCGCGCTGCGGCGCCGCGAGATCTATCGGCTCGATCTGCAGACCACGCCTGAGCGGCTCGCGGCCGACAGCCGTGTGCTCGATGCGCTGGTGCGTTCGTGGCGCTGGGAACCGGTAAGCGGTTCAGCTCGATAGGTGACGGCCGCCGGCGGCGGCCCGGTTCGCTAACGCGCGGCCACTTCTGCCGGAGACTGCAAGCCGCCGCCGAGCGCGCGCAGCACCTCGATGCGTGCTGCCATCTCGTCGGGCGCAAACGGCTTGGCATGTAACCGCCGGCACGCAGGCCGCGAATGCGTTCGTCGATGTCGCTGAGCGCGCTGATCATGAGCACCGGCGTGCGCATCCTCGATAGTGAGAATGCGCGCCATGCGTCATTATAATGACGCCATGTGCGGACGCTATTCGACACCGCAGCAGAGCGAGGCCGAGCGCTATTTTGCGGTCCACCTGCTGCGCTGGCAGTTCGAGCGCAGCTTCAACGTGGCGCCGACCCAGAGGGTGCCGGTCGTTCGTGCGCGGGAGGGTGCGCGCGAGGGCACCATGATGCGCTGGGGCCTGGTGCCGTTCTTCGCGCGCGGCGTGGCGCCCCGTTATTCGACCATCAACGCGCGCATCGAGACGCTCGACAGCGCGCCGAGCTACCGCGGGCCCTGGCAGCGCGGGCAGCGCTGTCTGATACCCGCGGCCGGCTTCTTCGAGTGGCACCTGCAGGATTCCGGCGGCAAGCAGCCGTTCTTCATCCATGCCGCCGACCAGCCGATGTTCGCCATGGCCGGCCTCTGGGACCGCTCGCGATCGGCCGACGGCAGCGTGTTGGAGAGCTGCACCATCGTCACCATGCCTGCCAACGCGCTGCTGGCGCAGATTCACAACGCTCCGGGCAAGGGCCGTATGCCGGCTGTGCTGCCTTCCGGCGCGCTCGATGCCTGGCTGAACGGCTCGCTGGAGCAGGCCCGCGAGGTGCTGCAACCCTATCCGGCTGAGCTGCTGGTGGCGTGGCCGGTCAGCACGCGGGTGAATTCGCCGAAGAATGACGACCCGGAGCTGGTGGCGGCGGTGACCGGCTGAGCCGGCGCCGGCGCGCTCAGCGCGTAAGCCGTCGGCGGATCACCTTCAGCTCGCGGCGCCGTTCGGCACTGGTGGCCGGATAGCTCATCTTCAGGCTCCGCAGGGTGTCGAGCACGATCCGCGCCACGATCAGGCGTGCGCTGGCCTTGTCGTCCGCCGGCACCACATACCAGGGCGCAAACTCGGTGCTGGTGGCGCTCAGGCACTTTTCGTAGGCCTTCATGTAGGCGTTCCAGTAGCCGCGCTCCTCGATGTCGGCCAGGCTGAATTTCCAGTTCTTCTCGGGCTCATCGATGCGCGCGAGGAAGCGCCGGCGCTGCTCCTCGCGCGACAGATGCAGGAAGAACTTGACGATGCGGGTGCCGTTGCGCGTCATGTGCCGTTCGAAGTCGACGATCGAGCGGTAGCGCTGGTGCCAGATGGTCTTTTCCTCGGCCGGAGCCGCCGGCAGGCCCTCAGTGTGCAGGATTTCCGGGTGCACGCGCGCGATCAGCACCTCTTCGTAGTAGGAGCGGTTGAAGATGCCGATGCGTCCGCGCTCCGGCAGATCCCGCGTGGTGCGCCAGAGGAAGTCGTGCTGCAGCTCGGTTGCGCTCGGATGCTTGAAGCTGAATACCTGACAACCCTGTGGATTGACGCCGGACATGACGTGCTTGATGACGCCGTCCTTGCCGGCCGCGTCCATGGCCTGGAAGATGAACAGCACGGCATTGGTGTTCGAGGAGTACAGCAGCTGCTGCTGCTCGCTGAGCTGCTCCACTTGGCCTTCGAGCAACTCTTTATAGTGCTGCTTGGAGCCGTAGTGCGGCTTGATGCGCGTGGCCCACTTGCCCAGCTTGACCGAGGTGCCCTCGGCAACGCGGAAATCGCCGATATCGATCTTCACTGAGGCTCCTGGCTACCAAGCGCGGAATCGACCACGCTCTGGGCCTGACGCAGGATCTGCTGCAGGTGCTCCTGGCCGCGGAAACTCTCGCCGTAGATCTTGTAGATGTTCTCCGTGCCGGAGGGACGCGCTGCGAACCAGCCGGAGCGTGATATGACCTTGATTCCGCCGATCGCCGCACCGTTGCCGGGCGCACGATCGAGCACCTGTTCGATGCGATCGCCCGCCAGCTCCTGCGATTTAATCTGTTGCGGCGACAGCTTCGACAGGCGCTGCTTCTGCGCCGGGGTAGCCGGCGCATCCACACGATCGGATGCGGGCGCGCCGAATTCAGCCGCCAGCGACTGGTAATGCTCGCCCGGATCCCGGCCGGTGCGCGCGGTAATTTCCGCCGACAGCAGCGCCGGTACGATGCCGTCCTTGTCTGTGGTCCAGGCGCTGCCGTCCCGCCGGCTCAGTGTGGCACCCGCGCTCTCTTCACCGACGAACGCCAGCGAGCCGTCGAGCAGGCCGTCGACGAACCATTTGAAGCCCACCGGCACTTCGTACAGGCGCCGATTCTGCCGTGCGGCCACGCGGTCGATCATGGCGCTGCTGACCACGGTCTTGCCGACTCCGGTGCTGGCAGCCCAGTCCGGACGTTGGCGAAACAGATAATCGATCGCCACGCTGAGGTAGTGGTTCGTGGGCAGGAGCCCGGCACTGCGCGTGACGATGCCGTGGCGGTCATGGTCGGTGTCACAGCCGAAGGCAATGTCGTAGCGGTCCTTGATGGCGAGCAGCCGCTGCATGGCCCAGGAGGAAGAGGGATCCATGCGGATGCGTCCATCCCAGTCCAGTGTCATGAAGCTGAACGTCGGATCCACCTGTTCGCTGACAACCTCGAGATCGAGCCCGTAGTGCTCGGCGATGCGAGCCCAATAGTGCACGCCAGCGCCACCCATCGGGTCGACTCCAAGGCGGATACCCGCCGCGCGCACGGCCTCGAGGTCGAGCACGCTGCCGAGATCAGCGACGTAGGCGGAGACAAAATCGTGTTCCCGGGTGGTGGCGGCGCGGCGCGCCTGCGCGTACGGCACGCGCCGTACCCCCTGCAGCCTGGCCTCGAGCAGTGCATTGGCGCGCGCTTCGATCCAGTTGGTGACGCTGGTGTCGGCTGGCCCGCCGTTGCTGGGGTTGTACTTGAAACCGCCATCGCTCGGCGGATTGTGCGATGGTGTCACCACGATGCCGTCGGCCTGATGTGCCTGCCGGCCGCGGTTGTAGACCAGGATGGCATGCGATACTGCCGGCGTGGGCGTGAATTCGCCGCCGGCCGCCACGCGCGTCTCGACGCCGTTGGCGGCCAGTACCTCCAGCGCACTTTCGAATGCAGGCTCCGACAAGGCGTGCGTATCGATGCCGATGAACAGCGGACCATCGACCCGTTGCCGCCCGCGGTACTCGCAGATTGCCTGCGTGATGGCGAGCACGTGCCACTCGTTGAAGCTGCGCTCGAGCGAAGTGCCGCGATGCCCCGAAGTGCCGAAGGCAACGCGCTGAGTGGGTTCGCTGACGTTGGGCTCGAGCGCCGTGTAGGCCTCGAGCAGCTTGCGGATGTCGGTGAGGGGCGCCGCGGTAGCAGGCTTGCCGGCCAGCGGACTGATGCGGGTGCTCACGCGGGGCTCTCCTTGGGATGGCTGCTGCGGAGCAGGCGTTGCGCGGCCTCGAGATGCGGCCGGTCGTACATCTTGCCGTCGATCGACACCGTGCCGGCTCCGGCAGTGGCCGCAAACGCGTCGATGATGCGGCGTGCGAGCCGGCACTCGGATTCGCCGGGCGTGTAGGCAGCGTTGATGATGGCCACCTGGTCCGGATGGATGGCCAGCCGGCCGCTGAAGCCATCGTGGCGGGACGCTGTGCTGTCACGTAACAGTCCGTCCCGGTCCTTGAAATCGACGTAGACGGTGTCGATGGCCGCGACCGACAGCGCATGCGCGGCCAGCAGACATTGAATGCGGGCATACGCGTAGGTGGCGTGCCAGCTGCCATCGGCACGCCGCGGATCGCCGGCGTCCAGCGCCGCACTCAGATCCTCTGCCCCCCAGGCGAGCGCGCGCAGCCGCGGGCAATCCAGCCGCAGCAACTGCGGGATGCGCAGCAGCGCCGCCGGCGTCTCGGTCACCAGCACCAGTAAGCCTACGCTCCCGGCCTGGATGCCGTGGGTCGCCTCGAGCGCGTCCAGATAGTGCGCCACCGCCTCAATGTCCGCTGCGGCGGTGATCTTTGGCAGCACGATGCCGGTGGGGCGCGCGGGCATCACCGCCGCCAGGTCATACAGCAATTGGCCGCTACCCCGGTCGTTGACGCGGACCCAGACCTCGGCAGCCTGGCGCGCGCGCAGGTACTCGCTCGCGAGACCGCGCGCGATCTGCTTGCGCTCCGGCACCACCGAGTCCTCGAGATCCAGGATCAGCGCATCGGCAGGCGCGTCAGCAGCCCTGGCGAGCTTGCGCTCGCTGTCGGCCGGCACGAACAGCAGCGAGCGCATGACTAGCGTGGCTTGCGCAGCATCAACGCCGAGCGCTTGCAGCTGGCGACGAGCTCGTCACGCTGATTGAAGGCGCGGTGCACGAACACCACGATACCGTTCTGCGGCCGGCTGCGGCTGTCCCTGAGTTCGTGGACTTCGGTCTCCACGTGCAGCGTGTCACCGTGGAACACGGGTTGCGGAAAGCGCACCTCGTCCCAGCCGAGGTTGGCGACCGTGGTGCCGAGCGTGGTGTCGTTGACCGAGATGCCCACCATGAGGCCGAGCGTGAAGCAGCTGTTGACCAGGCGCTGTCCGAACTCGGTCTGGGTGCGGCAATATTCTTCGTCCAGATGCAGCGGCGCCGGGTTGTGCGTGAGGGTCGAGAAGAACACGTTGTCAGCCTCGGTTACCGTGCGGCGGATCGCGTGCGCGAATTTCTGGCCCAGCGTGAATTCCTCGAAATACAGTCCGGCCACCATCGCCCCCTTCGTCCGAGCGGACGCATAAGCCTAGCGTACGTCGGTGCATTATGCGCGCGCCGCCCGTGGCCATGAGGAAGAGCACGGAGTAAAGTAGCGCGCAAAAGCAAGGGCCTGGACTTCACCGGCCGTTGGGAGCCCATCCTGCACCTTGCGCCGGTCCCACGCGTTTTTTCTTTAATATGTGGACTGACGCCACTGCTGGCCGGAGGCCGCTGCCAACGTGACCACCCATAGCGCACCTGCTAGCAAGCGGGGCGGACATGCCGACGTGCCGGATCTGCGGCTGTTCGTGTTCGCGCTGTTCTTCATCTTCGGCGGCATCACCAGCCTCAACGACGTGGTGATCCCGAAGCTCAAGGGCCTGTTCACGCTCAGCTACGGCCAGGTGATGCTGGTCCAGTTCGCCTTCTTCATGGCCTACTTCGTCATCTCGCTGCCGGCGGCGGCGATCGTGCGCTCCATCGGCTACATGCGCACGGCCGTCGTGGGCCTGATCGCCATGACGGCCGGGTGCCTGCTGTTCGTGCCGGCTTCCAGCTCCGGTCTGTTCGGTATGTTCCTCGCTGCGCTGTTCGTACTGGCCGCGGGCATCACCATCGTGCAGGTGGTGGCCAATCCTCTCATCTCAATGCTCGGGCCGCCGGCGACCGCACACAGCCGGCTGACGTTTGCGCAGGCGTTCAATTCGGTCGGTACCACGGTGTTCCCGTACGTCGGCTCGATCCTGATACTGGGCTCGCTGGCGAATGTCGATACCTCGCAGCTGTCGCGGGCGGCACTGAACGCGTACCGGACCCGGGAATCGCACGTCATTGCCGCCACCTACCTCGGGCTGGCCACCGTACTGATCATCGTGGCGGGGCTGGTCTGGCTGCGCCGCAACCGCCTCAAGGAGGAGCCGGCCGAATCGGTCACCTTCCGCCACGCGCTCGATCTGCTGAAGGATATGCGGTTCGGTTTCGGTGCTCTGTGCATATTCCTGTACGTGGGCGCGGAGGTCTCGATCGGCTCGATCATCGTCAATTACCTGATGCAGGCGAGCACTCTGGCGCTGGGGCAGGAAGATGCCGGCAAGCACGTGCCGTTCTACTGGGGCGGTGCCATGGTGGGGCGCTTCATCGGCGCCGCGCTGCTGCGCATTTTCTCACCGGGCAAGGTGCTGGCGGGTGCCACTGCCGCGGTGCTGGTGCTGCTGGCGATTTCTGGCAGCAGCGTTGGTGCGGTGTCGGGCTGGTCGCTGCTCGCCATCGGGCTGTTCAATTCGATCATGTTCCCGACGATCTTTACGCTGGCATCGGAGGGACTGGGGCCCCGTGCGGCAGAAGGGTCCGGAATCATTTGCGTCGCCATCGTCGGGGGCGCCATCGTGCCGCTGATCACGGGGAGCACGGCCGACTGGATCGGACTCAAGCCGGCGCTGCTGGTTCCGGCGGTCTGCTACTTCGGCATCCTGAGCTACGGAATCTATGCTCGCCGGCCCAAGGATGCATAACGGCAGATCGACCGCGCTGGTGGCGCTGCTGTTGGCGTTGCCATGGGCGTTGGTACAGGCCGGGCGGCCGCTGGGGTACAGCGGCGGGCATGCGCCGCCGGCGGCACAATCCGCGGAGCATCCGCTCGAATCGCCGCAGGGGCTGTTCGGAGATCTGTTCATCGCCGTGCAGATGGCGGCCCTATTCAAGGACGGCAAGGCCTTCGTCGATGCGACCCCGGACGAACGGCCGGCGCGGATCGTGGCCGAATATCACACGGCTCATCCGGATTCGCCGGAGGCGCTCAAGGCCTTCGTCGAAGCGCACTTCACGCTGCCTGCCGTGGCGGCAGCGGCCCCTTCGGCGCCCGAGCGCGTGCCGATCGCCACTCACATAGATAGGCTCTGGGACCAGCTCACGCGCCGCTCGAGTTCGGTGCCACCGTACTCATCGCTGCTGCCGCTGCCGCAACCATACGTGGTGCCGGGAGGACGCTTTCGGGAAATCTATTACTGGGATTCATATTTCACGATGCTGGGGCTGAAGGAGAGCGGCCGGCAGGATCTGCTCGAAGACATGGTGCGCGATTTCGCCTACCTGATCGACACTTATGGGCACGTCCCGAATGGCGCGCGCACGTACTATCTGAGCCGCTCGCAGCCGCCGTTCTTCTTCGAAATGGTCGGGTTGCTAACGCCGCGGGACCCGGCCGCGGCCTTCGAGCGTTATCTGCCGCAGCTCGAGCGCGAGTACGCGTTCTGGATGGAAGGAGCCGAGGGGCTCAAGCCCGGCACAGCACACCGACGTGTGGTCGCCATGCCGGATGGTGCGGTGTTGAATCGCTACTGGGATGACCAGGACACACCGCGCGATGAGTCCTACCGCGAGGACGTGGAACTGGCGCAGCACAGCGGCCGGCCGGCGCAGCAGGTCTACCGCAACCTGCGGGCCGCGGCCGAGAGCGGCTGGGACTTCGGCTCGCGCTGGTTCGCCGACGCGCACACCCGCGCCACCATCGATACCACCGAAATTGTCCCAATCGATCTCAACAGCCTGCTGTTCGGACTCGAAAACGCCATTCGCAGCGGCTGCGCCCGGCGCAGCGATCAGGCCTGCGCACGCGCGTTTGCGCGGCATGCGCAGGCGCGCCGGATCGCGGTGGATCGTTATCTCTGGAATGCCGATGCGCACGCGTACCTCGATTATCACTGGCCTGACCGCCAGCCGATCCCACGCGTGTCGGCTGCCCTGCTGTATCCGCTGTTTACGCGGCTGGCATCCCCGGCGCAGGCGGCCGACATCGCGCTCGACACCATCCACGATCTGCTGAAAGCCGGCGGCGTGGTGACGACACCACTGCAGACAGGCGAGCAGTGGGACGCGCCCAACGGCTGGGCGCCGATTCAATGGATTGCGGTGTCCGGTCTGCGGCAATACGGCCAGCAGGCACTTGCGAGCACCATAGCGTGTCGCTGGATGAACAACGTCGAGGGCGTGTACCAGCAGAGCGGCAAGTTGGTGGAGAAGTACGATGTCATGACGCCGGGCCGCAGTGGCGGCGGCGGGGAATATCCCACGCAGGACGGATTTGGCTGGACCAACGGCGTCATGCGCAGGCTCCTGGTGCTGTATCCCGCCGGGCATTGCCCACAGCTTTGATGCATAACAAAGCCATCTGCTGCTCATGGCGTCCCGGGCTGCCGGCAACGATGCCCGATTGCCTACAATAGAGTCTCAGCAGCGGGCGCCCAGGCGCCGCGGAGGCGATGATCATGGCGAGGATTGCACTGATCGGAGCGAGCGGCAATATCGGCGGCCGCATTCTGGCTGAAGCGCTCAAGCGCGGACACGCAGTGACCGGCATCGTGCGCAACGTGCACAAGCTGACACCCCAATCCCAGCTGAGCATCACGCGCGGAGACATTGCCGATCCCGGCGCGCTGGCAGCGGTGCTGCGCGGCGCCGACGTCGTGGTGGCCAGCGTGCGCTGGACCGACAATGCCTCGCAGCTGCTGGCGGCCGTGCATCAGGCGGGTGTGGCACGTCTGATCGCCATCGTGGGCGCCGGCAGTCTCGAAGTCAGTCCTGGTGTGCGCGTGCTCGACACGCAAGAATTCCCGGCCGCGTGGCGTCCGGGCGCGGAAGGCGCCGCCCGGGCGCTCGATACGCTGCGCACCGAGACGACCATCGACTGGGTCGCCGTATCACCTTCCTGGAACATTGCGCCTGGCCAGCGCACCGGCAAATTCCGTGTGGGCGGCGATCAGTTGCTGCGGGATGCCGCAGGCGAGAGCCGCATATCGCGTGAGGACTTCGCCGTCGCCATCGTCGATGAGATCGAGCGGCCGAAGCACCACCGACAGCGCATCACCGTGGGTTATTGAACCGCCGCGCCGGCGGCAGTAACACCGTCAGGTATTCGACGGCGCGCCGCGCGCGTGCAGGGCCATCGCGATCAGCGACCAGCCGCCGAATACCAGGTTGATGCCAATCAGCAGGCCTAGCGCCCAGAGCGCGTCACCCGGCAGTCCCGCGAACAGGACGCCGGCGAGTGCCAGATCCAGCACGCCACTGGCCAGCATCCAACCCCAGCGTCCCGAGCCGCCGCGGCGATGTTCGATGGCGTAGGCGATCGAGACCACGCCTTCGATGATCAGGAAGGCGATCAGTACCGCGGTAATCGACAGGGTACCGCGTAACGGCGACACGACCAGCAGCGCGCCGGCTGTCAGTCCCAGGGCCGCCGACACCAGCGACCAGACAAATCCGGGGGCCTGGCGCGCGCGCAGGGTGGCGATCAGTCCGACACCGCCGCTGATGATCAGCAGCCAGCCGAAGAAGATCGTGGCCGCCAGCGAGGCGAATACCGGCGCCGCAATGGCCAGCAGCCCGAGAACTACCAGCGCTATGCCTTCCATGAGGAAAAGCTGCCAGTGATGGCGCACGGTTCGGCCAACCGTGGCGCCGATCCGCTCTGCGTTCAGGGCTCCGGATGTCATGGCTGCTTGCCGGCGCCCTCGCCGTCGATGCCATCGACGCTGGCGCGCCACAGGTGAAAGCAAGGTTCGTGCATCGGCATCCACCTGGGTTGGCCGTCGAGCTGCCCTTCGACATTGAATTGCGGTTCGCCGCGTGCGACTGGCTTGTCACAGCAGACGCACAGGTTGCCTTCGCCGCTGCCGGTCGAGACGCGCGCGCAGCCGTCGCGCGGCAGAACTGCCGCCAGAATGCGAGACCGAACTGTACGCTCGCCTGCCATGCCGGACCCGTTTTAATCCAGGTGAGCATGAGATCCGGCACTTGCGCGCCGGATCTGAATTGGTGGAGGCGGCGGGAATTGAACCCGCGTCCGCAAGCCCTAGACTTCAGGATCTACGCGCGTAGCCCATTCTTTGGTTCTCATCCGACGCTACCCGAAGGGCAGGGAAGACGCCAGACCAGCTGACGGTAACTCTTAACGCTGCAACCCGTAGCACACGGCAGCGCGATCCTATGAGCGCGTCCCCTGGTTCAGCCGCATAGGCACGAACTGGTCAGAGGTCAGCTGCGACTAGGCAGCTAGAGCGTAGTTGTCGTCGTTGGCAACTAAAGTTTGCAGCAGTTATTAACGAGGGCCACTGCGCCTCGGCACGCCCCTGAAGGTTCGTAACCCACGTCGAAACCGGTCGCCCCCTTCAGTTCAGGCATTTTAACCCGGATGGAGCCCCGGACGCGAATCGCTGTCCCGGAATGGTGAGATCGCCGGGCAGAGCACACTGGGCCGATCATCCGCGACGCAGCAGTCTCGCCTTGTCGCGTTGCCAGTCGCGCTCCTTCTCGGTGGCGCGCTTGTCGTGCTGCTTCTTGCCCTTGGCGAGGCCGATCTGCAGCTTGGCGCGGCCTTGCTTCCAGTACAGCTCCAGCGGCACCACCGTATAGCCGCGGCGCTCGCTGGCACCGATCAGCCGGTCGAGCTCGTTCCGGTGCAGCAGCAGTTTTCGCGTTCGCACCGGGTCTGCCACCTTGTGGGTAGAGGTGGTGCGCAGGGGTGACAGATGTGCGCCGATCAGGAAAGCCTCGCCATTGCGCACGTAGACATAGGCCTCGGCCAGCTGCGCGCGGCCGGCACGCATGGATTTGACTTCCCAGCCCTCGAGCACGAGGCCTGCTTCGAGCCGCTCTTCGATGAAGTAGTCATAACGCGCGCGGCGATTCTCGGCGATCAGACGCTCGGTAGTTGCGGACTTGGCCATCGGACCATTGTACAGAGCCGCCCGGTGGCTTGAGCCCGATGACCGCCTCCGCCACACTGGCGTGATGCGAGAAATGACCCGCACATCCCTGGTCGCGCGCGCACCGAAGGTCGTATACGGGGTGGTCGATGACATAGCGCGCTACCCCGAGTTCGTACCCGGTTGCACCGCGGCCGACGTGCTCGAGCGTGACTGCCAGCAGGTGGTGGCGCGCCTGGCCGTGCGCCGGGGTCCGCTGCGTACGCAGTTCACCACGCGCAATCAGCTCGATCCGGAACGCAGCGTATACATGCAGCTGGTGGAAGGGCCGTTCAAGGTGCTGGAAGGCTCGTGGCATTTCTCGCCGGTCGCAAACAATGGTTGTCGCATCGACTTCAAGCTCAGGTTTCAATTCTCCAACCCGCTGAAGTCGGTGCTGTTCGAACCGTTATTCGAGGAAGCCCAGGCTGAATTGGTGCGCGCATTCGTGGCGCGCGCACAGAGCCTGCCGGCCTGAGGCGTTGCTGCCGTCAAACATGAGCAAGCGTTGCCGCCTAACCTGCGATACCGAGCGCGGCATTTACGAATGCGAGCTGGACGTGCCGGATGCGGCCACCATAGCCACGGTGCTCGAAGCCGGGCGGCTGCGGTTGAGCGATGCCCTGGTGGATTGGGACGGTGCGACCGTTGGCGTGTTCGGGCAACCGCATGACCGGCAGTTTGTTCCTGCCGACGGTGATCGGATCGAAATTTATCGAGGGCTGCTGGTCGATCCGCGCCAAAGCCGCCGCGCGCGCGCCGCGCGCAACGCATCGCAGCGCGGCAAAGGCTGAGTTGCTAGTGGACGCCGCCGCCGTGCGGCTCGGGGGCCTGGGCGCCGCGCGTGCTGAGGGCGGCAAAGGGCGCCTCGGTGACGTCGCTGTCGACGCGCGCGACCAGGTTATTGCTGAAGAATATAGCCACGTGGCCGCGGGCAGGGCCCTTGAGGCGCTTGGACTTGAGATAGTAGTCGTAATCCCAGCGCGCGTTGTCGAAGGCGCCCGGCACCATGGGCGTGCCCAGCAGATAGCGCACCTGGCTGTGCGTCATACCCGGCTTGACCTGCGCGATGACGGCCGGGTCCAGATAGTTCCCCTGTTGGATCGGCATCCGATAGACGCAGCCGGCGAACACCGTCGCCAGGACTGCGGCCACTGAAAAAGTGCGGGCAAGTTGCAAGGTAAGACTGCGGGAACTCATTCTCATGCGACAATCATACCGTATCGACCGCTCGCAGCGGGGCCGCAAGGAGGTGCAACGTGGAAGGTAAGGATCTGCGCAAGGCCGGCCTCAAGGTCACTCTGCCGAGGCTCAAAATTCTCGAGATCCTCGAGAACAGCCCGACCCGGCACATGTCGGCCGAGGAGATCTACAAGAAGCTGCTGGACTCGAGCGAAGACATCGGCCTGGCGACCGTCTATCGCGTATTGACGCAATTCGAGGGCGCGGGTCTGGTCTCCCGTCACCATTTCGAGGACGGCATGGCCGTGTTCGAGATCAATCATGGAACCCACCACGACCACATCGTCTGTATCGACTGCGGCGCGGTCGAAGAGTTCGTCGATCCCGAGATCGAGGCGCGGCAGAACGCGGTGGCGCAGCGGCTCGGCTTCAAGATCGAGGAGCATTCCATGGTGCTGTACGGCCGCTGCCAGCGGCCTAACTGCCCCGCACGCAAGGGACCGCGTACCCGCCTGTCGAGCTAGCGCTCCCGACTACGATCCGGCGTTCTTGACGCGCCCGGCGCGCGTTTGGCGACGGCGCTCGGCGGCAGGGTCGGCGACAGGCGAGGTCGACGGCGTCGGAGCCGCTGCGGCCGCAACCGTGCTGGTGACCGCCGCGGCGTTCAACATCTCCAGCGCATGAGCCTGCGCGCGCTGTGTGATCTGCACTCCGCCGAGCATGCGGGCAATCTCCTGCACGCGATCTGCGCCTGCAAGCGCCATGAGCCGCACGCGGGTGCTGCCGCCGTCGTTGTACTTGATGACGCGCAGGTGCTGATGGCCCTGAGCCGCCACCTGCGGCAGGTGCGTGACGCACAGCACCTGTCCGCCACCGCCGAGAGCGCGCAACTCCCGGCCGACGATCTCGGCAACGGCTCCGCCAATTCCTGAGTCGACTTCGTCGAATACCATGCAACGCGCAGTGTCCACGGCGCAGGAGACCTGCACCGCCAGCGATAACCGCGCCAGCTCGCCGCCCGATGCCACCTTGGCAACCGCTCGCGGTGCCTGGCCGACGTTGGTGCTGACGCGAAATTCGATCCGGTCGATCCCATGCGCCGCTGGTTCGGCATTTTCGAGCGGGGACAGCTCGATCAGGAATCGGCCGCCGCCCATGCCGAGCTCCTGCATGCGCGCCGAGATGTCCTTGGCCAGGGCCCGCGCGGCGGTGGCGCGCCGTGCCGAGAGCTGGCGCGCGGCTTCCTGGTAGCCGGCGAGCGCGGCAGTGAGCTGCGCGCGCAAGG
>JBAUYT010000113.1:0-66898 GCA_049584935.1 Steroidobacteraceae bacterium
GCCAGTACCTGATCGATGGCGATGTTGCTCATGCGGCGCTCGCACCGGTGATGGCGGCTTCGTCGGCATCGAGCCCCATGCGCCGCAGCCGCGCCAGTTTGTAGCGCAGCGTGCGCGGGCTGATGCCGAGGCGTTCGGCGATGCGCTCGCGAGTCTCGTTGGTGCGCAGCGCTTCGAGGATGATGCGTCGCTCCGCCAGCGCCAGTGATTCGGCCAGCGCGCCGGCGGTGGTCTCGGACGCAGGCACCGACCCCGGCGCAGGCTCGGCGTCGAGCGCTGGCGCCGCACTGGGCGCAAGCCCTGCGACCACGGGCGTCGCCGCTGGCGGACTCGCGGCCGCCGGCGGCTCGAAGATGATATGTGAGTCGCGCACCAGATCGCCGTCGCACATGACCAGCGCGCGCTGCATGACGTTCTCGAGTTCGCGCACGTTGCCGGGCCACGCGTAGGTGAGCAGCTGCTGCGCGGCGCCCGGGTGCAGCGCCGGAATGCGGCCGCCCGGCCGGCAATGCGAGCTCAGCAGCCGCATCGCCAATGGCAGAATATCGTCGCGGCGCGAGCGTAGCGGCAGCAGCGAGATCGGGAACACGTTCAGCCGGTAATAGAGATCTTCGCGAAAGCGGCCCGCAGCCACCTCCTCGCGCAAGCGCCGGTTGGTGGTCGCCAGGATGCGTACGTCGAGGATCACGCTGGTGCGCGAGCCGAGCCGCTCGACCTCGCGTTCCTGCAGCACGCGCAGCAGCTTGGCCTGCAGCGACAGCGGAATCTCAGAGATCTCATCGAGCAGCAGCGTGCCGCCCTGAGCCTGTTCAAACTTGCCCGGATGCGCCGAGTGCGCGCCGGTGAACGCGCCGCGCTCCCAGCCGAACAGCATCGCTTCCAGCATGTTCTCGGGAATCGCAGCGCAGTTGACCGCCACGAAGCTGCCGTCTCCCCGGGTCGAGTGCTGATGAATGTAATGCGCCATTACTTCCTTGCCGGTACCGGATTCGCCGGCTATCAGCACGGTGCATTCGCTGCCGGCCACCCGCCGCGCCAGTTCCATGAGCACGCGGGTCGATTCGGCGCACGCCACCGGGTCGCAATAATCCGCGGGCCGAGGACGCTCGCGCGTCTCGAGTCCCGGCATCGGTGCTGAGGTCTGCATTGGATAGTCCATGCCTCTTCAAGCTGTACTTGTCGAGGTCAGCGGAGCAATTTGCGTGCCGTCACCAGAGTGTGACGCGGCTCACGACGGCAGCACTTTGCCGTCGTCGCGGACGTCAAGATTCCGACACCACCGCTTCGCTGCCGCCCATTGCGTACTTGCGCAGCTTCTCGACCAGCGTGGTGCGGCGCAGCCCGAGCACGCGCGCGGCCTGTGCCACGGTGCCCCCCGAGGACTCCATAGCGCGCGCGATCAGTCGCTGCTCGAGCACTTCCAGGTACTGTCGCAGGTCGAAGCCCGTGGGAATCTCCGCCAACAGCGCGTCGGCGAACTGTGGCTCGATGCAGGTCGCGGTATCGGCTTCGTCGACCGGCGGCTCCAGCGGCTCACCGAACCCGGCCTCGATCTCCTGTACCAGCGACTCGAACGCGGGCGCCAGCACGGCGGCCGCGGATGTCGAGGCCACCAGGCTCTCGCACGGCGGCTGGGAACCCGGGGTCCAGTCGGCGGGACGGTAGCGCGGCGGCAAGTCGGCCACAGTGACCGCGCGCGACTCGCACTGGATCGACAGACGCTCGATCAGATTGCCGAGCTCGCGCACGTTGCCGGGCCAGCGATAGCACCGCAGCGCCTCGATGGCGGCGGCGCTGAACTGTATCCGCGGCCTGCCGGAAGCATGTATGCGCAGCGCCAGGTCTTCGATCAGCGCCGACAGATCCTCGCCGCGCTCGCGCAGCGGCGGCATGTCGATCGGCACCACGTTCAGACGGTAGAACAAGTCCTCGCGGAATGTGCCCTTGACGATGGCCTGTTCGAGATCGCAATGGGTGGCGGCGATGATGCGTACGTCGCAGCGCTGCGGCACACAGCTGCCAACGCGCTCGTACACTCGTTCCTGCAGTACCCGCAGCAGCTTGACTTGCATGGTGGGATTCATGTCGCCGATCTCGTCGAGGAAGATCGTGCCGCCCTCGGCGACCTCGAAGCGTCCCTTGCGCGTGGTCAGCGCACCGGTGAAGGCACCCTTCTCGTGACCGAACAGCTCGCTCTCAAGCAGTTCGCCGGGAATGGCGCCGCAGTTGATCGGAATGAAGGGCCGGCCGCGGCGCGGTGAGCTGTCGTGGATGGCGCGCGCCACCACTTCCTTGCCGGTGCCCGATTCGCCGAGGATCAAGACATTACTGTCAAATCCGGCCACCTGGTGCACCAGGCGGTTGACGCGCACGATGGCTTCGGAGGAGCCCGTCGGCAGAGTCGCAGCCAGATTCGTCTGCTCTGCTACCGTCATCGCCATCGCTGCCCGTTCGGCCATCGCTTCTCTGCACCCCTGCTGTGTTGGGTGCACAGAGTAGGAGCGGCGTTATGGCAAGGGATGGATATACGTCACAAAGTTGACGTTATGGAAATCGCTGGACCTGCGTCACGGGATTATTGAGAACTGCGTCGCGACCGCCGCGGCGCTAAAGCTGGCGCGCCTTGCGCGTGTCGGCAATATGTCGCCGGTGGCGTAAAAAGGCCAGCCGCTGCATCAACTCTACAGTGCCTTCTGAAAGCTCCGGGAACGTCACGCGCACGCGGCTGCCGCTGACGCTGCTGACTTCGGCGGGCAGCTCGAGCGGCTGCGGCAGCGAACTGCGCAACTGCACGCGCAGCAGCCCGCGATCACCGGCGCGCGGCGGCGGCTCGAGCGAGATCCAGCTGGCACCGAGTGAATTGAACTGTATTTCCGTGGGAGTCGACATCGGCTCCTGCGGCGCAAGCTTCGACAGCAGCTGCAGCACCAGGTTGATCTTGAAATCCATGCGCGCCAGTTCCGCGGCGAGCGGCTCGAGATCTTCGTTCTTCTCGCGCACCGGGTGCTCTTCAACCGCCACGCAGGCCTGCAGCAGCAGCGCGTTGGATTCATCCAGCCCGATGAGCGCAAACCGGTCGAGCGGCTGCGGCAGCGATTTCCACTGCACCGGTAACAGGTCCTGGCAGGCCAGCTCGTCGTACAGCACCACGGTGTCGGCGCCTTCGAACATAAACGCTTGTGCCGTTAGCCTAGCATGCTGAGCGCTCAGCCGCTGTGGACACCCTGTGCCACTCTGCTGCGCACTTCCGGGCCGATCGCCACCCAGGCGCTGCGCACTTCACCGAGCAGACCGCTCACTTCCTTGAGATAGTGCGCCTTGCCCTCGACATTGCCGCGCAGCAGCTGCCGCGCCATGTATTCGTACAGGTCGCTCAAGTTTCGAGCAATCTCGCCGCCCTGATGCAGGTTGAGGCTGCCGCGCAGCTCCGCGATCAGCGTGGTGCAGCTGTGCAGCAGCTGGGCCTTGCGCCCGATCTCGCCGCGCTCGATGCAACCGCTGGCGACCGCCAACCGCTCGAGAATCCCGTCCATCAGCATCAGTACCAGGCGATGCGGGTCGGCGCCGGCGACGGCGCCATGCACCGATACGCTCTGGTAGGCGGCTAATTTCGAATTTCTGGCGTAAGCGCTCACGGCGCAATTCTCCGTCGATCTCCACTGGAGAGCTTAACGGCGGGACGCTGGAGAACTTGAACGGCTCCTAGGCGTTGGGCGTGCCTTGCACGGTCGGCAGGCTGGCGAATGCCTGCGTCAGGTAAGACGACGTGCTCTGCAGCGAAGACAGCAATGTGTTGAGCGTGGAGTATTGTTGCGTCAGGCTGGCGCTGAGCGCGCTCATCTGGGTATTGAGCGTGTCGGTCTGCTGCGTCAGCGCGTTCTCCTGCGACACCAGCGACTGGCTGTAGCTGGTGATCGAGCCGCTGCCGCCCAGATCCGCAGTGATAGCGGAATTGAGCTGCGCAGCGACGCCATTCTTGCTACTGAACAGCTGGCTGACCGCAGTGAAATTACTTGCCAGTGCGTTCTCGAGCGTCGCGTTGTCGACCGATAGCGAGCCATCGCTGTTGGTGGTTATGCCGATGGCCGCCAGCGAATTGTCGGTGGAACTCCCGACCACGCTGTACAACGCGTTCTGGATCTGGCTTTGAATGTTGGTGAGCACCGGATTGCCGAGCATAGGTCCGGCGGTGCCGGTGCTCGCATCGTAGCTGCCCAGCGTGGCCAGGGCACTCTGCATGGTGTTGTACGCGCTCACGAAGTTCTGGATGTTCGTCTCGACCGTCGCGGTGTCGTTGGCCACGGTCACAGTGGCGCTCGCGGGCGCAGTGCTGGGCGCCCCGGTAGCGCCTGCGGTCAGGCCGACCAGATCGATGGTCACACCGCTGATCGCGCTACTGACCGAATTGCTCGGGCTGGTGTAGCCGACTCCGGCGATGCTGAAGCTGGCATCCGCGGCGGGTGCGTTTTGCGTGTAGTTGCCGGTGCTGCCGCTGCCGTAGGTCAGTGCCGCAAGGCCGGTGCCGGCGTCGCTTTCGGTGACCGCAATGGTGTTGGCCGCGCCAGTCTGCGAGGAAGACAGCAGCAGGTGCGCGCCATCGGTACCTGCAATCACGGTAGCCGTGATACCAGTGTTGTCGGTGGCCGAGTTGATGGCGCCGGCAATTCCGCTGAGAGTGTCATCGCTGCTGCTGATGGTCACGCCGAAGCTCGACCCGCCGACGGACAGCGTCAGAGCGCCAGTGCCGACGACGGCGCCGGCGCCGCCCGTAAATGCACTCGAAAGCAGTTGCTGCGCCGACGCCAGGGTCGAGACGGTCACGCCGAAGCTGCCGGCGACCGCGTTGGAGCCGGCCGTCGCTGTGACCACATTCTGGTCAGAGCTGGTCGCAGCCACGGCGTTGAACGCAGTGGGCGTGCTGAGTGCCGTTAGCGAGGACTGAAAGGTCGAGAGTGCGCTCTTGAGCGTTCCGAGTGCGGAGATGTTTGCGGTGACGGCCTGGGTCTGATTCGTGATCAGCGCCTGTTGCGGCGCCTGCGTCGCAGCCACGAGCTCCGACACCAGCGAGCTGACGTCGATCACCGAGCCGCCCGCGGCACCGGAGCTGCTGCTGCTGGCGACGGATACCGGCGTGGTCGTTACCGGCGTGGTCGCGCTGGTGGTTGAACTCGTGGTTGTCATGATCCTATAACCTCGAGGACCGATCCCCTAAAAGTGCGGCGGGCGGAGACCTTTCGGTCCCCGCCCGGCCGCTATCGAGCTTAGCAACAACTGCGTCATCAGTCCTACGGCAGCTTCTGCAGCAGCGTCAGGACGTTCTGCGGCACCGTATTGGCCTGGGCGACCATCGCCGTGCTGGCCTGCTGCAGGATCTGCGCCTTCGACAGATCCGACGTCGCCTGCGCGTAGTCAGTATCCTGAATCGAGCTGCGTGCGGCATCCAGGTTGGTGGAGTCCGTGTTCAGGCCCGTGATCGCAGCCGTGAATCGATTCTGATACGCACCGAGCTGCGCGCCCGTGCCGGCGATCTGCGTCAACGCAGCGCTGATGGCCGAGATCGCCGCGTTCGAGGACGGCACACTCAACACGTTGGTGTTGGCCAGCGTGGTGCCCGTCTGGGTCGAAGCCTGCGTGCCCGCCGCCAGTCCGGCGTTGGTCAGGTCTCCAGCGACGCCGGAGATGCTCACGTTACCCGTGGTGCTGCCGGCGTAATTCACGACGTAGCTGTCGCCGACGCCGGCAGCAGCCGCCAGGCCGGTCATGGCCGCGGTGATCGTGCTGGCCGTGTAGGCGACCGTGATGGCACCGCCGGTGTTGGAAGTCAGCGTCAACTGATTGGTGGGGCTGACCGTCGCCGACACACCGGTGGTGCCGGTGATGCCGTTGATGGCATTGGCCACACTGGTCACGTCCGCAGTCAGGTTGGCGGCGCCGCCGAGGATGGTGATCGGCCCGGTCGCGGTTCCGTTGATGGTGACGGTCTGTCCCGATTGCGCAGCCGCAAACGCGGTGGCGCCGGCGACCGCGCCGGTGACGGTCGCGGTGACGGCCAGGCCGGTGTCAGCCGCAACGAGCGTCGAACCGACGCCATAGCCTACCGAGATCGGATTGCCCGACGTATTGGTCAGTGTGATGGCCGTGCCGGTCGTGTTGGTGCTCGCCGTCACGCCGGTCGAGGCGCTGATGGCATTGATCGCAGCGACCGTGTTGGCGACATCCGTGGTCGCCGTGCCGGTGGCCGTAATAGCGCCCGTCTGAACGCCGTTGATGACCAGCGTGCCGGTATGGCCGGCGGTGCTGGCCGCTACCACCGCACCAACCACCTGCGCGCTCGCGGTGATGCCGCCGATGCCGGCCGCATTGATCGCGGACACGAGGGCGCCGGTCGAATTGACCGTACCGGTCGTGGCCAAGGCCTTGCCGTTGATCGATACGTTGGCCAGGTTGACCACGCCGGTCACACCGGCGGCGACGGATTGAGTCGCAGCCGCGTACTGCGCGCCGAGCGCGCCGGTGGTCGCACTGGCGACCGAAGACACGGTGATGGTCTGGCCGACGTTGGCGCCGATCTGGAAGGTCGCACCCTGAAACGAGCCGTCGAGCAGGTTGACGCCGTTGAACGCTGCCGTGCTGGCAACGTTGTTGATGTCGGCGGCAAGCTGCTGATACTGCTGGTTAAGGTCGGCACGATCGGTCGAACTGTTGGTCGCGTTCAGCGACTCGACCGCCAGGTTGCGCATGGTCTGCAGGTCGTTGGTGATTTCCGTCAGAGCGCCCTGAGCGGTTTGCGTCAGCGACACGCCGGCGCTCGCATTTTGCGCCGCCTGGTTGAGGCCGCCGATCTGAGAGTTCATGCCCTGGACAATCGCGTAACCGGCAGCGTCGTCCGCGGCGGTGTTGATGCGCAGGCCCGAGGACAGCTGCTGCAGAGACGTCGCCAACTGGTTGCCCGACGCTGTCAGGCTGTTCTGCGCCACGAGCGCGTTGATGTTCGTATTAAGGACGAGTGACATAGTCGGTTGCTCCTGATGATTCGGTTCGATCACCGGATCCATTCCGGTGCGCTAATTGCTGCCAGCTGGCCACCATGGCCGCGCCTTGTTCCGGATGGGTTATCGGATTCCTACAACCGAACTTGAATGACCTACTTCGCATTTTGAAAGACCGTCGATCGCATCACAGTTTGCTCGCCGGCCCTCACAGGTATTTGAACAGGGACAGCTGACCGATGTCGGCGTAGGACTGCTCCGCCGCCTGCAGCGCGATGTACTGCTGGCTGTACTGCGAGGTCGCCGCTGCGTAATCCAGGCTGCTCAGGTTCGATATCTGCGTCTGCACGGTCGTACTGGCGCTGGTAAGGGAGTTGTTGACGTTGCTTATCATCGACAGGCGCGCGCCGACGCCCGATGTGACCGTGGACACCTGTTGCAGCGCTTGATCGATGCCCTGCAACGCAGTGTTGAGCTTGGTGTTCAGCTGCGCTCGCGCCGCCGATGTGCTGCCGGCGCTGTTCAGAGCACTGACCACGTTGTCCAGCGTATCGAACACGCCTTGTTTGCCGGCTGGTGCGACCGTGAACGTGTCGCCGGCAGCCGGTGAGCCGGTGATGCCGACCTCGATGCCGTCGAAGGCAACCTCACCGCCATTGGCACTGTTGTAGGTGCCGCTCGTCACCGGGTTGCCGCTGGCGTCGGTGACCTGGTAGTCGGTCGCGTCGCTGAAGGTAATCGTGTAGGGCGGTCCCGGCGGCGTCGTGCCGGCGGCCGCGTTCCAGGTCGCGGCATTGGTGACGGTACCGGCATCGATGACGCCGGTGCCGGTATTGCCGCCGCTGACGGCGGTCGTGAAGGTGCCGTTGCCCGCCGGAATGTTCATGAAGACACTCGAACCGGCATCGCCGGTCTGCACCGAGGTACCGCCGTTGAGCGGTACGGTGCTGACGCCGCTATCACCCACGTAGGCGACCGAACCGGTGGCGCCGCGCACGAACGGCTGCGTGCCGGATGAAAAGCCGGCAAACAGGTATTGACCCTGGGCGTTCTGACTGTTGGCCGCGCCCTGCAACTGATTCTCGAGTGCGCCGATCTGAGTTGCGATGTTCTGCAGATCGGAGCTGTTGTTGCTGCCGCTGTTGGCCTGCACCACCAGATCCCGGATCGACTGCAAAGTCGTGGTCGAGGTCGACAGCGCACTCTCTTCCAGCGTCAGATTGGTGTTGGCTGACTGTCCGTTGCTGACGTATTGCTGGTACTGTGAATTCTGCGCGTCGAGCTGCAACAGCTGCACCTCGCCCACTGGATTGTCGGATGGCGAATTGATGCTCTTGCCGGTCGCCAGCTGGCCCTGCGTCTGCGACAGGCTCGACTGGTCCTGCAGGATCGCATTGACGGCGGCCTCATTCAGCATCGGCGTGGATATACGCATGGCGGCCTACCCAGTGTTGATGGCGGTGATGAGAGAATTGAACAGCGTGTTCGAGGTCGAAATGACCTGTGCAGCGGCTTGATAAGCCTGCTGGTACTGCACCAGGTTCGCCGCTTCCTGATCGAGGTTGACGCCCGATACCGATTGCTGGGCACTCTGTGCGCTCTGCATCACGCTCTGTTGCGCGGTGGCGCCATTCTGTGCCTGGCTGGTCTGCAAGCCCACGGTACCGACATAGGCATTCACGGCATCGCTGAGAGACTCGGAACCGCCGTTTAGCACCTTGCTGTCGAGAATCGCCGCCAGCTTGAGGGCATTGCTGTTGTCGCCCGTGCCGTTGGCATTGTCGTCAATGGCGAAGCTGTCGTTCGCAGCCGGCGTGCCGTTCAGCGTGACGTTGATGCCGTTGAAACTGATCGGGGTTCCGGGGGTGTAGGTACCTGTGCCGACGGTACCGCCGGCATCCGTGACGGTGTAGGCGGTCGGGCTGCTGAAGTCGATGCTGTAGTTGCCGCGCGTCCAGGCCGCCATATTGGGTACGGTCGCCGTGGCGATGCTCGCGGTGCCGGTATTGGTGCTGCCGGCGCTGGTAACGAGCGGGCCGGCCGCGGCAATCTTGGAAGGATCGCTGGTCAGCAGGGTCAAGCCCGCCACCGCGTTGCCGGTGGGCTGAACCAGAAACTTATCGCCGGCATTTGCGGCGCCCGTCACTGTCAGCGTCATGCCCGCGCCGGTCAGTGTCGTGACACCCCCTGCGGTGCTGGCCGCCAGCGGCATTGTCGTGCCACTGGCAGTGTCAGTGAGGTGCCAATTGGCGCCGTCGTACTCGAGATCGTAATTGCTGGTCGTCAGCCCACCCAGATTGCTGATCACTCCGGTGACATCGGCGGTTCCGGTGTTGTTCTGGCTGGGGGTGACCTGGGGCCCGCCGACCGCGAACAGCGCCTGACCGATGGCGCCGTTTTGATCCAGTCCGGCCTCATTTTGCGTGTTGACCAGGCTGGTCAATGTCACGGCCGCCTGGCCGAGCGCATTCTGCCCGGGAATCAGTAATTGAGTGCGAAATTGCAGCAAACCACCGAGGGTGCCGCCGGAAACCTGACTGGTAATGTCGGTGCTGTTGTTCGGCGTCGTCAGCGACAGATCCAGCTGACCCGATGCGAACTGATCCGGTGTGGCGCTCAATGTCGCGGACCGAGCGCCGACCACGAGTGCCTGGCCGCTGCCGATGAAGACGCTCAGCGAGCCGTCGCTCTGCTGTACGGTACTAACATTGACGTCCTGCGACAGCTGATCGACCAGGTTGTTGCGCTGATCGAGCAGGCTCAGCGGCTGCTGCCCACTGCCGTTATTCTGCGCCGCCATGATGCTTTGATTCAGGTTGGCGATACTCTGCGCCAGCGATGAGATCGTGCTGGCCTCGGACTGGATCTGGGTGTTGACCTGGCCGTTGAGCTGGTCGAGCTGGCTCTGGTACCCCTGAAGCTGACTGACCAGCGCCTGCGCCTGACTCAGCACCGCCTGCCGCGTCGAGCTTTGCGTCGGCGAATTCGCCATCGACTGGATCGTCTGGCTGAAAGTCTGCAGCGAAGCCGACAATCCGCTGCTCGGGTCGCTGAACATGTTATCGATGTTGCTGGCGAGACCGGCGGTGGTATTGAACTGGTTATAGCTGCTGGTGGCCGCGCGCGTCTGCGCATCGAGGAAGTTGCTGTAGCTGCGCGTGATGCCGTCGACATTGACGCCATTGCCGATCGCGCCGTTCGGCGTCGGCGTGGACGGGTTGGTCGCGAGATTGGCAGTCTCCTCGCTATACCCCGGCGTGTTGACGTTGGCAACGTTGTTGCTGATCGTGTCGAGGGCGGTCTGGAATGCCAGCAGCCCCGTCACACCAGTCGACAGCATGTCACCCATTACGGTGCACCTTCACTCATGAAACTTCCCCTGGGGCAGTTGTCGGCGGCGGCGCAGGATTCTTGAGCGGCGCAGTAACCGTCGCACTGCGCAAGGCCCGGACACTGGCCACGGTGGCCTGCAATTTCTGGACATAATCCGGGTCGGTGGCATACCCGCCGCGCGCGAGCGCGCTGCCAAAGGCATGCACGTCGTCGCCGCTGCCGAGCGCCTCGCGGTAGCGTGAGTTGCGCTGCAGCAGCGTGACATAATCGTTGATGCCCTGCTGCACCGAGGCGTAGGCGCGGAATGGCTGCGCCATGCTGGTTGGATTGTTGCCACTGCCGTCGTACTCGGTGGTCAGGGCTGAAACGGCCTCGCCGCGGAAGCCCGCGCCGGCCTTGACGCCGAACAGGTTGAGACTCGAGCTGCCGCTGCCCGACGCCGGGACGTGCTGTCCCCAGCCGGTCTCGAGCGCTGCCTGCGCAATCAACGTGTCCGGCGACACGCCAAGCTGGCCCGCGGCCTGCTCGGCGTACGGTTCCATCATCTTCACAAAGCTGATGCGGTTGGCCGGTGTCGCGGCGCCGGTCGTGCTGCTGGCAGGCGTGGCTTTGGTCGCGCCCGAGGTTCCGGACGCGCCGGCAGCGCTCTGCGCGCCGTCACCAACCTTGGTGGCCCGATTGCGCGTCAACTGCTGCACCAGCATGTCGGCGAGTCCCAGTCCCTTGCCCTGCGACATCTTGAGCGAGATCTGCTGGTCGTACATATCCTGATAGAGATCACTCTCCTGGCTCTCTCCCAGTCCCTGGCCGAGCTTGGCCTCACGCATCGACTTCAACATCATGTTGGTGAACAAACTCTCGAACTGCTGCGCAGCGGCGCGGATCGCCTGTGGATCGTCGGCCTTGACGTTCTTCTTCAGACCCTCGAGACCGCCGAAGTCCGCGTAGTAAGTGGGGCCGACAGTGGGACTGCTCACGACATTGACTCAATCGGCGGCCGCTCAGATGACGATCAGCTGGGCGTGCAGTGCGCCAGCCTGCTGCAATGCTTCGAGTATTGCGACCAGGTCGCCGGGCGCTGCGCCGACCTGGTTGACCGCTCGCACGATCTCGTCGAGGTTGACGCCGGCGTCGAACACGAACATGCGCGCATCGCTCTGGGAGACGTTGATCTCGGAGCGCGGCGTGGCGACGGTGCTGCCGGATGAGAAGGGTCCAGGCTGGCTGACGTCGGTACGCTCCTGGATGGTGACCGTCAGCGTCCCATGCGCGACGGCGGCCGGCGTCACGCGCACGCGATTGCTGATGACGACCGTACCGGTACGCGAATTGACGATCACGCGCGCCGGCGCCTCGCTGGGCTCGATCTCGAGCTCCTGCAGCGTGCCAATAAAGGCCACGCGCCCGGCCTCGTCGGCCGGCGCCTGCACCTTGACCGACACAGCATCGAGCGCCTGCGCGCTGCCCGCGCCGAGCATCTTGTTGAGCGCGTCGGTCAGGCGCGCAGCATTGCTGAAATCGGGTGAGTTGAGATTGAGGATCACGAACGGCTGATTGTGGAAAGTGTTCGGCACCTCGCGCTCGACCGTGGCGCCGTTGGGGATGCGGCCGCCGCTCGGTATGTTGACGCTGACTCGCGAGCCATCCTTTCCGGCCACGCCAAAGCCGCTGACCATGACACTACCCTGCGCCATGGCGTAGACCTCGCCGTCGGCACCGTGCAGTGGCGTCAGCAGCAGCGCGCCGCCGCGCAGGCTGGTGGCGTTGGCAATCGAAGCAACCGTGATATCGATCGTCTGACCGGGCTTGGCGAACGGCGGCAGATCGGCGGTTACGGTAACTGCGGCCACGTTCTTCAGCTGCATCTGCGCGGCCACGCTGGACGGGATCGTCACGCCAAAGTTCGCCAGCATGTTGGAGATGCTCTGGATCGTGAACGGCGCCTGCGTGGTCTGGTCGCCGGTGCCGTTCAGCCCCACGACCAGGCCGTAGCCGACCACCTGGTTGGTGCGTACGCCGGACACCGAGGCGATGTCCTTGACACGCTCGGCGTGCGACACGCCCGGGTGCAGTACCGACATGATCGCCATGGCGGCGAACAGTTGGAACCAGCGAAATAAGCTCCATCGACTCATATGTATATCCGCCTAGAATGGCATCCACTTGGAATCGAAGAAGCGCGCCAGCCAGCCCTTGGTGTTGGCATCGGCGAGCGTGCCCTGGCCAGCGTA
This sequence comes from Steroidobacteraceae bacterium, assembly GCA_049584935.1. Classification (GTDB taxonomy): domain Bacteria; phylum Pseudomonadota; class Gammaproteobacteria; order Steroidobacterales; family Steroidobacteraceae; genus FEN-1191. The sequence goes on from JBAUYT010000113.1 coordinate 12,554, forward strand.
GGCGATGACCGCATCGGCGACCTGGGTCGACGGCACGCTGTTGTCGGGCTGTATGTCTACCGGTCGCACGATGCCCGAGATGCGCACAAACTCGCGTCCCTGGTTGATCGTCAGCCACTTCTCGCCGCGCACCAGCAGATTGCCGTTGGCCAGGCGCTTGGCCACGGTGACCGAGATCGAGCCGGTCAGCACGTTGCTCTGCGCGCTGGTGCCTTCGCCATCGAAGGTCGTAGCATCGTTGAGATTGTTGTTGAGGATGTTCTTGCCGTGAATGGTCAGCGGCGCACCCAGCAGCGTCGGCGCAGCCATGGCCTCGGTGGTGGTCTTCTTGGTGGTCGTGGTCGCGCTCTTGGAGGCGTTGGTCTGCTCCTCCAGCGTAATCGTCAGCACGTCGCCGACGCGGTGCGCCACCGTGTTACGAAACAGCGGCACGTCGTGACCGGTGTGGAAGATGGCGCCGTTGGGTGGCACTTCGATCGGCACTTCCTCGGGCAGGGCTGCCGCGTAGTTGTCGTCCGGGTGCGGGCGCAGGCCGCAGCCGGGCAACGCGGCGAGAATCAGCGCCGCGGCCAGCGCGGCTGCGAGTGTGGAAAGTTGCTTCGCGAGCTTGATCACATTGTTTCCCATCAGAGATTGCTGTCGAGGTACTGCAGCATCTGATCGTTGGTCTCGATGGCCTTGGTGTTCATCTCGTAGGCGCGCTGCGTCTCGATCATGTTGACCATTTCCTCGACCACGTCGACATTGCTGCTCTCGGTGTAGCCCTGCTGCAGCGCTCCGAGTCCGTTGACACCCGGCTGCCCGGTCTGCGCAGTGCCGCTGGAGCCGGACTCGACCAGCAGGTTCTCGCCGTTGGCCTGCAACCCCGCGGGATTGATGAAATTCGCCAGCTGCAACGTGCCGATCGTGGAGGGCGAGCTCTGGTTGGGAAGCTGGACCTGCACGGTGCCGTCCTGGCCGATCGTGACGCTCTGCGCGCCCTGCGGGATCGTGATCGCCGGCTGCACCGTAAAACCCTGCGCGGTCACCACCTGGCCGGTGTTGCTGACCTGGAAGCTGCCGTCGCGCGTGTAGGCAAGCGTGCCGTCCGGCATCAGCACCTGAAAAAAGCCGCTGCCATTGATCGCCAGATCGAGCGAGTTGCCGGTCTGGTTGAGATTTCCCTGGGTATAGACCTTCTCGGTCGCCACCAGGTTGACGCCCGTACCAAGGGACATGCCGCTCGGCGCCTGCGTGTTCTGCGAGGTGGCCGCACCCACCTGCGAGACGTTCTGGTAGAGCAGGTCCTCGAACACCGCCCGGCCCTTCTTGAAGCCGGTGGTGTTGACGTTGGCGAGATTGTTGGAAATCACCGCCATATTGGTCTGCTGTGCGTCCAGGCCTGTCTTGGCGACCCATAGTGCTGGATTCATCGTCTGTGATCCTCCGTGCTCGTCAGCTGTTCTGTAGCAGCTTGGTGCTCTCGGCACCGGTATCTTCGGCCGTCTTCATGGCCTTGACCTGCACCTCGTAGCTGCGGGCCAGCTCGATCATGTTGGCCATGGTCTCGGCGATATTGACGTTGCTCGATTCCAGGGTGCGCGACACCAGGTGCACGGTCGCGTCCGGATCGAGCTCCTTGCCCGTGGTGCTGCGGAACAGGCCGTCACTGCCGCGGGCCACCTGGTCCTGCGTGGGTTTCACCAGCTTGATGCGGCCCACGGTCGAGATGGTCATGGGCGTCTGGCCGCGCGGCACGACCGACACCGAACCATCGGTGCCGATGTTGATGCTGGTGTAGGCCGGGACGTTGATCGGCCCCGAGTCCCCGAGCACCGGGTTGCCGGTGGCCGTGAGCAGCGTGCCGTCCGGATCGACGTGCAGGTCGCCGGCGCGCGTGTAGGCTTCGGTGCCGTCGCTGGCCTGCACGGCCATCCAACCCGAACCCTTGATGGCGATGTCGAGATCGCGCCCGGTGGCATCCAGCGATCCCGAGCTCGAATCCCACCCGAGTACGTCGTCGGTGGCGTAGGCGCGCGAGGGCAGCCCGGCACCCACCACGCTTCTGGTCTGGAATGCCGACAGGTCGGCCTTGAAGCCGTTGGTGTTGGCGTTGGCCAGGTTGTGGTTGTTCGCGGCCTGGGCGCGCAGAGTCTCCTTTGCGCCCGACATTGCCACGTAGACGAGACGATCCATCGCTGCTTGCCCTCAGGCGCTCCGCATCACTGCTGGTTCGGAATGTTGATGGTGGTCTGCGTGATGGAGTTTTCGGTCGATACCATCTCCGCGTTGGCCTGGTAGGCACGTTGCGCCGTAATCATGTTGACCAGCTGCTGGGTGATGTCGACGTTCGACTCTTCGAGCGAGCCGGCTTCGATGTTGCCGAAACCGGCGCCGCCGGCCTGGCCATAAACCGGCTGACCGGAGGCAAAGGTCTGTACCCAGTTGGTGTTGGCGACCTGCTGCAAGCCCTGCTGGTCCGGAAAGTTTGCGACCGCCACCTGTCCGAGGTTGGTCGACTGGCCATTGGTGTAATTCGCCTGCACGACACCGCTGGCGCTGACCGAGACGCCGCTGAGCTGGCCGGTGGTGTAGCCGTTCTGCGTCACCGACGTGACGCCGAAGGCGTTGCCGTATTGCGTGGCGCTCGCCAGGTTGTAGGTCACGTTCATGGCGGCCGCGCCCGTGGTCGGCGTATACGTGCCGAAGCTGACCGCAGCGTCGTTGGTGGCGCCGGCGACATCGGTGGTGCCGGTGAGTGCGCCGCTGTTGCTGAAGTTCATGGTGACCGGAGTCGGTACGCCGCCGACGGACGGGTTGACCGCCGTGCCATCGATGTATTCGTACGCATCCCAGTTGCTGCCGCCGGTGCTGACGAAGTACATCGTCGCCGTGTGTGCAGCGCCGAGCGAATCGTACAGCGTCATCGAGGTCGACTGGTTGTAGCTGGCGGCATTGGCGGGATCGAACGGCGTGGTAGTGGGTGCGGTCGATCCGGCCGGCAGATTGAAGGTCAGGCTGGCCGTGGTACTCGCCGCCGGGGCGCTGTCGCCGGTCGGAATCACCAGGTTGGCGCGCGAGGTGGTGTTGAATCCGGTGGTAGTCGGCGGGTAAACCTGGAGATTCTGTCCGGCTTCGTTGACTACTGCGCCGTTGGCGTTGGTCTGGAAGGAGCCGTCGCGGGTGTATTCATCGGCGCCGTTACTGCTGACGGTGAAAAAGCCGTTGCCGCTGAGCGCCAGATCCAGGCTGTTGCCGGTGGTCTGTATATTGCCCTGGGTGAATTGCTGCTCGACCGCCTGAAGCTGCACGCCGTTGCCAATCTGGGTGTTGCTGACACCGTTCGGCGAAACCGCAAACAGCTCGGCGAACGCGGGATCCGAAGACTTGAAGCCGGTCGTGGCCGAGTTGGCAATGTTGTTGGCGGTTACGTTGAGATCACTTTGGGCAGCGTCGAGGCCGCTGAGGGCAATACCAAATGACATGTTCAGTGCTCCTTCAGATCAGAGAGTTCAATCTATTTGCTGGACCGAGCTCAGCGACACCGCGCCGAGCTGCGATGTATTGAGCGTGGGACTTTCGCCGGTGGTGCCAAGCGTCACGCTCGATACCGTGCCGGAGACGTAAGTGGTGGCGGTCTGACTCTTGCCGCCGACGACGGCGTTGGCCGTCAGTGTGTAGGTGCCGCTGGGCGCCGGCTGACCGTTGGCCATGTCGCCGTTCCAGGTAAAGCTCTGCAGGCCCGCGGTCGCCGGCACGGAAATCTGATTGACGACGGCACCGGCGGCGTTGCCGACCGTCAGCGTCACCCCGGTGGCTCCGGTCGGCACCTGCACCGCGCCGCCGAGCGCCTGTCCGCTGGTGTAGCTCGCCGCGCTGGCCTGCGCCAATACGTTCTGCCCGACCAGCGAAGCGCTGGTCAGCGCCTGGGATGACAGCATCGAATTGGACAGCGTCGTCATCGAGGTGTTGAGCTGGGAAATGCCTTCCACGGTGCTCAGCTCGGAGAGCTGCGAGAGAAACTGGTTGCTGTCGGTTGGATTGAGAGGGTCCTGGTTCTGCAGCTGCGCCGTCATCAGCGTCAGGAAGTCGCTCATGGTCAGTCCGCCGACGCTGCCGCTCGAGCTGCTGCTGTCACTGCCGGCGCTGCTCGAACCACTGGTGCCAGCGGTACCCGCGGTGCCGTTGGTGCCGCTGCTGCTGTTGCCGTTGAGGAAGGCGAACGGGTTGGTGGAGTTTGCAGAACCTACGCCGCTGGTACTCATGTTTAAGTTGCCTGCCTATGGAGATTGAGGTGTGGACTCAGCTGCTCGAGCCGAGCTTCAGGGTGTCGAGCATCATGTCGCGCGAGGTATTCAGCACCTCGACGTTGTTCTGGTAGGAACGGGATGCCGAAATCATGTCGGCCATCTCTTCGACCACGTTGACGTTAGGCGCATAGACATTTCCCTGCGCGTCGGCCAAGGGATTGCCTGGGTCGTAGCGGGTCTCGGGAGCCGCCTGGCTCTGGGCAATGCCGGTAACGCTGACGCTTGCGCTGCCCTGCTCGCTGCCGAGGATGGCCTGGAAAACGGGATGGCGCGCCTGATAGACATTGTTCGGATCGCCACTGACACTGTCGGCGTTCGCCAGATTGCTGGCGACGGTATTGAGCCTGACCGACTGTGCGCTCATGCCGGAGCCGGCGATGTCGAATATCTTGAAGCTGGACATGGCAGAGACTCCTATCGCGCGCTCATGAGCCGGTAATCGCGGTCATCAGATCGCGCAGGGCGGAATTCAGGAAGGTCAGGGTCGCCTGGTAGCGCACGTTGTTCTCGGCAAATGCGGATTGCTCGAGTTGCTCGTCGACCGTATTGCCATCGAGCGACGGTGCCATCGGCACGCGGTACTTCAGCAGTGACGCATCGATCCCGGTGGCAGGATCGCTGACGGGCGTGCCGCTGGCCGCCGCCGCAGTTCCATTGGATGCGCCCAGCGAAGCAGTGGATGTGGGCGCGCGCAGCGGCAGCGCGCCCGAGCTACCCGTGGTGTCGCCGCTCGCCGCCGCCAACGCCGACTTGAAGTCGAGGTCACGCGCCTTGTAGTTGGGCGTGTCGACATTGGCGAGATTCGCCGCCAGCAGTTCGTTGCGCTTGGATTCAAGCTGCAACGCCTGCGGGTGAATGCCGAGATAGTTGTCGAGCGCGGTTCGCATGCCCGACGGATGGAGCAAGGCCTATGCCACGGACCGTTCGGTGCCCGGCGGATGCCCGATAGTGTGATGCAGTTCGAATTGCGGCGCACCGGGGCGCCGGCGGATGCGTCTGCAGCGGCAAGGCATTGCCGGTTGACGGCAACGTTGAACCGCGAACGACGCGCAGCCCATCGCTACCAAAGCTTAACGGCGGCCGGTACTCGGACTTGAGCGCCATGAAATCGACACCCGCTGCTGGCATGCATGTTGCTTCCGAACACGGTAATGCGTACACCCACTCCCCTTATTTGCGCCGTCGCGCTCGCGACCCTGGCCGCGACCACACATGTCGGCGCGGCCGCCATGGCGGATGCCACCGCCATCAGCAACGCCGCCGAAAATGCCGTGCGTGTGAGCGCCGGGCCGGCCGCCAGCCAGCTGCTGCTGCAACCTGCCCCGCTGGATCCACGTCTGCGCGTGGCGGGGTGTGATCGTCCACTGACCGCGTTCCTGACCGACAGCAACGCGCTGCGCTACCAGACCACGGTCGGGGTGCGCTGCGAGGGCTCGGTGCGCTGGACCATTTACACCACGGTGCGGGTCGAAACCCAGGCACCGGTGCTAGTGGCGCGCCGCGCGCTGCAGCGGGACGACGAAGTCAGCGCTGCGGATTTCAAGCTCGAAACGCGCCGCGTGCCCGGACTGTTGAGCGCCTACGTGGCCGACAGCTCTGCGCTCAAGGGCCAGCGCCTGCGGCGGCCGCTATCGACAGACGATCCGCTGAGCTTCGACGCGCTGGTACCGGCCAACCTGATCCATCGCGGCCAGACAGTGGTACTGGTTGCGCATACCGGCGGTATCGAGGTGCGCATGAACGGCGTGGCCCTGGCCGATGGCCGGGCCTCGGAGCGCATCCGGGTACAGAACACCTCGTCGCAGCGTGTGGTCGAGGGTATCGTCCGCTCCGACAGCGAGGTCGAGGCACCGTTATGACAAGACTGCCGACCGTCTAAAGTTTGACGCTCCAGTGCCGATACACCAAATCAAGGGAGCGTGAGGAGACTGTAGTGGCTAATCGAATCAAGGGATTGGACGGGGGCTCGATCGGCCCCGGCAGTGGCAATCCCATTGAAAAGATCAGCATCACCAAGCCTGTTGCCACGGGAGGGTCGAATTCGGCCCCGGCCGCCGAGACCGACAGCGTGCACATCACTCAGTCCGCGCGCGCGCTACAGGCCCTGTCCCAGGCCGTGCAGGACTCTCCGGAGGTCGATAGCGCGCGTGTTTCAGCAGTGCAGCAGCAGATCGAATCGGGTCAGTACAGCGCCAACCCCGATCGCATCGCTTCGCGCCTGCTGCAGCTCGAGCAGGATCTGCGCGGCGCCGCGGCACAATGAGCGTTCAGCGCCAGGATATTCATCAGCACCTCGTTCGAGTGCTCACCGAAGAGGGTCGGCTGCTCGGTGAACTCGAGCAGGTACTGCATCGGGAGACCGATGTCCTGCGCGGCGAGGACACCGAGGCGATCGCCAGCATCGGCAACGATCGTCATCAACACGTCGACGCCCTCAGCCGCTTGGATGCAGAACGCGGTTCCACCTGCCGCATGTTGTCGTTCGGCAGCGGTCCTGCAGCCATGACGCGTCTGCTCGAATGGGCCGACCCCAGCGGCGAACTCCGGCTGCGATGGTCGCAGAACCTGGACATCGCGCGCCGCTGCAAGCGCACCAACGATCAGAACGGCGCAATTGTGGCTGCCAAGCTCGGCCGTGTGCAGCAGCTGCTGGGAAAACTCCGCGGCGTCAGCACGCCGCCGGTCTACAACGCACGCGGTTCGCGCTACGGCGCGCTGGGTCCGCGCGACCTCGGCCGCGCCTGAATTCTCAAGGCGCCCAATACACCGACAGCGGCACGTTCTGCTGCTGCAACAACGCCCGTACCGGCATGTCGGCCACCGCGCCACGCGCACGCGCGCGCTGGTAAGTCGCCCACTTGTCCTTACCGGTGATCAATACCGCGATCCGGCGTGAATCGAGTAGCGCACGCAGATTGAGGCTGAGCCGCTCCTGCGGCGGTGCCGGCGCCGTCATCGCGACACAACCCGGTGGCTGACTCAGATCGAGCGCCTGCGGCAGACCCGGCGAGCTCGGAAACAGCGAGGCCACATGGCCGTCATCCCCCATACCGACCAGCATGAAGTCGAAGGGACGCGGCAATTCGGCCACGGCGGACCAGCTGGCGTGCGCGCCGCCGCGCGCGTTCGCAGCGGCGTTTCGAAGTCCGACGAATTGCGCGGCGGCGGCATTGCCCCTGAGCAGGTGCTGCCGTACCAGCCGCTCGTTGCTGTTCGCATCACGGTTGTCGACCCAGCGCTCGTCCCCCAGGGTGATCCAGACGTCGTCCCAGTCCAGCTCGGCATTCGCCAGCCGCTCGAACAGCGGTGTTGGCGTGCGGCCGCCAGGGACTACCAGGCTGGCACCGCGTCCAGCGGCGAGCCCTTCCTGCAATGCGCCGGTGATATCCCCCGCCAGTGTGTCGAACAGGCTCGCGACATCGGCAAAGCGTCGCTCGTGTGGATCAGGCTTCGCCATTGCGATCATCCGTGCTCATGGGGACATCAGATTGCCCCCGATGCCTTCCTGCGGCAAGCGGGCACCAGTGTGGCGCTGGTTGACCGTGGCGCGCCCGGCTGGGTAGTATGCCTGCGCCTCGCTGCGAGTACTCTTATTTGAATAGCCTGAGTCACAAGGTCAATCTGCGCATTGCGCTGTTGACTGCGTTGGCCCTGCTGATTGCACAGTTGGGTGCCCAGGCGCACGCTTACTCGCACCTGCGCGCTACCTCGCACACGGCCGAACAGCAGGATTTGCACAGCGGGCAATGCTACGACTGCCTGTCCTTCGCGCCGCTGCTGGCGAGTGCCGGAGGCCCGTCCCATGCTGTCATCGTTGCGGCCCAGGGTGTGGAGACCGCCCCCGATGCCGCCGTCGTCACGCTGACGACGTCCACGCCGACTCACGCGTTTCGATCGCGCGCTCCTCCCTCGACGCACTAGGCAGTTGCTGACGACCCCGGGCGCGCCCGGCGCGCCTGTTTGCGTGAGGGAATTCCATGAAGTCGAGTATCAAGCCCGTGATGGTGCCGTTGGCGCTGTCCTGCCTGTCACAGCTGGTGCCGCTGCTCGGTACCACACCGGCGCTCGCCGACGAGCTGCCGCCCGGCGCCGGCGTCGCCGCGCCCGTTTCCAGCCTGGACGAAATCACTGTCACCGCGCAGCGCCTCGACGAGGCGCGTGCCGGCATCCAGACTCAGACGGGCGCCTCCACTTATACGATCGACGCTGATGCCGTCGCCGCCACGCCGGGCGGCGACAACACGCTGCTCAACCAGGTCATCATGCAGGCGCCCGAGGTGGCGCAGGACTCGTTCGGCCAGTTCCACGTGCGCGGCGAGCACAACGGTCTGCAATACCGTCTCAACGGCATCATCCTGCCGGAGGGCATCAGCGTCTTCGGGCAGTCGCTCGACCCACGATTGATCTCCTCGATGAGCCTGATCACCGGCGCGCTGCCGGCCGAATACGGCCTGCGCACCGCCGGCATCATCGACCTGACCACCAAGAACGGCCTGCTGCAGCCAGGCGGCGAGGCTTCGATCTATGGTGGTAGCCACGGCACCGTCCAGCCGAGCATCAACTATGGCGGCGGTGCCGGCTCGTTCAGCTATTTCGTTTCCGGCGACATGCTGCGCAGTGATCTAGGCATCGAGTCGCCTGACGGCAGCTCCGATCCGGTTCACGACCACACCACGCAGTACCACGGCTTCGGCTACTTCGAGGACATCCTCGACCCGGATGACCGCGTGGCGCTGATGCTCGGCAGTTCGGTCGGCAGGTTCCAGATTCCCGACCTGCGCGGCGAGCAGCCGCCGCTCGGCCTCACCGTCGATGGCCAGAGCAGCTATGCGAGCACGGCTCTCAACGAGAGCCAGCAGGAGATCACCCAGTTCGGCGCGCTGAGCTGGCAGCATTCGGACGGCGCCTTCAACGTGCAAACCTCGTTTGTGGCGCGCTTTTCAAGCCTGACATTCGAGCCCGATCCGCTCGGCGACCTGCTCTATACGGGCATTGCGCAGAATGCCTTCAAGCAGAACACCGCCTACGCCCTGCAGAGCGACAGCTCCTACCAGATCAACGATGCGCACACGGTGCGCGCCGGGGTATTCCTGCAGAGCGACCATTCGATCAGCCAGACCAGTTCCGCGGTCTTGCCCACCGATGACTCCGGCGCAGCCCTCGGCGATGTCCCGGAAATAATCGGTGACGACGGCACCCGCACGGAATGGATCGGCAGCCTCTATCTGCAGGACGAATGGAAGGTGGTACCGGATCTGACGCTCAACTACGGCGTGCGCCTGGACAAGTTCACGGCGTACACCAGCGCCAGTCAGGCGAGCCCGCGGTTCAATGCGGTGTGGCAGCTGCTGCCAACCACCACGCTGCATGCCGGCTACTCGCGTTATCTGTCGCCGCCACCGTTCGAGCTGGTCGGGGGCAAGACCATCGGCAAATTCGTCGACACCACCTCCCCACCGCTATCGCCCGGGGATACGCCGCCGCTGCCCGAACGGGCCGATTACTTCGACATCGGCGTGCAACAGAAAGTGGCGTCATCGCTGACCCTGGGACTGGACTCCTATTACAAGCGATCGCACAACCTGATCGATGAGGGTCAGTTCGGCGCGCCGATCATCCTGACACCATTCAACTACCTCTACGGCCGCCAGTATGGCGTCGAATTCTCGAGCAACTATACGGCCGGCAATCTCAACGCCTACCTGAACCTGGCCGCACAGAGTGCCATGGGCAAGGCCATCGACTCGGCGCAGTTCAATTTTGCGCCGGCCGATCTGGCCTATATCGCCAATAACTATATTCATCTGGACCATGAGCAACAGTTCACCGGTTCCGGCGGCCTCTCTTACCTGCTCTTCAGCGATACCAGGCTCAGCGCCGATTTCCTGCTGGGATCCGGACTGCGCGCGGACCTGGAACTGCCGCCTGGCGAAACCACGGCCTACGGTGGTACGAGCATTCCCAACGGCGCGCATCTGCCCTACTACGCGCAGGTCAATTTGGGTTCGACGCACGTGTTCCACCTGAACGGCGCCGGCACTCTCACGGCGCGCTTCGACGTCATCAATCTGTTCGACCGCGAGTACCAGATCCGCAACGGCACCGGCGTCGGCGTCGGTGCGCCGCAGTTCGGCCCACGCCGCGGCCTGTTCTTCGGCCTGTCGAAATCCCTCTGAAGCCGGGAGCCCGACGCAGGTTGCGGCGTCGCGCTACCATAACGCCCGGCAGGGGCTTCTCACGGACGGATTCACTCCATGACCGCAAGCCCGGCACGAGGCCGCATCCGCGGACTGGACGGCACTCGCGATCGGTTTTCTGGTCTCAGTCTCCGATATTAAATGTTGTTAACTAATAGCTGGTTGACGATCAAGCCGGTTAACTCAGGATCGATATGAACGCCCCGCCGCTCGATGGGCCGCCGGCAGCCGACGCCAGTGCCCGCAGTCGCCGCAAAATAATCTGGATCATCGGCATTGCCCTGCTGCTGGTGCTGGCCATCGCTGGCCTGCGCTATCGCGCCCGCACCATGGTCACGGGAGCGGGGCCCGGCCGCGGCCCTGCGGGTGCTGGGTCGGCAGGGGCCAGAGCATCCGGCGGAGGTGGCGGCCGCTATGGCAGCGGACCGCTGGCAGTGGGCGTGGCCAAGGTAACGACTGGCGATGTGCCGATCAGCATCAACGCGCTGGGTACGGTTACGCCGCTTGCCACCGTGACCGTGCACCCGCAGGTGACAGGACCTCTGACCAAGGTCGCGTTTACCGAAGGACAGATCGTCAAGGCCGGTGATCTGCTGGCGGAGATCGATCCGAGGCCGTTCCAGGCTGCGCTCGATCAGGCCGTGGGCCAGCTCAGGCGCGATCAGGCACTGCTGGACAACGCCAGGGTCGATATGGCGCGCTACAAGACGCTGCTGGCGCAGGACTCTGTATCCGATCAGACCTACGCGACGCAGGTGTCGACCGTGGCGCAGGATGAGGCCACCGTGGCGTTCGATCAGGCAGCCGTGGAATCGGCGCACCTGAACTTGAGCTACTGCCGCATCACCTCGCCCGTGGCGGGTCTCGTGGGCCTGCGGCAGGTGGACATCGGCAATCTGCTCCAGGCCAGCAGCAGCACCATCGTCATCGTCACGCAGATGCAGCCGATGTCGGTGCTGTTCACGGTACCCGAGGACAGCGTCGGCACCATCCTGCAGCATCTGCACGCCGGCGAGAAGCTCACCGTGCAGGCCTTCGACCGCAGCCTGACCAATCAGATCGCCAGCGGCACGCTCAGCAATTCCGACAACCAGATCGACACCACTACGGGCACGCTCAAGCTGCGCGCCCTGTTCGACAATTCCAAGCTCGAGCTGTTTCCGAACCAGTTCGTCAATGCGCATCTGATCCTCGAGACGCTGCACGATCAGATCATCGTGCCGGGCGCGGCGCTGCTGAACGGCTCGCAGGGCAGCTACGTCTACCTCGTCAATCCGGACAACACCGTCAGCATGCACGCGGTCACTGCGGGTCCCAGCGCGGGCGACATGGTCGCCGTCACCCAGGGACTGCAGGCGGGCCAGACGGTCGTGGTGGACGGCGCCGACCAGCTGCGCGACGGCGCCAAGATCATGCTGCCGCAGTCGCCAGCGCCCACGGCTGGCCGGGCGCGCCGTGACGCCGGCAGCAGCAGTGGCACCACTCGCGCGGGCTCAGGCAGCGGCGGCGCGAGCAGCGGCGGAAACGGAGGCCAGCATCGCCATCGGCAGAATGCCGCCGGCGGCGACAGCAGTGGTGGACAGTCGCCGGGCAACGGACCGCCAGGTGGCAAGCCGCCTCCGGGTGGTGCGCCTCCGCCTTAAGACCTATCCGCGCATGGCGCCATGAATCCGTCGCGTCCCTACATCCTGCGACCGGTAGCCACCTCGCTGCTGATGGCGGCCATCCTGATCGTCGGCGCCATTGGCTACCTGTTCCTGCCGCTTTCGGCGTTGCCCGAGGTGGACTATCCCACGATCCAGGTGCAGACCTTCCTGCCAGGTGCCAGTCCCGAAGTCATGACCTCGACGGTGACCGCGCCGCTCGAGCGGCAGTTCGGCCAGATGCCCGGGCTCAAGGAGATGTCCTCGCGCAGTTCCGCCGGAGCGTCGGTACTGACGCTGCAATTCGATCTGAGCCTCAACATCGATATTGCCGAACAGGAAGTCCAGGCAGCCATCAACGCCGCGGGCAATCTGCTGCCGAGCACGCTGCCGGCACCGCCGATCTACGCCAAGGTCAATCCGGCCGATGCGCCGATACTGACGCTGGCGGTCACCTCGACCTCGATGCCGATCACCGAAGTCGAGGATCTGGCCGATACCCACATCGCGCAGAAGATCTCGCAGCTCTCGGGCGTCGGGCTGGTCAGCATCAACGGCGCGCAACGGCCGGCGGTACGCATACAGGTCAACCTGCAGGCACTGGCTGCCTACGGCCTCAACGTCGACGATGTCCGCACCACCATCAGCAACGCCAACTCGGATGCACCCAAGGGCAGCTTCGACGGCGCCGCGCGCAGCTATTCGATCGACGCCAACGATCAGATTGCCAATGCGCAGCAGTATCGCGACATCATCGTCGGCTACAATTCCACCACCCGGGCGCCAGTGCGGCTGTCCGACGTGGCCACCGTCACCCAGAGCGCCGAGAACAACAAGCTCTCCAGCTGGATGAATGCCACACCGGCCATCCTGCTGAACGTGCAGCGACAGCCGGGTGCCAATGTCATCGCGGTGGTCGACCAGATCCGCAAGCTGCTGCCGGGCATCCGCGGCTCGCTGCCGGCCAACGTCGATCTGACGGTGTTGACCGACCGGACCAACACCATTCGCGCTTCGGTCAGCGACGTGCAGTTCGAGCTGACCCTGGCCGTGGTGCTGGTGGTGCTGGTCATCTTCCTGTTCCTGCGCAGCATCCCCGCCACCATCATTCCGAGCCTGTCGGTGCCGCTGTCGCTAGTGGGCACGTTTGCCGCCATGTACCTGTGCGGCTTCAGCCTCAACAATCTATCGCTGATGGCGCTCACCATCGCCTCGGGGTTCGTGGTGGACGATGCCATCGTCATGATCGAAAACGTCTCCCGCTACATCGAAAAGGGCGAGTCGCCGCTGGCCGCAGCCCTCAAAGGCTCCGAGGAGATCGGCTTCACTATCGTCTCGCTGACCATCTCGCTGATCGCCGTGCTGATCCCGTTGCTGTTCATGCGCGAAGTGGTCGGGCGCCTGTTCCGCGAGTTCGCCATCACGCTTGCGATCTCGATCCTGATCTCGGCGGTGGTGTCCCTGACCCTGGTGCCGATGCTGTGCGCCAAAATGCTGCGGCCACGCAGCGAGTCGCAGCAGCGGCCGCGCAGCGCCCTGTCCCGCTGGGCGGAACGATCGTTCGACCGCCTGGTCGCCCGCTATGACCGCATGCTCACGCGCGTGCTCGATCACCAGACGCTGGTGCTCTGGGTTGCCACCGGTACCGTCGTCATCACGGTGCTGTTGTACATGATCATTCCCAAGGGGTTTTTTCCGCTGCAGGATACGGGACTTCTGCAGGGCATGACGGTGGCCGATCCGCGCGTTTCGTTCGCCGCCATGGTGAACCGGCAGCAGGCGCTGGCCGATGCCCTGCGGCACGATCCGGACGTCGTCAGCCTGTCCTCCTTCGTCGGCGTCGATGGCACCAACACCACGCTCAATACCGGACGCTTTCTGATCAACCTCAAGCCGAAGGACTCGCGCAGCGACAGCATCACCGACATCATGGCGCGCCTGCGGCAAGCGGCGCGCAAAGTCAGCGGTATCTCATTGTCGCTGCAGCCGGTGCAGGACCTGACCATCGATTCGACCGTCGGCCGCGCGCAATACCAGTTCATTCTCGAAGCCGCCAGCAGCGGCACTTTGAAGCCGTGGGTGCCGGTGCTGTTGCGCCGCCTGGCGCGAGCGCCGGAACTCAACAATGTCTCGACCAACTTCACCGACACCGGGCTGACGGTGCAGATAGACATCGACCGGGATACCGCCGCGCGCTTTGGCGTGACTGCCGCTACCATCGACAACGCGCTCTACGATGCCTTCGGCCAGCGCATCATTTCGACCATCTACGCCGAATCGAACGAGTACCGCGTCATCATGGAAGCGGACCCGCGGCTGCAAAGCTCGGTGGCCTCGCTCAACGACATCTACGTGCCGTCGGCTGCCGGCGGCCAGGTGCCGCTCGGCTCGATCTCGCACGTCAGCGTGCAGGCGGCACCGCTCGAGATCGACCACCTCGGGCAGTTCCCCGCGGCGCTGTTTTCGTTCGACGTCGCGCCGGGTGCCTCGCTCGAGCAGGCGGTCGACGCCATCCGCGCCGCCGAAACGCAAGTCAACCTACCGGTCAGCATTTCCACCACCTTCGAAGGCGCGGCGCTGGCGTTCCAGTCCTCGCTGCGCAACGAGGTGCTGCTCATCCTGGCCGCGATCATAACGGTCTACATCGTGCTGGGGGTGCTCTACGAGAGCTACATCCATCCGCTGACGATTCTGTCCACGCTGCCCTCGGCCGGCATCGGTGCGCTGCTGGCTCTGATGATTGCCGGCCTGGAACTCAACATCATCTCGATCATCGGCATCATCCTGCTGATCGGTATCGTCAAGAAAAACGCGATCATGATGATCGACTTCGCTCTCACCGCCGAACGCGAGGAGCACAAGGCGCCGCGCCAGGCGATCCACGAGGCGGCACTGCTGCGATTTCGTCCCATTCTGATGACGACGGTCGCGGCGCTGTTCGCAGCGCTGCCACTGATGCTCGGCACGGGTACCGGCTCGGAGCTGCGGGCGCCGCTCGGCATTTCGATCGTCGGCGGCCTGCTCGTCAGCCAGCTGCTGACACTGTTCACGACGCCGGTGATCTATCTGTTCTTCGACCGTCTGGCGACGCGGGTGCGACGACGCTTTCCGCGTCACGGCGATGACACTCCAGAGCTCGAGGCGCCGGTGTGAGCATCTCGACCCCGTTCATCCTGCGGCCGGTGGCGACCACCTTGCTGACCATCGGGCTGGCGCTGGCCGGGACGCTGGCATTCTTTCTGCTGCCGGTGTCGCCGATGCCGAACGTCGACTTCCCGGTCATCGTGGTGGCGGCCTCGCTGCCGGGTGCCAGTCCCGAGACCGTGGCGACCAGCGTCACGACACCGCTCGAGCGCCACCTCGGCACCATCGCCGGGGTCACCGAGATGACCTCGTCGAGCGCGGTCGGCAACGCGCGTATCGTGTTGCAGTTCGAGCTCAACCGCGATATCGACGGCGCCGCTCGCGACGTAGAGGCCGCCATCCAGGGCGCGCGCGTGGATCTGCCGACTTCGCTGCGCAGCAATCCCACCTACCGCAAGATCAATCCGGCCGACGCACCGGTTCTGATCCTGGCGCTGACGTCCGACACCCTCACCGGCGGCCAGATCTACGACTCGGCTTCCACCATCATGCAGCAGAAGCTGCTGCAGGTGGATGGTATCGGCGATGTCACCATCGGTGGCGGCTCGCTGCCGGCCGTGCGGGTCGAACTCAACCCGCGCGCGCTGTTCCGGTACGGCATCGGTCTCGAGGACGTGAGGGCCGCGCTTTCGGCCGCCAACGCCAACAGTCCCAAGGGTGCGCTCGAGCAGGGTGACAGCCGCTATCAGATCTACGTCAACGATACCGCCAAGCTGGCGTCCGACTATCAGCCGCTGATCGTCGCGTATCGCAACAACGCGGCGGTGCGGTTGCAGGACGTGGCCACGGTGACGACCGGCGTCGAGGATGTGCGCAACCTCGGGCTCGCCGACGGTACCACCGCCATCCTGGTAGTACTGCATCGTCAGCCCGGCGCCAACGTCATCGACGTGGTCAATCGCGTACGCGCGCTCATTCCGGAACTGCAGGCCTCGATTCCTGCCAGCATCCGCATCATCCAGACCAATGACCGCACCGAGACCATCCGCGCCTCCCTGCGCGACACCGAGCGCACCCTGCTGATCGCGATTGCGCTGGTCGTGCTGGTGGTATTCCTGATGCTGCGCGATGCGCGCGCGGCGCTGGTCCCGAGCGTGGCCGTGCCGCTGTCGCTGATCGGGACCTTCGGTGCCATGTACCTGCTGCACTTCAGCCTGGACAACCTGTCGTTGATGGCGCTGACGGTGGCCACGGGCTTCGTCGTCGACGATGCCATCGTCATGCTCGAGAACATTGCCCGGCACGTCGAAGAGGGCATGCCTCGCGTCAAGGCGGCGCTGCTGGGTGCGCGCGAGGTCGGCTTCACCGTGCTGGCCATGAGCCTGTCGCTGGTGGCGGTGTTTCTGCCGATCCTGCTGATGGGCGGGCTGGTAGGCAGGACCTTCCGCGAGTTCGCGCTCACGCTGTCGATCGCCATCGCCATTTCGCTGCTGGTATCCCTGACGACCACCCCCATGATGTGCGCCTACGTGCTGCGCAGCCGGCACCGGCAGGGACGCTTCCTCGATGCCATGGAGCGCGGCTTCGACCGCATGCGTGATTTCTACGGCCGCACCCTGCGTACGGCGCTCGACAACCCGCGCACGGTCATGCTGCTGCTGGCGGTAACCGTGGGATTGAACTTCTACCTGTTCGCGATCGTGCCCAAGGGCTTCTTTCCGCAGCAGGACACGGGCACCTTGACAGGCAATCTCCGCGCCGACCAGAGCATCTCCTTCCAGGCCATGGTGCAGAAGCTGCGCACGGCCATGGCCATCGTACAGCGCGACCCCGCGGTGCAGGACGTGGTCGGTTTCACCGGAGGTGGCGGCTATGGTGCCACCAACACTGCCAATATCTACGTGGGTCTGAAACCGCTGGCGCAGCGCGGCGGCGTCAAAGGCGACCGCATCATCGCCCGTCTGCGCATCCAGCTGCAGCAGATCAGCGGCGCCCGCCTGTACCTGCAGTCCATCCAGGATATCCGCGCCGGCGCGCGGCAGAGCAATTCGCAGTACCAGTACACGCTGCTTGCCGACAACCTGGCGGATCTGCGCACCTGGACACCGCGCATCACCAGGGCGCTGCAGGACGTGCCGGAGCTGGCCGACGTCAATTCCGATCAGCAGGACAAAGGGTTGACAGTGGCCCTGAAGCTCGACCGCGCCACTTCGGCGCGTCTCGGCATCAACCTCTCCAACATCGACAATACCCTCTACGACGCCTTCGGCCAGCGCCAGGTCTCGACCATCTACAACGACATGAACCAGTATCACGTCGTCATGGAGGTCGATCCGAGCTTCTGGCAGAACCCGGAGACGCTCAAGGAGATCTGGGTCAGCACCTCGGGCGGCGCCCTCAGCGGCACACAGACCACCGCCGCCGGCGCCGGCTCGTTCAGTAACGGTACCGCCGCCACCAGCACCAGCAGTTCGGCCAGCAGCGCCAGTACCGCCGGCACCATCAGTACCATCAGCGCCGCTGGCACGACCGGTAATACCGGCAACAATGCTGCAATCGGCGCCACCTCGGGCAGCGCCAGCACCGCCGCCACGACTGTGGCCACCAGTTCGCTGAACCCGGCGGCGACTGCGACGGCAGCGCAGAACCTGGCGCTCAACTCGCTCACCAACAGTGGCCGCGGCGGCGCCTCGACCGGTGCCTCGGTCAGTACCGCCGCGGAAACCATGGTGCCGCTGGCGGCCGTGTCCGAATACGGACCTGGCAGCACACCGCTTGCCATCAATCACCAGGGACCTTTCGTGGCGACGACCTTCTCCTACAATCTTCCCGAGGGCGTCTCGCTCGGTACCGCCATCGACGCCATCGGCCGCACCATGCAGAACCTGCACGTACCGATCTCGGTACACGGCTCGTTCGCCGGCACGGCGCAGGTGTTCCAGCAGTCGCTGTCGAGTGAGCCGTGGCTGATCGTCGCTGCCATCGTGGCGGTCTACATCGTGCTCGGCGTGCTGTACGAAAGCTACGTGCATCCAATCACCATCCTGTCGACGCTGCCTTCGGCCGGTGTCGGCGCGGTGCTGGCGCTGCTGCTGTTCGGCACGGAGTTCAGCCTGATTGCCCTCATCGGCGTCATCCTGCTGATCGGCATCGTCAAGAAAAACGCCATCATGATGATCGACGTCGCGCTCGAGACCGAACGCTCGCGGCAAGTAGACGCGCGCACCGCCATCTATGATGCCTGCCTGCTGCGCTTCCGGCCCATCATGATGACGACGATGGCGGCACTGCTCGGAGCCGTGCCGCTGGCAGTGACCACCGGCAGTGGTGCCGAGATGCGACAGCCGCTCGGCATCTCGATTGTCGGTGGACTGCTGGTCAGCCAGATACTGACGCTCTACACGACCCCGGTGGTCTATCTCTACCTCGATCGCTTCCGTGTCTGGATCACGACGCGCGCGGGCCGGCGCCGGCACGGCTACCCGCCCACGGAAACCCAGCCCATATGAAAGTCAGGATCGCATCGTTGCTGCTGCCCGCCGTGCTGCTCGTCGGCTGCAAGGTCGGCCCGAATTATCACCGTCCGGATGCGCCGATCGCAGCGGCGTACAAGGAAGACCGGGGCTGGAAACCGGCGATGCCGGCGCAGATCCCGGCGGATCAGGCCTGGTGGAGTATCTACGACGATCCGCTGCTCGACTCGCTCGAGCGGCAGGTCGTGGTCTCGAACCAGAATCTCAAGGCCGCCGAGGCCGCGTACCGCTCGGCCGCAGCGCAGATTGGCATCGACCGCGGTCCATTGCTGCCGAACATCTCGGTCAGCGGCGTCAACAGCCGCAGCGGCGGCGGCAGCGGCTTCACCCAGGGCGTCACCACCAGCACCGGCACCACGGTCAGCACCAACAACAAATCTCGCGACAACATCTACAGTGCGGGTGCGCAGGCCAGCTGGCAGATCGACGTCTGGGGCCGCATCCGCCGCACGGTCGAGTCCGACGTGGCCAAGGCACAGGTGAGCGCTGCCGATGTGGCGGCGGCGCGCCTGTCGGCGCAGGTGACACTGGCCGAGGATTACTTCCAGCTGCGCGCCGCCGACGAGCAGCGGCGTCTCTATGCCGACTCGATCAAGGCGTTCCAGACCTCGCTGACGATAGCGCAGAACCAGGTCAAGGCCGGCACCACTACCCTGGCGGATGTCTACTCGGCGGAGACCGAGCTCGAGAGCACGCAGGCCAGCGACGTCAGCGCCGAGCTCTCACGCGCCAAGTTCGAACATGCCATCGCGGTGCTGATCGGCAAGGATCCGGAACAGCTCTCGGTCGAGCACGGCGGCCTGACCAAGTCCGTGCCGGTGCTGCCACCGGGCCTTCCCTCCGAGCTGCTGCAGCGGCGTCCCGACATTGCCGAAGCCGAGCGCACCATGGCGAGCGCCAACGCGCTGATCGGCGTGGCACAGGCGGCCTGGTATCCGAGCGTGACCCTCGCCGGGTCTTATGGATTCACTTCCACCGCGCTGCCGGGCCTCTTCAATGCCGGCAACTCGCTCTGGTCGTTTGGTCCCACGCTGGCCGAGACGCTGTTCAACGGCGGTGCGCGCCTCAACACCAACCGCCAGGCCCGCGCCAACTATGACGAGGCCGTGGCCAACTATCGCCAGACCGTGCTGTCGGCGTTCCAGTCGGTCGAGGACGACCTCTCGAGCCTGCGCGTGCTCGAGCAGCAGGCCGCTCTTCAGACCACCGCAGTCGATGACGCGCGCAAGTCCGAGGCGCTGACACTCAATCAGTACAAATCGGGCATCGTCGTCTACACCATCCTGCTGACCGCGCAGACTACGCGGCTGGCGGCCGAGATCAGTCTGCTCGGCATCCAGAGCCAGCAGCTGGTCTCGAGCGTCGATCTGGTTTCGCAGCTCGGCGGCGGCTGGAATGCCGCGCAGCTCGATCGGCCGGATCGCGCTGTCAGCCAGCACTGACGGCTGAAGACCACAGACAACGCGCTTGCCAAGCCCCGGAGCGGTCGGCAGCATCGCAGCATGCTGCAGCAGACACCGTGACCGCTCCGACGCGCGCCCAGGGATCGGCAATCCGTCGCGTGCTGCGGGCGCTCGGTCCCGGTATCACGACCGGCGCGGCGGACGACGATCCTTCCGGCATCGCGACCTACTCGGTCATCGGCGCGCAGCACGGTCTCGAGTTCCTGTGGTCGGCGCTGTTCATCTGGCCGCTGATGGCCTGCGTGCAGAACATGTGCGCGCGCATCGGCATGGTGACGGGAATGGGACTGGCGGGCGCCATGCGGCAGCGATTCCCGCGCTGGCTGGTCGGCGGCGCGGTGCTGGCGCTGCTGGCTGCCAACGTCATCAACATCGGCGCCGATCTCGCCGGTATGGCCGACGCCGCCCACATGCTGGGTGCGGGTCCGGCCATGCTGTACGTCTGGCTGTTCGGCCTCGGCATCTGTGCGCTATCCGTGTGGCTGCGCTATCAGCAGATCGCGGGCCTGCTCAAATGGCTGGCGCTTGCTCTGTTTGCCTACGCCATCACCGCGCTGCTGGTGCGTCCCGACTGGTCGCAGGTGTTCCGCGCCACGCTGATTCCGACACTACCCCGCGGCAGCGATAGCTGGAGCGCGCTGGTGGCCATTCTCGGCACCACCATCAGCCCCTACCTCTTCTTCTGGCAGGCCGGCCAGGAAGTCGAGGAGGACAAGGCCAAGGGCCGCAGCAGTCTTGCCAGCCGGCGCGGCGCCAGCGGCCGCGAGCTCTCCGACCGCCGTATCGACGTGATCTGCGGCACGCTGTTCTCCAACTTGGCCATGTTCTTCATCATCCTCACCACCGCGGCCACGCTGCATGCGCACGCCATCACGCAGATTGCCAGCTCGCGCGACGCGGCGCAGGCACTGCGGCCGCTGGCAGGGGATTTCGCCTACTGGCTGTATGCCATTGGCACCATCGGCACCGGACTCATCGCCATCCCGACGCTGGCGGGATCTGCGGCCTATGCAGTCGCCGAGACCTTCGACTGGCGCTACGGCCTGGACGAGAAGCCCGGCAACGCGCCGCCGTTCTATGCCGTGTTTGTGCTGGCGACGGCGGCCGGTGTGGCGCTGGATCTGTTCGGTGCCGACCCCATCAAGGCGCTCTACTGGACTGCCATCATCAATGGCTTCCTGGCGCCGCCGCTGCTGCTGGGAGTGCTGTGGATCGCCATCGACCGGCGCATCATGCGCGGCCAGGTCAGCTCGTGGCTGTCGTTTGCGGTGGTGGCGCTGACGACGCTGCTGATGTTTGCTGCCGCCGCGGCAATGCTGGTGCTGTAGCAATCCCGTCCGGACGCTCAGCACTCCGGCACGTTGACGGCCAGCCCACCCTGCGAGGTTTCCTTGTACTTGGACTGCATGTCGGCGCCGGTCTGCCGCATGGTGGCGATGACCTGGTCGAGCGATACGTGGTGCGTGCCGTCGCCGTGCATCGCCAGCGAGGCCGCGTTGATGGCCTTGACCGCACCGAAGGCGTTGCGCTCTATGCAGGGTATCTGCACCAGGCCGCCGATCGGATCGCAGGTCATGCCGAGGTGATGCTCCATCGCGATCTCGGCCGCATTTTCGATCTGTGGATTGCTGCCGCCGAGTGCCGCCACCAGGCCGGCGGCGGCCATGGCACAGGCCGACCCAACCTCGCCCTGGCAGCCCACTTCGGCGCCAGAGATGGAAGCGTTGAGCTTGCAGAGCGCGCCGATGGCGGTGGCGGTCAGCAGAAACGTGTGGATGCCGGCGGTGTCAGCGCCCTCGACGTGATCACGGTAGTAACGCAGCACCGCCGGAATCACCCCGGCGGCGCCGTTGGTCGGCGCCGTGACCACGCGGCCGCCGGCGGCGTTCTCCTCGTTGACGGCAATGGCGTAGAGACTGACGTAGTCCATGATCTCGTGCGGTGCGCGCGTGGCACGAGCCTTGGCCGCGCGCAGCCGCTCATACAGGGCCGCGGCTCGGCGTCGCACCCTGAGGCCACCCGGCAGCTCTCCCGGTGAAGCCATGCCCCGGTCGATGCAGATCATCATCGTGGCAGCAATTCGATCCATGTGCGCTTCGATGTCCTCGAGCGGCCGCAGGGCGCATTCATTGCGCAACACCAGCTGCGCGATCGACAGCTGCTCGCGCGCAGCCACTTCGAGCAGTTCCTCGGCCGTGCCAAAGGCCAGCGGCACCGTGGCCATGCCGGCGACCGGCGCGCCGACTTCGTGCTCGAGCGCAATGAAACCGCCGCCAACCGAACACCAGCGTTGCTGCAGCAGCACCGAGCCGTCGGCGGCGTAAGCCGAAAAGCATAGCGTGTTCGGATGCGACACCGTGACGGTGACGGTATCGAACACCAGGTCGGCATTGGCGTCGAAGTCGATGCGGCTGCCGTCGATGACCACGTAGCGCTCGATGATTGCCCGCTGCAGCAGCAGCTCGAGCGCCGCCGGATCGACCGTATCGGGCCGCTCACCGTTGAGACCTGCAATGACGGCGCGATCGCTGCCGTGGCCGCGGCCGGTCCAAGCCAGCGATCCGAGCAGCACCACGCCGATGCGTTGCAGGCGCGGCAGCAGCCCGGCACTGCGCACGGCGTCGACGAACGCGCCGGATGCGCGCATCGGCCCCACGGTGTGCGACGAGGACGGACCGATGCCGATCTTGAACAGGTCGAAGACGCTGATCATGAGGGCATCAGGACTCGAATTCGCGCGCCGCCTCGAGCAGCAGCAACTCTACGTAACGCGCAAACGAGCGCCAGACCTCGATGTGAAAGACATTGGGCGCGGTTCGCCACAGCACGATCTGCGCCTTGAAGAACAGAGTGCGCGTACACATCCCTACCGGAAAAGCGGCCGGGTGCAGATCGAGCGGACAGCCGCTGGCGAGCGCCTCGGCGGCACGCGTGCCGTTGACTTGCAGCGCCAGCTGGCGCTGGCTGATGTCGACCAGTGCATGCGGCATGCCGCGCAGGCGTGCGTTCAAGCTGGCGTACGCACCTTCCCAGTCCGCTTGCTGCACCAGCAGCAGTTGTTCGTCCGGTCCCAACCAAAGCGCTGCCCGAGCATCGCCCTCGGCGGCGCGGCAGGCTTCGGTGGGCAGGCGCACGCCGAAGGCATCGCCGGCCACGGCGAGCACCTGCGGACCGCCGCGCAGGCTCATGCGCGCCAGACCGGTGAGTTCGCCGATGGCCGCGTACTCGGAAAGTGTGGCGACATCAGGCATTGATTCGCTCCCCGGTGGGATCGTAGAACACCGGCGACGTCACCTGCACCGCGATCGGTCCGGATGGCATCGGTACGGACAAGGTCTGTCCCATGCGTGCACGGCCCCCGCTCACGAGCGCAAGCGCGATCGAGCGGCCGACTGCCGCAGAGTGGTAAGCCGAGCTGACATGGCCGAGTGGCCGGGAGCCCTGCGCCGGCGCGGCCTGCAACATCACCTGCGCACCTTCTTCCAGTACCTGCTGCGGATCGGCCACGGTCGTCAGGCCGACCAGCTGCTTGCGCTCGGGAGCCAGCAGCGCGGCGCGCTCGAGCGAGCGCTTGCCGACGAAATCCGGCTTGTTCTTGCCGATGGCCCAGCCGAGACCGGCGTCATCGGGTGTCACGGTGCCGTCGGTATCCTGGCCGACGATGATGTAGCCCTTCTCGGCGCGCAACAGGTGCATGCTCTCGGTGCCATACGGGCATATGCCGAACGACTTGCCGGCATCGAAGATGGTTTCCCACAACTCCTCGCCGCGATCGCCCGGCACGTTGACCTCGAAGCCGAGCTCGCCGGTAAAACTCACCCGGAACAGGCGCATCGGCGCGCCACAGAAGCGGCCTTCGAGCACGGCCATGTGCGGCATGGAGCCGGCATCGATCACGACGTCCTGCATCAGCGCCGTATCGATCAACTGCTGCAGCACTGCACGCGCCTGCGGACCCTGCACCGCCACCACGGCCCACTGTTCGGTGATCGAGGTCAGCCAGACGTCGAGATCGCGCCACGCGGTCTGCAGGTAGTCTTCCATGAGCGCCAGCACGCGTGCCGCACCGCCCGTGGTGGTGGTGACATGAAATCGATCCGCGGCCATGCGGGCGATGACGCCGTCGTCGATGATGAAACCGTCCTCGCGCAGCAGCAGACCGTAGCGCGCCCGGCCCGGCTGCAGCTTGCTCCAGGAATTGACGTACAGGCGGTTCAGGAACTCGGCGGCGTCAGGCCCCACCACTTCGATCTTGCCCAGGGTGGAGGCATCGAGCATGCCGACCGCGGACCGCACCGCCTGGCTCTCGCGCGCCACCGCACGATGCATGTCCTCAGCGGCCTGCGGGAAATAGCGTGCCCGCTTCCACTGGCCGACGTCCTCGAATACGGCCGCCTGCTCGAGCGCCCATTGGTGCGATGGCGTGGTGCGCACCGGATCGAACAGCTCGCCGCGTGCATATCCTGCCAGCGTGCCGAAGCTGACCGGCGTATAGGGCATGCGAAAGGTGGTATGACCCACCTCTGGAATCGGTTTGTCGAGTGCCTTGGCGACGATGGCGAGCGCGTGCAGATTGGAGGTCTTGCCCTGGTCCGTGGCCATGCCGGTGGTGGTATAGCGCTTGATGTGCTCGATCGAGGTAAATCCCTCGCGCAGCGCCAGCCGCAGATCCTTGACCGTGACGTCGTTCTGCCAGTCGACGACCGCGCCTGCGGCCGCGGCAGTCCGCGCCTGCGGCAGTTCGCCGAGCCAGCCTCCGGTGCCCGCATCGACTTCTTCGACCTGCCGCTTCGGCACCGCGGGCGAGGCGATGCCCAGCGCCAGCAGTGCCGCCTGTGCGGCCGCAGCGCCGTCCGCCAGGCTGGCCGTCAGACTGCCGACACCATGGCAGGCACCGGCCGAGCGCACGCGTTCGTAACTCTCGCCGGGCAGGTACGCCTGCAACGTATCGTCCCAGAGCAGGCGCCCGCGCGTCTGCGAGTGCAGGTGCACCGCGGGTGTGAACCCGCCGCACATGAGCACCGCATCACAGGAGACCCGCTGGTCGGCTGCGAGCACCCGGCCGTCCACCGCCTGCGCGATCGAAATCTCGCTGACCCGCAGGTTGCCGCGCGTGCCGGTAATCGTCATGCCTTCGTGTATCGGCAGTCCCGCGGCACGCGCCGCTTTGGGCAGCTCGCCACCGGCGGCGGCGCGCACATCGACAATAGCCGCGATCTGCGCACCGGCGGCGTGCAGATCGAGCGCGGTCCGGTAGGCGGCATCGTGGGCCGTGACGACGGCGACGCGGCGGCCGACCAGCACGCCGTGTTGATTGAGGTAGCTGGCACCGGCGCCGGCGAGCAATACGCCGGGGCGGTCGTTACCCGGAAAGATCAGCGGCCGTTCGAGCGCACCGGCTGCAAAAATCACCTCGCGCGCGCGCACCTGCCAGAGCCGCTCGCGCGGCTGCTGCGCCCGCGGTTCGGCCAGGTGATCCTGCAGGCGTTGGCACAGCGCTACGAAATTATGATTGAAATAGCCGAACGCGGTGGTTCGCGGCAGCAAGGTCACATTGGGCCGAGCGCTCAAAATCTGCGCGGCGTGCGCCGCCCAGGCTGCGCCCGACTGCCCGCCGATGTGGGCCGACGTATCCGCCAGCAGCGCGCCGCCGAAGCGCGGCTGCTCATCGCACAGAATGACACGGGCGCCACTGACGGCTGCGGTCAGCGCCGCATTCAGTCCGGCGGCGCCGCCGCCGACGATCAACGCGTCGCAATGGGCAAAGCGATTGGCGTAGCGGTCGGGATCGGCTTCGCGCGGCGCCCGGCCGAGGCCAGCGGCCGCGCGGATGCGTGGCTCGTACAGCTTCTGCCATGCGCGGCGCGGCCACATGAAGGTCTTGTAGTAGAAACCGGCCGCGATGAACGGCGAGATCAGGCGGTTGACGGCGCCGATATCGAAACGCAGGCTCGGCCAGCGGTTCTGGCTGATGGCGTCGAGGCCGTCGTAGAGCTCGACCTGGGTGGCGCGCAGATTGGGTGTCTCGCGCGCGCGATCGCGGCGTACGGTAACCAGCGCGTTCGGCTCGTCGGCGCCGGCACTGAGGATGCCCCGCGGCCGGTGATACTTGAAGGAACGCCCGGTCAGGTGGATGCCGTTGGCGAGCAGCGCCGATGCCAGCGTGTCACCGGCGTAACCCGTGAGCGCGCGGCCGTCGAAGCGGAATCGCAGCGGCTGTGTTCGATCGATCAGGCCGCCGCTCGGGGTGCGCCAGTCATTCATGCGCCGCCGACCTTCGGCTGCGGTTCGCCGACGCGGTAGGTGGCCAGGATCTGATCGGTGGTCGTATCGCGCAGCGCATTGAAGAAACGGGCGCAGCCGTGCACATGGCGCCAGCGCTCGGCATGCAGGCCCTTGCGGTTACGGCGCATATATAAGTAGTCGGCCCAGTCCTGGTCGGACAGCTCCGCAGGCCTCTCCGGACGCGTCAGGTGTGCCTGGCCGCCATAGGAGAACT
This sequence comes from Steroidobacteraceae bacterium, assembly GCA_049584935.1. Lineage (GTDB taxonomy): Bacteria > Pseudomonadota > Gammaproteobacteria > Steroidobacterales > Steroidobacteraceae > FEN-1191. The sequence continues at coordinate 39,262 of JBAUYT010000113.1, forward strand.
CGAGCTCGGGACGCTCGCCACAGTATGGACAGCTGATCAGCAGCATGACCGCACGTGCCTCGGCATCAGTGCGCCACCGCGGCAGCCGCGGCCTCGTCGATCAGGTAACCGTCGCGGAAGCGCTCGATGTTGAACGGCGCGTTGATCGGATGCGGTTCGTCCCGCGCGATCGTCCAGGCGAACAGGTGAGCCGCGCCCGGCGTGGCCTTGAAGCCGCCCGTGCCCCAGCCACAATTGACGTACAGGCCCGGCACCGGCGTACGGGCGATGATCGGCGAACGGTCGGGCGTTACATCGACGATGCCACCCCAGTTGCGCAGCATGCGCATGCGGCGGAACTGGGGGAACAGCTCGCAGATCGCTTCCAGCGTGTGCGTGTTGACGTGCAGGCCGCCGCGCTGCGTATAAGACGTGTAGGCATCGGTACCGGCACCGATGACCAGCTCGCCCTTGTCGGACTGGCTGATGTAGGCATGGATGGTGTTCGACATGACCACGCAGGGAAACACCGGTTTCACCGGTTCGGATACCAGCGCCTGCAGCGGATAGCTCTCGAGCGGCAGCCGCACGCCCGCCATGTCCATGATCACACTGGTGTGGCCCGCGGCGGAGACGCCGACCTTGCGCGTACTGACGTTGCCGCGCGTGGTCGCAAGGCCGCTGATCGCACCGGTGGCGTCCTGGCGAATGCCGGTGACTTCGCAGTTTTGAATGATATCGACGCCGAGCGCGTCGGCGGCGCGGGCATAGCCCCAGGCCACCGCATCGTGACGCGCCGTACCGCCACGACGTTGCAGCGCCGCGCCCAGCACTGGGTAGCGCAGCTTCGGGTCGATGTTGAGGGGCGGACAGAAGGCCTTGGCTTGCTCGGCCGTCAGCCATTCGTTGTCGACCCCGTTGGCGCGGTTGGCGTGCACGTGACGCTTGAACGACTGGATGTCATGCACGGTGTGCGCCAACATCATGACTCCGCGCTGCGAGAACATGACGTTGTAGTTGAGCACCTGGGATAGATCCTCCCAGAGCTTGACGGCGTGGTCGTAGAGCGCCGCGCTTTCGTCGTACAGATAGTTGGATCGGATGATCGTGGTGTTGCGGCCGGTGTTGCCGCCGCCGATCCAGCCCTTCTCCAGCACCGCGATGCGCCGCAGGCCGTGTTCACGTGCCAGGTAGTAGGCCGCTCCCAGGCCATGACCACCGCCGCCGACGATCACCGCCTCGTATTCGTCCTTGAGCCTGGGAGAACGCCATTGCGCGCCCCAGCCCTGCTGGCCGCGCAATCCCTCGCGCAGCAGCGCCCAAGCCGAAAACTTACGCATTTGTGGCCCGCCCGGGAGCTGGTGAGGCTCCTACCCCTGACCGGCGCGCATCATGCCCACGCCTGACGATCGGACACGAGCACTGGCGCGGCGCCGCATTTGAACAAAACCGACATGTCGGTTTATTGAAATCGTGTGCCGTTTTCAGGCAATATACCTGCGCGTCGCTTTGCGACACTGCTTCTTACCATGATCACTGACGACACCCGGCGGTACCTGTCCCAGCTGGTCGCACGCCGGCGCCGCGGCTACAGCCTGGAACAGGCTTTCTATACCAGCCGCGAAGTGTTCGAGGCCGACCTGCAGCTGATCTTTGGCCGCCACTGGATCTACGTCGGCGTCGAAGCCGAGATTCCGCACGCCGGCGATGTCATGACGGTCGAGATCGGCACAGTCTCGGTGCTCATTGTGCGGGACGATGATGACGAGATCCATGCATTTCACAACGTCTGCCGCCATCGCGGCGCACGCCTGGTGCAGACCACGCACGCCCATGTCGGGAATTTGGTGTGTCCCTATCACGCCTGGACCTACGGGCTCGACGGCCGCCTCAGGTTCGCCAATCACATGGGCGGCAGCTTCGACCGCGCCTGTCACGGCCTCAAGCCGGTGCACGTGCGTTCGCTCTCGGGACTACTGTTCATCTGCCTGAGCCCGGAGGCACCGGCCGACATCGACGCGCTGGATGGCGCCATGCGGCCGTATCTCCAGGCCCACGGCATCCGCGACTGTAAGGTTGCGGCCTCGACCGATCTGATCGAGCACGGCAACTGGAAGCTCACCATGGAGAACAACCGCGAGTGCTATCACTGCATCGCCAACCATCCGGAGCTTACGATCTCGCTATCGGCGCACCACTTCGGCTTCGAGCCGGGCTCGCTCAAGGATTCCGAACGCGAGCAGGCCGAACGCTATCTGCAGATGGTCAAGCGTGTGCAGGGCGAGTGGCAAGCCTGCGGCCTGCCGTCGGTCGAGCTCGAGCACCTGGACGACCGCGTCACCGGCTATCGCACCGAGCGCCTGCCGCTGGACCAGTCCGGACAGAGTCAGACGCTCGATACGCTGGCGGCATCCCGCCGGCTGCTGGGAACCTTCGCCGACGCGCGCTACGGCGGACTGCATTTCTGGACCCAGCCCAACTCCTGGCATCATTTCATGAGCGATCACATCGTCACCTTCGCGGCGATTCCAGTGTCACCCGAGACCACCCTGCTGCGAACCAAGTGGCTGGTGCACAAGGATGCAGTCGAAGGCGTCGACTACGACGTGCACAACCTCACCGCCGTGTGGGAAGCCACCAACCGTCAGGATGCCCATCTGGTCGAGCTGGCGCAGACCGGCGCGCGCAGCCCCGCCTACGAAGGCGGCCCGTACTCGCCCTACAGCGAAGGCCTGGTCGAGAAATTCAGCAGCTGGTACATCGGCCGCCTGAGCGCCGGGCTCGAGCTGCGCCCCGAGCGGCAAGCGGCCACTGCCATCAGCGTGGTGATGCCGGAACGGATCGAGCCGCCGCAGCCGGTCAGCACCACGGCACCAGCGGTCGAGCAGTTCAGCATTGAATTCAGCCGCACCGGGCGACGCATCACCTGCGCGGCCGATACCTTCATCCTTACCGCGGCCAATGCCGCGGGTGTGCGGCTACCCTGCTCCTGCACCAAGGGCATGTGCGGCACCTGCAAGAGCAAGCTGCTGTCGGGCACCGTGCAGATGCGGCACAATGGCGGCATCCGCCAGCGGGATATCGATCAGGGCATGATCCTGACCTGCTGCTCGCGCCCGAGCAGCGATCTGGTCATAGATCGCTAGGCACACGCATGGAACTGGGGGCACTTGGTCAGTTCGGCTTTCTGACGTTGCCCAATTATTCGTTGATTGCGTGCGCCAATGCCATCGAGGCATTGCGCATGGCCAATCGCGTCAGCGCGCGCAGTGCCTACCGCTGGCAGCTGCTGACCCTGGACGGCGTCGCCGCACGCGCCAGCAACGGCATGAGCCTGCAGCCAACCGCACCCCTGGCGAACGCGCGCGCCCTGGATATCGTGTTCGTCTGCGGCGGAGTCGACATCCGCCGTTCCACCGGGCGCGCGCTGCTGGCCGCGCTGCGCCGGCTGGCGCGCGAGGGAGTGCCGCTGGGCGCACTCTGCACCGGCAGCTTCGCCTTGGCGGAAGCGGGCCTGCTGTCCGGCTACCGCTGCGCCATCCACTGGGAAAACTTGGCGGCGATCCGCGAGGAGTTTCCGCAGATCCAGTTTCTCGATGACCTGTACACTATCGACCACGACCGCATCACCTGCACCGGCGGCATAGCGCCGCTCGACCTGATGCTGACGCTGATTCGTGCGCGGCTCGGCAACCTCATCGCCGATCGCATCGCGACGCAATTCATCGTCGAGCGCGGACGGCGCGCCGGCGAACGTCAGCCGCTGGCGCCAGCCATCTCCCCGGGAGCCGCGCACGAGCGGCTCGAAACGGCCGTGCGCCTGATCCAGAACAAGCTGGACGAGCGCCTGCGAATCGGCGCCATTGCCGCGGAAGCCGGGCTTTCGACGCGGCAGCTCGAGCGGCTGTTCAAGCGTCATTTCGGGCAGACACCGGCCGCACTGTGGAAGCGATGGCGTCTCGAGCGAGCGCGCACACTGCTGACCCAGACGGCCATGCCGATCACCGACGTCAGCATCGCCTGCGGCTTCAGCACCGCAGCACATTTTTCCACGGCGTACCGGCACCAGTTTGGCCGCACGCCCAGCAACGAGCGCTCCGTGGCTTGAGCGCGCAGACGGGCCGGCGGGCGGAAGCCGGCTCACATAACAAGCAGAGGACAGCATGAAGAAGGTCGCGCGCGTGGTCGTCATCGGGGGCGGCGTGGTCGGATGCGGCACGCTCTACCACCTGGTCAAGAAGGGCTGGTCGGACGTGGTGCTGATCGAGCGCAAGGAGCTGACGTCCGGCTCCACCTGGCATGCGGCCGGATTACTGCCGCTGTTCAACGTCAGCTACTCGATCGGGCAGCTGCATAAGTACTCGGTCAAACTCTACAAGTCACTGCAGGCCGAGACCGGCCAGGACGTCGGCTTCCGGCAGGTGAGCAACATCCGGCTGGCGGTTTCCAAAGACCGCCTGGATGAATACAAGTACTACGCCGGGGTGGCATCGACCATCGGGGTCGACGTGCGCTTCCTGACCGCGGCGCAGGTCAAGGAGATCTGGCCGCTCTGCAACCTCGACGGTGTCATCGGCGCCATTCAGCACCCCGACGATGGCTATATCCAGCCGGCGGACCTGACCCAGGCGTTCGCCAAGGGCGCGCGCGCCGGCGGCGCCGAAATCTACCGCAATACCAACGTGACCGCCATCGAGCAGCGGCGCGGCGGCGAGTGGGTCCTCAAAACGGACAAGGGCGACATCATCTGCGAACACGTGGTATCCGCCACCGGCAACTTCGCGCGCAAGACCGGCGAGATGGTGGGCCTCGACGTGCCGGTCATCCCGGTGGAACACCAGTACCTCGTCACCGAACCGCATCCCGCCATCCAGGAACGCAAACGCCAGGGGCTGCCCGAGATGGGCGTACTGCGCGAGTCGGATGCGTCCTATTACATGCGCGAGGAAGCCAACGGCCTGCTGCTGGGGCCTTACGAGAAGGGCGCGCCCTGCTGCTACGTCGACGGCCCCTCGGCCGAGTCGGAATACGAGCTGTTCCCCGAGGATCTCGACCGGCTGGCACCGCATATCGATGCCGCCATCAATCGTGTGCCAGCCTTCGCCGAGGTCGGCATCAAGAAGATCTATAACGGCGCCATCGCCTATACACCCGACGGCGGCCCGATCGTGGGCCCCGCCTGGGGCTTGAAGAATTTCTGGCTCAACGAGGGTCACAGCTTTGGGGTCACCGCAGCCGGTGGCGCTGGCTGGCAGCTGGCCGAGTGGATCGTCGAGGGTGAACCCAGCATCGACATGATGGGTGCGGACCCGCGCCGCTTCGGTCCCTACGCCGCGCGCGGCTACCTGCGCAAGAAGAACGAGGAAGCGTATGCCGCGGTGTTCACCGTCCACTATCCGGACGAAGAACGGGCCGGTGCGAGGCCGCTCAAGCAATCGCCATGCTACGACCGCATGAAAGCCAGGGGCGCCGTGTTCGGCACTGTTTACGGCTGGGAGCGGCCGGGCTGGTTCGCCCCGGCGGGCTACGGGCTGGATGACAAGGCCCTGGCCAAACCCGACGTGCTGCTCAATGACAATCACGCGCCGGCTGCCCTCGGCGAGCGCCCGCGTGAACGCTGGAGTTTCCGCCGCTCCAACTATTTCGAGCACGTCGGCAACGAGTGCAAGCATGTCTCGAACGCGGTCGGCCTGCTCGACATGACGGCCTTTGCGAAGTTCGAGGTCTCGGGGCACGGCGCCGAGCAGTGGCTCGAGTGGATCTTCGCCAACCGCATGCCGAAAAAGATTGGCGGCCTGGCTCTGTGCCATCTGCTCACGAGCCGAGGCGGCGTGCGCACCGAGGCCACCGTGCTACGCGAGGGCCCGCAGCAGTTTTATCTGGTTTCCGCCGGCGCCTTCGAGCGCCACGACTGGGACTATTTCCAGAAGCTGCTGCCCACCGACGGCTCGGTACGAATGCAGAAGGTCACGACGCAGTACGGCGTGTTCGTGCTCGCAGGCCCGCGCTCGCGCGAGCTGCTGCGCAAGCTCACCGACACCGATCTGTCGAACGGCGCATTCCCCTGGCTCACCGGCAAGCCGATCAGCGTCGGCGCGGCCCAGGCACGCGCGCTGCGCGTCAACTTCGTCGGCGAACTCGGCTGGGAACTGCACCACCCGATCGAAATGCAGAACTACCTGTTCGATCTGCTGTTCGCTGCCGGCGAAGAGTTCGACCTCAAGCCGTTTGGCATCAAGGCCATGGATTCGCTGCGGCTGGAGAAATCCTATCGACTGATCCCGCGGGAGATGTCGATCGAGTACTCGATCCTCGAGTCCGGTCTCGATCGCTTCGCCCGTCTCGACAAGGGCAATTTCCTAGGTCGGGACGGACTCATCGAGTGGCAACGCCGCGGATTCAAGAACCGCTTCGTGACACTCGAAGTGTACGGCGTCAAAGATGCGGATGCGCGCGGCTCGGAGCCGATTCAATCCGGGGGCCGGATCGTCGGCCGCACCACTTCCGGCGGCTTTGGCTGGCGGCTCGGCAAGTCATTGGCGCTCGGCATGGTATCGCCGGAGCTCGCGGCAGTTGGCACGCAGCTCGAGATCATCGTGCTGGGCGAGCGCTACCACGCAACGGTTATCGAGGAATCGCCGTTCGATCCGAAGAACGAGCGGCTGCGGGCGTAGCAACGGGGACGGATTTCAAGTAGACATGCTGAGTCTTGCTTCGAACGTATCCGGCACTGAGGTAAAACTGGTGCGATTCCGGCCGCTCGGCGCGGGACCGCACCAGGATTGCCGCAATGCCACACTCGGCCGCCCATTGTTCCACCGTCGCGACGAGGGAGCGCCCAATACCAGAACGGCGATAAGTGCTGTCGACCACCAGCCCGGAGATCTCCACCCTTTCACCCGTGTGCAGAATCCAGCGCCTCTCGGCGGCGATCCAGCCCGCGAGCACTCCCTGGTCTGCTTGCGCTACTGCTACGAAGCAGTTCGGCTGTCCGACCAGATGGGATAGCCTCAGCGCCATGGTACTTTCGGATGCGCCGTAGCCCAGCTCATTGCTTAGTCTCGCCACCTCTGCCGCGTCATCGGCCAAAGCAGGTCTAATAGGAATCGTGTTCGCGTTGTAGAATTGGTAACTCACCAAAGCTCCTTCATGTTGTCGATACGCCCCTGCCTCTGACAGTTTCGCTATGCGACGCGGCCAATGTCTTTGGGCATCTGCACCCAGGAATGCATTCTCTCCTCATAAACAGAAACGCTGGGTCCGGGGAAGGACGGCTCAGCAAATGCGCCAACCGGGATAGCTATGTTGTCTTCGCCACCTTCGATCGTGTAATAGACTGTTGCGCCGCAAGTTGGGCAAAAGTTGAACCGAGTCCGGCTCCCGGCATCGCCGACGCGAACGAATTGCTTCGAAGCTCCACTAATGGTCACCGAGTTCGCCGGGAATCGTGCCTGGGCACCAAAGACACTACCAGTCCTGCGTTGGCAGGCCAGGCAGTGACACACGGAGATGCGAAGCGGATCGGCAGAAGTGATCGCCGAAAGCTGGCCACAAGAGCAGGAGGCTATACGAGTTGGCATTGGCGTGTTCCGATGTGGGGCCGAGCGAGCAGCGCCTGGAAGGCCGAAGGATTGGAGATTAAGCCACAGGTTCGTGGCACACCACTTCGATGTTGTGCCCATCCGGACCAATGACGAAAGCGGCATAGTAGTTCGCGTGGTAGCGCGAGCGCAGCCCAGGCGCTCCATTGTCTTTGCCACCCGCCTCCAGAGCTGCCAGATAGAAGGCGTCGACTTGCCGGCGATTCTCGGCCGTGAACGCCAGGTGAAGATGCGCCGGCTTCTCCTCAGTTTGGTACAGGCACAACGACGCCTTACCCTTTTGGCTAAGCTCGACACCGTACGTCGGCGGCCCCTCCGAGACAACAGCTACGGCGAGCGGCTCGAGTACCTTGAGGAAGAATGCTTTGCTCGCCGCATAGTCGCTGACTCCGATTTTGACGTGGTCAAACATGAGCTCTCTTGAAACGCATGTTAGGTATCAGGCCGTTTTGCGCATATTTCCACACGATTGCCATCGGGATCGATAGTAACTGCCTCGTAATAGCCATCACCTGTGCGGCGCGGCCCCTCAAGAACCGGAACTCCATCGGCGGTAAGTCTTTTGACCAGCTCGTCAACCAGATGATCTGCGCCAACCTCAATGGCGAGATGTGTAAGCCCCAACGATTGGGTGCCCGGTATAGGGGTCGAGAGCGACAGCGAGATCGTCTTCATAATTTCCAGACGGGCGCCATGGCCGAACAGAAGAAAACAGGACTCGAAGCCCTTTGCCGGATTGCTGTAGTGGGGGCCGGCCTGCGCCCCAAAATAGGCGCCATAGAAGCGCTTGATTCTATCGATATCATTCGTCCAGAGAGCGACATGGCTGATGCTCATGATTGGATGCTAAATTTGCGGCTGGGCAAGTCGCTCCAACCGGTAGAGGCCAGCCCATTTGCCAAATAGGTCAGGATCGGCAAGAGCAGCCGAGCAAGCCAGCCCGCCGTCGACGCAGCAACAACAAGCCACCGCTGCGGATGTAGATACGCAATGACCATTGCAAAAAGAGCCGAAACCAAAAGGGTAACAAGCGGGCCAATGCACATCAGGCGGAGCACGATACTCCCGCCCAGATGCTCAGCGCTGCGTAGCAAAAACCCCGTCAGCAGATGGGCATTGAACCAAACCAACACTGCCTCGTAAATCTGAGCATAGAGCCAGGTGATCCCGATTGCCAGCGCGTCGGTTGAGATCTTGCGACTCATGGGATGACCTCTAACGTTCGAATTGAGTGAGTCAAACGCAGGCAATAACGAACGGCACTTTGTCTCCCACGCTCGGTCAATCACCCCATCGCCAACGCGGAGGCTCACCCTTCCAGCAGCAGACCCCAAAAAGTATTGCAACCATCCCAACGACGAGCGCCACATGCTCCAGGCGATGAACCCGGAAACCCAGGAACGGCGTGGCGCCCAGAAAGACAGCAAACCACACTACGTAAACGACCCAACCTTCCCAGGTGAGAGGACGTCCCCATCCCCAGCCATATCGCTTCGCTGCAAACCAGTACCGCGGCTCACGGTCCATGTGACGGCGCTTCCTGCGATCTAGCGCCAAGTGCGAGGCCGGCGGCGCAACCCCAAGCACCGCGCGGCAGAGCAATGACTACGGGTAGATTGTGTAGTCGTACTCCCGGCACTTTATCGATCACTGTCCGTTCCAACTCATGTTTGATCGCTGCCAGTTCCTTCGCGCGACGCAAGATTCATGGCTCCCCCTTCCACCTACACATTCCATACAGCACGACAATCATCCCGAAGAAATAGGCAAGGCTTTTAAAAGGATGCTGCAGCGAACGCATGAATGGAAAGCCGGCGATCCACACCGCTAACCAAATCCCGTAGGCCGTCCAACCTTGCCAGTTCAGCGCGGACCTGGGACCCCAACCATACTGCTTAGGGCCGAACCAGTAACGAGGCATATCGTCCATGCGATGCTCCGACGCGTTGCGATCTAACGTCAGTTGAGCGGCCGCCCACGGAGCCCTGCCAGCGAGGCAGGCGTACACGCTTCCCGGTGCGTGCCGATCCTTCTACTATATCCCTCACGGGTCCGCTCCGACGTGAGTTAGACGGTGCCGCCGAAGCGATGGTGCTATTTCTCGGAGGGCCATTTAGAAAATGCTAGCCAATAAATAAAGATGAGGTTAATCAGTGGTACTAGGATCAAGAGACTGAGCCAGGGCGAATGGCCGACTCTGGTGCAGATGCGCCAAATGGGCACAACTCCGATGAGCACTGCGAGCAACCAAATCAGCCCAAAACCTGGATGGTTCATGCCATTTCTCCTTCAGTGAGTGCAATCAGACCCGCCCCGAACATCGCGCGGCAGGTCGGCGATTACTACTAGCTTACAGATTCGCGTGCTTGGCACTTTATCCCTCACGGTTCGCTCCGACGTGAGTTAGGGGGACGCCGTTTCTCACTGGCTCGATCGAAAGGCCCAAATGGCAAGAGTGCCGCTGACGACTACGGCAATCCATGAAAACCACAGGGGCACTGCCACAGGCCCGATTTGAACCGCCCAGCCAGCGATTGCGCGCAGGGCCTGAAGCACTGCCACGATCCCGAAGATGACCCCCGACAAAACTGCGTAGCTATTGCTGCTTTTCACAGTGAGTACCTCGCACAGCCGTAACTGAGTGCCACCCAACGCCAATTGAGCGGCCTACCGCCCACCCCCACAACGCGCGGCGGAGAGTGATTCCTTTTAGCTTACGGAATCGCGCGCCTTGCACTTTATCCCTCACGGTCCGGTCCAACGTGAGTTAGGGGTGCCGACCGCGTCTGCTTTTGAAGCCTTAGGTATTCATGGAGCACTCTCATGCCAGCGGCGCAGAGCTTCTGAAGCGGATGTCCCGGTAACTGCAGATCTGCCATGGGGGCTGAGCTAGCGTATACACCATGATCCGTGCGTGCCTATATCACCACGTTGCCAACGGCTGGCTCTGGAAATACTTCAACTAAGGACATTCGTGGTAGTAGAAGGCGGCCTTGCTCCAAAAAGTCCTGTCGCGCCCGTTGAACGCCGGCGTCACCCCCGCCAAAAAAACCGCCGCCCGTACTTCGAAGCGCGCTTGCAGTGCCGTCAGCGACGGCCACCGTTGTTACAGTGCCTTGCGGGTGGGCCATGTCCATGACCATACCCCACGGCTCAGGCGCAGCCAAAGCATCAGGGGTGTCGGGTCGAGGCAACACAAAGTACTTTGAGCGAAGATCAGCGAAGGCGTTGGTCATGGAGCTCCTGCCGAAGCGTCTAACGCCAAGTTGAGCGGCCGGCCGCAGCGCTACCCAACGAGGCGGGTGCGAAGATACTTCGCGCACCCGCCGAGCCATCTACTTTATCCCTCACGGTCCGCTCCAACGTGAGTTAGGCGCCGAAGCAATTGGCGTGCAGCGCACAATCATCGACGTAACAGAGGAAGAAACACGCGGCAAAAGTCCCATACAACTATGACGAGCACACCCAACCCAAACCATTGAATCCGAGGCCTCAGAGGCCCGGCGAAGTAACCGCGAGGATTTATCAGATATTGCGCCACTACGAACGACCCGTTGAGTTCCTGCTGTCGAAGGAGGTGCCACCGATACGCAAGGAACAGCAAGACCCAGATCACCATCAGGACGGCAGCGTTGTTTGCGAACCGCCATTGCCTCCACGAGGCATAGCTGAACGCCTCCACAATAGCGGCCGCGGTTGTGATAACCGCAACGACTGCAACAAACTTCGGCCAACCGAAGCGAAGGGAAACTGACTTTGCGCTGACACTCATGGGCGCCTAACGCCAAGTTGAGCGGCCGGGCGACCAAGCCGAGAGAAAGTAGGGCAACGGGTCGCGGGATGGCAGCGGCTCCATGGCTCGCCGGTCATCGATACAGACCCTTGGCACTTTTTCGATCACGGTCCGCTCAAACGTGAGTTAGGCAGCGACCTCAACGTAATTGACGCGGCTCGAGGGAGGCGGAATCGGGGTGCCATCCTCGCGCATTCCGTCGAGGTGGAATGCAATGGCCTCGCGGATGTTCTGCTCCGCTTCTTCTATTGTTGCGCCAGTAGCAATGCAGCCCGGTAGATCCGGTGCATAGGTCGAAAAATTCACGCCGGCAGGCTCGATTACGACGGCGTATTTCATAATGTGGTTCACCTGTTCAGCCCGGCTTGCTTGAGGATACTGCGGAGTGTTCCTGGAGCCAAATCGTCGCTGGGCTTACCCGCCACGGTGACCCGGCCGGGCTTGGCGGCGTGCTTGAACTGTCGATGACTGCCACGCGTAGCGATAAGGTACCAGCCGTCCTGCTGGAGGACACGAAGTATCTCTGCGACCTTCATCTGGAGAGGCTATCACGTTAAACCGCGGCACAGCCTCAATCAAATCTGCTGCCTAACGACAAGTTGAGCGGCCGGGCATCCAGCCGGAGGGACGGAACAGAAGGAGACCATTGCGCCGCGAGCCTGCCGTTGCTCGCAGGCCTTCAATGTAGCCCGTTGCCACTTTATCCCTCACGGTCCCGCTCAAACGCTAGTTAGGCAGCCTATGACAGCCATTCTCCTTTAGGACCCTCTTAGTCGAGGCGGGATTGTCCGCCAGCTTTGCCTCGGGTCGTCGAGGTCTTGCGACCAGTTCACCGCCGCAATTGGGACAGCGAGCACCCAGCACCGATGTGGCACAGCTACGGCAGAACGTGCATTCGAAGGAGCAAATCAACGCATCCGACGAATGCGGTGGAAGGTCCCGATCGCAACATTCGCAATTTGGACGAAGTTCAAGCATCGCGACATCTCCTCAGAATTACCGCGAGGCCGACTGCTGCCTAACGCCAAGTTGAGCGGCCGACCGCCCAGCCCCAAACACCGCGCGGTTGGGTAGTGATCACTATTGGGTTACAGATTCGCGCGCTCGGCACTTTATCCCTCACGGTCCGCTCCAACGTGAGTTAGAGCCTAGCTCTTTTGCGCAGGTATGAACGCAATCGGTTGCGGCGTCCCTGGCGCAGGAGGCGGGCCAGGGGAAAAGGTCTCCGCTCTGACACCTATCTGACCGTCAGCCTCAGCGTATTCGATACTACAGACGACAGTCGGCCTCGCCGAAGGATCCCGCAGGTCCTTACGGTCTACGAGAACTGCTTTTTGACCCTGAACGAGAGCAAGATCGGTCTCCCAGCGATAAATGGGCGCAACAAACGATCCTCCGATAGGCCACCTTATGGCTCCGTTTACGATTTCAAACCCACCTAGCGAGGGAGACGACCCCTCCAAATTCACATCAGACAGAAAATACACTCGTACACCATGCTCATCGGCCACCACGCGATCTATCCCACAGATCTCGCTCATGGCAGGAACGGGCTGGAACACCGCCAGCAAACAAAGTACACGAAGCATAGACATCCGGCATGGGCGCGGGCGAGGACTGCGAGACATGCGCTCTCCTGGGCTCTAACAATATCTAGACTTCATTTGTGCGGTGAGTAATTGCCGCAATTCCACCATATATGCGGGCTCCCCGTCGTGAAGTGGATTGCATTCAATGCACACGAAAGTTGTTTCGAGGATGCCGCATCGTACCCCGCATGACGCTCGACGCCAAACCACGCCTCCTCGATAGAGTACGCCTGCGGCTTAGACTCAAGCACTACAGCTATCGCACCGAGCAGCAATATGTCCTATGGATCCGGCGAATCGTGCTGTTTCACAACAGGCGTCACCCCGAAAGCATGGGTGCCGCTGAAGTCGAGGCATTCCTTAACGACCTGGCGGTTTGCCAGAACGTTTCGGCCGCCACCCAGAATCAGGCGCTGGCGGCCATACTGTTCCTATACAGGCAGGTACTCGATCGCGACCTTCCGTGGCTCGACCATTTGGTTCGCGCCAAAAAACCGCAGCGCCTGCCTGTCGTTCTGAGCGTACAGGAAACGCGTGCGCTGCTGTCGCAGCTCAGCGGAATCTATTGGCTCATTGGCAACCTCCTGTACGGTAGCGGCTTGCGACTGATGGAGTGCCTGAAGCTGCGCGTTTAGGATCTGGACTTCGACTACCGGCAGATCCTGGTGCGCAATGGCAAGGGTGGTAAAGACCGGATGACAGTGCTGCCGCGGGTAGTGATCGGGTCGTTGCAGACCCAGCTGTCCGTGGTGCGCGAGCGGCATGATCTGGCGCTACGGGACGGTTATGCGGGTGTCGAGCTGCCCGACGGCATTGCACGGAAGTACCCGAACGCCGCGCTCGAGCTCCGCTGGCAGTATGTGTTTCCGGCGGCGACGCCGTCAATTGATCCGCGTAGTGGTGTCCGCCGACGTCACCACATCTACGAGGACTCGGTGCAGCGTCAGATGAAGATCGCGGTAAGGCGTGCGGGCATAGATAAGGCGGCTTCCTGCCACACATTGCGTCACTGCTTTGCAACGCACTTGCTGGAGCGGGGCTATGACATTCGCACGGTGCAGGAGCTGTTGGGACACAAGGACGTCTCGAGCACGCAGGTCTATACACATGTCATGCGGCGGGGTGCCAGCGCGGTTTCCAGCCCCGCGGACGATTAATGCGTAATGCAGAACCTGCTTCGACCCGCGCTGGTGCAGCCCGCGCTGGTGCAGCACGTCTTTCGGTGCCCAGCGCTCGAACTGCGGCACCGCGTCCGTGATCGGCGCCCAGGGTGCCCGTTCGCTGACCCATGTGTGCGCGCGTACGGATTTTGAGAACTCGATATCTAGCGATCAAAGACGGATACGCAGCGCGCTCGGGGTCGCCGTTAGGTAGGCTTCGATGGGGCTGCCGCACTGCACACAGAAACAGCGGAATTTTCCGGGCGAGCACTCGAATTCCTTCAACGCACCAGCGCCGCTGAGCGACAGATCGACCCCCTTCACCTGGCTACGACGGCCGCGCAGGCTTCCCAGCCAGGGCCCGCACGATTTCGTTCTCACAGCAGACGCCGCTGATGATGCCGTCTTCCGCCAGCAGCACCGGGTGGCCGCTGGCCTGTCGCAGCTGGATCAGCCGGTGCAGTGGTGTCGACTCCGATGCGATGACGACGACGCCATTGGGGCCGGCGGCGGCGGCATCGAAGCCCTCTTGCTGGGTCACCACGGCGTCGATGCCATCGATGCGCACCGCGCTGCACGCGCCGCGCGAGTCGAGTGTCAGTTGATAGCGCCGTGCCACATCGAGCCACAGGAGCTTGCCCTCGTGCCTGAGTTCCTCGCACCGGCGCATGACCATGCCGCCGGTGAGGACGTTGAGCGGATTCATGTGGCGTACGAATTCGGCGACGTAGTCGTTGACCGGTCGCAGCACGATGTCGCGCGGTGCCCCGGTCTGTACGATGCGTCCACCTTCGAGGATCGAGATGCGGTTGCCGAGCTTGAGCGCCTCGTCGAGGTCGTGACTCACAAACAGGATGGTCTTGCGCACTTGCCGCTGCAGCAGCAGCAGCTCGTCCTGCAGCTTGGTGCGGATCAGCGGATCGAGCGCGGAGAAGGGTTCATCCATCAGCAGGATATCGGCCTCGGTGGCGAAGGCACGAGCCAGGCCGACGCGCTGCTGCATGCCGCCCGACAGTTCGCTGGCATAGCGATCCGCCCATTCCCGCAAGCCCACCAGCGCCAGCTTCTCATCCACGATGCGCTGCCGCTCGGCCGGCGAGGTGCCGCGCAGCTCGAGACCAAGACCCACGTTCTCGCGCACCGTGCGCCATGGCAGCAGTCCGAATTGCTGGAATACCATGGCGATGCGCTGCCGCCGCACCTGGCGGAGCCGTGCGCGATCGCAGGCGGCCACGTCGACGACATCGCCGGCGGCGCCGCCGACCAGCACCTGGCCGCGCGTTACGGTGTTGAGGCCGTTGGCGGCGCGCAGCAATGTCGACTTACCCGAGCCGGACAGCCCCATGAGCACCGAGATCTCAGCCGGCTCGACGCTCAGCGAGGCATCGGCAACTCCGACGACGATGCCGGTGCGCTCGGCGATCTGCATGCGCGGCGCGCCGCCGTCGAGCAGTTCGAGCGCGCGCCGCATGGCCTCGCGCCGACCCCTGCCGCCCCGCGCCGCCGGAAACAGGATGTCGACATGCCGGAACTGGAGCGCTGCGCTCATGAGCGGCCCGACTGGGCCGGCGGCCGCATGACGCGATCGAGGATCACGGCCAGCAGCACGATGGCAATGCCGGCCTCGAAGCCCATGCCGATCTGCACGGTGTTGAGTGCGCGCACTACCGGCACGCCCAGACCGCCGGCCCCGACCAGTGCCGCGATGACCACCATCGACAGGCTGAGCATGATG
This sequence comes from Steroidobacteraceae bacterium, assembly GCA_049584935.1. Lineage (GTDB taxonomy): Bacteria > Pseudomonadota > Gammaproteobacteria > Steroidobacterales > Steroidobacteraceae > FEN-1191. The sequence continues at coordinate 55,119 of JBAUYT010000113.1, forward strand.
CATTGGGTGATGCCAGCGAAGATGCTCGGTGACGCGGCCGGCAGCTCGATCTTCCAGAGTTGTTGCCAGCGGGTGGCGCCGAACGACTGCCCGGCCTCGAGTAATGCCGTGGGTACCGTCGAGACTCCCAGGTGCGTCAGCCGGATCGGTGCCGGCAGCGCAAAGATCACGGTCGAGATCAGACCCGGCACCACGCCGAGTCCGAACAGCACCAGCGTTGGAATCAAATAGACGAAGGTCGGCAGCGTCTGCATCAGATCCAGTACCGGGCGCATGGCGGCAAACAGCCAGGGACGGTGCGCCGCGGCGATACCCAACGGCACGCCGATCAGGGTCGAGGCGGCGGCCGCGAATGCGACCAGTGACAGCGTTTCGAGCGTGGCGGGCCAGTAGCCCTGGTTCATGATGAACAGCAGCGCCAGCGCCACAAAGGCCGCAAGCCAGACCGACCGGCGCCAGAGCCAGACGGCGGCCACCATGAGCAGTATCAGCAATGGACCGGGCACGAACTGCAGCAGCCGCGTCAGTCCGTCCACGCCGCCGCGGACCACGGTGGAGATGCCGTTGAAGAACGCGCTGCCGTGCGCCTTGACGAAGCCGATGAACACGTTCATCGAGTCGCCGACCGGAATCTTGTGGCCCACGATGCCCAGCTGCAGTCGGTCGAGCCAGTTGCCGGTGGCTTTCGCCTGGGCGGTACCGGCCGCGCCCCCGCCAAACTGCGCCACGCCCGAAAGCCAGCGCGTATCCACATCGGGATGCGCCGCCAGCCAGTCGCGGGCCGCATCCTGCGGGTCGCGGTGCTGGTCGAGAATGGCGCTCATGAGCTGGCTCTCGAGATCGACCGTAAAAGTCAGATTGCGCAGCAGGTGGACGACATTCGGGCACTGACGCTCGTAGCCGGCGCGGATGTTGGTATAGATGGTGGCGCCGCCGAAGTTCGGCCCGAACACGGCATCGCCGCCGTTGAGGTAGCGCATATCGAAGCGCAGGTTCATCGGATGTGGCGCCCACCCCAGGAACACTATGGGTCGATGCACACGTACGGCACGCTCGACCTGCGCCAGCATGCCCTGCTCGCTCGACTCCAGCAGCTTGAAGTCGCCCAGGCCGAAGGTGTTGCCGTGAATCATGCTGAGGATCAGGCGATTGCCGTCGTTTCCGGGCTCGATGCCATAAATGGTGTGGTCGAGGGCGTCGGCAAACTTGTGGATGTCGTTGAAGTCGCGCAGCCCGGCGTCGTAGGCGTAGGCCGGCACCGCCAGCGTGTACTTGGCACCGGTCAGGTTGGGGGCCAGCACTGCCACCGAACCGTCATCGATGTAGGGCTTGCGATCCTCCTCCTGCGTCGGCATCCAGTTGCCCATGAAGACATCGATGTCGCCGTTACGCATCGATGCGTAGGTAACCGGCACCGACAGCACCGTAATCGCAGGCCTGTAGCCGCGCTGCTCGAGCAGCACTGCGGTCAGCGCGGTGGTGGCGGTCACATCGGTCCAGCCGATATCCGGCAGGCGGACGGTCCGGCAGCTCGCCGGCTCAGCCGCGCCGGGCGCGGCGCCGGCGGCGGCCCCCACCCCGGCCAACAGCAGCAGAGAGATCGCTCCCAAACGATTGAACAGCCATTTAATCATAGGTAACGCAGCCCACAACCAGTGTCCGGGAGGCCCCGCCCGGCCGCGCTCATTTGCCTGATTTTTACGCGCAAAGCCACTCATTGGATTATAGTACTTAGGTATTGAACGACTATTCAACCGGGAGATCCCGATGCCCAGAGCCTCAGGGACAACCGTCCCGCTGGCCGATGCCGGTGGCGCGCGGCGCGCGCAGCTCATCGAGATGACTATAGACAGCCTGGCCGAGGTGGGCTACGTCGAAAGCACGCTCACCCGCATCGGCCGGCGCGCCGGGGTATCGGCGGGACTGGTTGCCCATTACTTCCAGGACAAGGACGGCCTGCTAGAGGCCACTTTCCGCTCGCTGGTCGCGCGCCTCGGCGTTCGCACCCGGGCGCGCCTGCGCCAGGCGCGGACACCGCGCGGACGGGTCCAGGCCATCATCGATGCCAACCTGGCCGCGGAGGAGTTCGACCGCCGCACCGGCACCGCCTGGCTCGCCTTCTGGGGCCAGGTGCCGCACGTCGAACGGTTGCGACGGGTGCAGCGCGTATACCAGCGCCGCATGCTCTCGAACCTGCGTCACCCGCTGCAGGCGCTGCTCGAGGCCGACGAAGCCGACAGCCTGGCCACCATGATCGCGGCCATGATCGACGGCGTCTGGCTGCGCGCCGCTCTCTCGAACTGGACCGAGGCCGATAGCGAGGGTGCCCGCGCGCTGCTCACCACCTTCGTCGAATTCCGTCTCAAGCCGCAGAACGCGCCGGTGCTGGCGCCGGCTGCCAAGCCCGCGCGGCGGCAAGACAGCGGCGACGTCGTCGTCTCGATCAATCCTGCCACGGGCAGGGAGCTGGCGCGCCTGCGGGTGTCCGGACCGGCCGAGGTGGACGCTGCGGTGGCGCGAGCGCTCGAGGCGCAGCGCGCCTGGGGGCAGCGTACCGGCGCCGAGCGCGGACGGATTCTGCGGCGCGCCGCGGATCTGCTGCGCACCCACAACGAGCGGCTGGCAGTGCTCGAGACCCAGGACACCGGCAAGCCGATCCAGGAAACCCGCGTGGTCGACGTCGCCTCCGGCGCCGACTGCTTCGAGTATTACGCCGGCATCGCCGCCGGCATCGCCGGCGAGTACCTCGATCTCGGCCGCGACGCATTCGGTTACACCCGCCGTGAACCGCTGGGCGTGGTGGCGGGCATCGGCGCCTGGAACTACCCGCTGCAGATTGCCTGCTGGAAATCCGCGCCGGCGCTGGCCTGCGGCAACGCCATGATCTTCAAGCCGGCGGAGCTGACCCCGCTCACGGCCGTGGAACTTCAATTGCTGCTTGCCGAAGCGGGCCTGCCCGCAGGGTTGTTTCAGGTGGTGCAGGGTTATGCGGATAGCGGCCGGCTGCTGACGCGGCATCCACAGATTCGCAAGGTTTCGCTGACGGGTGAAGTGGCTACCGGCAAGGCCGTCATGGCGGACGCGGCAGCGACGCTCAAGACGCTTACGCTCGAACTGGGGGGCAAGTCGCCGCTGATCGTGTTCGATGATGCCCAGCTCGAGAACGCCGTTTCCGGGGCGCTGCTCGGCAACTTCTATTCGGCGGGGGAAGTCTGCTCCAACGGCACGCGCGTGTTCGTGCAGCGTGCGCTGCTGCCGCGCTTCCTCGAACGCCTGCAGCAGCGGGTACAGGCCATGCGCATCGGGGATCCGATGGACGCCGACACGCACGTCGGCGCGCTGATCAGCGCCGAGCATCTCGACAAGGTCATGGGCTACATCGCACGCGGCCGGGCCGAGGGCGCACGCGTGGCTGTGGGCGGCAATCGCGTGGTCGATGGCGATCTGGCGAACGGCAACTTCGTCGCACCCACGGTATTCACCGACTGTCACGACGACATGGCCATCGTGCGCGAGGAGATCTTCGGGCCGGTCATGACGGTGCTGGCCTTCGATGACGAACAGGAAGTCATCGAGCGCGCCAATGCCACGCCCTATGGTCTCGCCGCCGGCGTGTTCACGCGCGAGCTGACGCGTGCCCACCGCGTCATCGCAGCGCTCGAGGCCGGCACCTGCTGGATCAACCAGTACAACATCACACCCATCGAACTGCCGTTCGGCGGCGTCAAGCTCTCGGGTCTCGGGCGCGAGAACGGCCGCGCCGCCATCGAGCATTACACCCAAATCAAGAGCGTCTACGTCGCCATGGGCGACGTGGCGGCGCCGTACTGACAGGCTCTCGTTCATGCAACAGGAAGAATTCGACTACGTCATCGTCGGTGCCGGCTCCGCGGGCTGCGTGCTGGCAAATCGCCTGACCGAGGACGGCCGGCACTCGGTGCTGCTGCTGGAATATGGCGGTTCGGACCGCTCGATCTTCATACAGATGCCAACCGCGCTGTCCATCCCGATGAATAAGGAGAAGTACGCGTGGCGATACCATTCGGAGCCCGAGCCGGGACTCGGTGGCCGGCGCATCTACACTCCTCGCGGCAAGGTGCTCGGCGGCTCGTCCTCGATCAACGGCATGGTGTACGTGCGCGGCAATGCGCGGGACTTTGACGGCTGGGCGGAAGGCGGTGCCACCGGCTGGGACTATCAGCATGTACTGCCCTACTTTCGCCGCGCCGAGCATCGCGACGAGGGCGGCAATTGCTATCGCGGCTCGTCCGGACCGCTGGGCACCTGCTACGGCACGTTGCGCAATCCCCTGCACCAAGCCTGGCTCACTGCCGCGAGCGAAGCGGGCTATCCCGCTACCAGCGACATCAACGGCATGCAGCAGGAGGGGTTCGGGCGCATGGACATGACGGTGCAGAACGGCCGCCGCTGCAGTACCGCCAATGCCTATCTGCGGCCAGCGATGAGTCGCCCGAATCTCGCGGTGCGCACGCACGCGCTCGCAACCCGGATCGAGTTCGAAGGCCGTCACGCCCGCGGCGTACGTTACCGTCGTGGCGAGCAGGAGACGCTCGCAATCGCGCGACGCGAAGTTATCCTTTGCGCCGGCTCTATCAATTCACCGCAGCTGTTGAAAGTGTCCGGTGTCGGCCCGGCGGAGGAACTGCAGGCACTCGGCATTCCCGTCATTCACCAGCTGCCGGGCGTGGGCGAAAACCTGCAGGATCATCTCGAGTTCTACTTTCAGGTGGCCTGCCGGGAGCCGGTTACGCTGTACTCGGTCATGAATCCCTGGTCCAAGGGCATGATCGGGGCGCGCTGGCTGCTGCGGCACGACGGACTCGGCGCCAGCAATCACTTCGAGAGCTGCGGCTTCATCCGCAGTCGCGCCGGTATTCCCTACCCGGATATCCAGTACCACTTTCTGCCGATGGCCGTCAGCTACGATGGCTCCAACCAGGCTACCCAGCACGGCTTCCAGGCGCACGTGGGGCCGATGCGCTCGAAGAGCCGCGGCTGGGTGCGGCTGACGTCGGCCGATGCGCGCGAGCCGCCGCGCATCCGCTTCAACTATATGAGTCACCCGGATGATTGGACCGAGGTACGCGCCTGCGTGCGCCTGACGCGGGAAATCTTCGCGCAGCCCGCCTTCGCGCGCTTCCGTAGCGAGGAGATGAATCCCGGCGCGGCCGTGCAGAGTGATGCGCAGATCGATGCCTTCATCGCCGACAAGATCGAGACCGCCTATCACCCCTCCTGCAGCTGCAAGATGGGCGCTGCCACCGACCCGAGAGCGGTGGTCGATCCCGAGGGTCGCGTCATCGGCACCGACGGCCTGCGCGTGGTCGATTCCTCGATCATGCCCGCCATCACCAACGGCAATCTCAACGCACCCACCATCATGATCGGCGAAAAGCTCGCGGATGCCATCCGCGGCGTGGCGCCGCTGCCGGCCGCCGGTGTGCCGGTCTACACCGCGCCCAACTGGGCGGCGTCGCAACGCTGACGAGGGCAGCTCAGAGTGCACAGCGCCGGCGTCAGACACGACGGCCTCCTGCGGCTGGCGCGGCGGCCGTAACGGCGCTGATGCGTCCGAAGCGGCGCTCCCGCCGCGCGAACTGGTGCAGCGCGGAGTCGAAAGCCTGCTCATCGAAGTCCGGCCAGAGACAATCGACGAAATGCAGTTCCGCGTAAGCACTTTCCCAGAGCAGGAAGTCGCTCAGACGCCGCTCGCCGCCGGTGCGGATCAGCAGATCCACCTCGGTAGCAGCCACCGCGGCGTTGTCCACCCGGGCGAGAGCCCGAGTGAAACTTTCGCGCCGCGTCGATGAATCACTGCAGTGGGTCTGCCCGCCAAGCTGTTCCGCCACTGCCATGAGACTTCGCTGCGACGAGTAGTCGACCGCAATACGCAGCTGCAGGCCGCCGCAGTGTTGTGTGGCTCGCTCGCTCGATTCGATGGCGCGCAACAGCGCCAGGTCGAGCCGCTGGCGGCTGCCGATGATGTGGATGCGCACCGACTGTTCGAGGCAACGCCGTGTCTGCGTGAACAGATAGCGACGGAACAGCCGCATCAAGGCTGCAACTTCTGTGACCGGCCGGTTCCAGTTGTCGGCGGAGAAGGCATACAAGGTCAGCGTGCCGATGCCGCGGCTGACCGCCGCCTCGACCACCCGATCCACGGCCCTGGCGCCGGCACGATGACCCGCGGTGCGCGCGAGCTGGCGGCGCAGGGCCCAGCGCCCGTTGCCGTCCATGATGATTGCTACATGCATGTCAGAGTACTTTGTGCTGCAGAGTTGGTTGGCCAAAAAAAAATCAGCGCCGCCGTGTCGCCTTGATCACTGCTTCGACATGATCGAGATAGCGGTTGAGCGCATTGCGGCCCAGATCCGTCAGCCGATAGACGGACTTTGGACGCCGACCTTCGAAGAATTTGGTACAGGTCAGATAGCGGGCTTCCTCGAGCTTGCGCGCATGCGCACCGAGATTGCCGTCGCTGACGTCGAACAGCGCCTTCAGCTCATTGAAGGTCAGCTCCTCCCGTACCGCCAGCGCGCTCATGATCCCGAGTCTCACACGCTCGTAGATCAGACGATCCGAGTGCGGCTCTTCCGGCATCGCCGTCGTCGACTGCGGCACCGCCGTCAGGCGCGCGCGCCTGCGCGTGGCGCCGGCGGCAGCATCACGTTCAGCGGCCCTGGCTGGCATTGCGGCCGCGCTCCTTGAGATAAGCCCCGAAGATCAGATGCAGGGCGCCAAAGCCGGCGCCGAGCAGCGCGTTGTGCGACGCCGGCGGTGCCAGCAGCGCTGCCAAGCCGAGCAGCACGAACAGGGCGCCGAGTGCGGCCAGCAGGCGCGTCGCAGCGGCACTGGCGGCAATCAGCGCGCAACCGTACAGCAGCAGCCAGGTACCGGGCAGAACCTTGAGCTGGCCGTTCGACAGTTCCACCCCAGTCAGTACCGCTCCGGCAAACAACGTCGGCAACAGACAGGTGGCAAATTTCCTGACCGGCGCGCGCAGCAGGCTGCTGCCGTGCACTCGCCATTGACGCGCCAGCAGCAGGCCGCTCACCAGCGCCGCGACCACCGCGGCCGCCAGCCAGATTTCCAACCAGTCATCCGACCAGCTCGGCATGGAGGCAACTGCAAAGGCGGCCAGCCCCACCGCACCGAGCGCCATGCCGGCGGAGCCCGGAACGGCGAGCGATGCAGCCGCCTCCATGGTGGAGCGGATGTATCGCAAGGTGGCGTGGGCCCGAGACTCGATTGGTATCAGTTTTGTAGACGACCCGTGGGCCGCAGGGCGGTGCATCGGCGGAACCCTAGCAGTATTACTTTGCCGTGTAAAGTACTCTGCGGTGATGGAATAGGAACTGCATGTCCAGCTACAGCCAGCCGTGGTGCCGGCATCTCGGTGGCGTTTGAGATCGCGTGGCGCTTTCGCACAGTGGCAGCGACGGCATTGTTCAAACTGGTGCGCGCGGCGCGCAAGAACGTCTCGCGCATCGATCCGATGGCAGTGCCATCACTGCGCGCTTCGGCGATACTTGTCGTCGGAATTCAATGCTACGGCGGAATGTTGGCCGCCCGCCTGAGGGGGAATACATGAGCGATCCACAACCGGACGTCAGGCACGCACGCCGGCCCAGCGGCCGGGATGCCAAGCGCGCTGCCCGCACCGCGCGCGCCGCCGCGTCGGTGCCCTATATCACGCGCCGCATCCCCTACTACGAAGTGCTCGACGAGGAGGCGCTGGTCCTGCTCGAGACCAACGCCGACACCATCCTCGAGGAAATCGGCATCGACTTCCGCGAAGATCCGGAAGCGCTCGAGATCTGGAAACAGGCGGGCGCCGACGTCCAGGGCGAGCGCGTGCGCTGCGCGCGCGGCATGTGCCGCTCCATCATCCAGCGCAGCGCGCCGCGCGAATTCACCCAGCACGCGCGCAACCCGGCTCGCAGCGTGATCATCGGCGGCAAGAACACGGTGTTCGCACCGGCCTATGGCTCGCCGTTCGTGCGCAATCTCGACGAAGGGCGCCGCTATGCGCGCATCGAGGACTTCCGCAATTTCGTCAAGCTCGCCTACATGTCGCATTCGCTGCATCACTCGGGCGGCACCATCTGCGAGCCGGTGGATCTGCCGGTCAACAAGCGCCACCTCGACATGGTCTATAGCCATCTCAAGTACAGCGACAAGCCGTTCATGGGGTCGGTGACGCATCCGGACCGCGCTGCCGACACGGTGGCATTGGCCAACATCGTATTCGGCTCCGAGCTCGACGACCCGCTCACCGGGCGTCCGAAGACCACCATCATCAGTCTCATCAATGTCAATTCGCCCATGACCTATGACGCCACCATGCTTGGCGCACTCAAGGTATACGCACGTGCCAACCAGGCCGTCATCGTTACGCCGTTCATCCTGGCCGGCGCCATGTCGCCGGTGACGGTCGCCGGCACGGTGGCGCAGACATTGGCGGAAGCGCTGGCAGGGCTGGCCTTCGTGCAGCTGCTCAATCCCGGCGCACCGATGGTGCTGGGTAGTTTTGCCTCCTCGGTTTCCATGCAGTCGGGTGCCCCCACCTTCGGCACGCCCGAGCCGGCGCTGGTGCTGTATTCGATGGCGGCGCTGGCGCGGCGGCTCGGCGTACCGTTCCGCTCGGGCGGCAGCCTGTGCGCCTCGAAGATTCCGGATGCGCAGGCGGCGTTCGAATCGGCCAACACACTGCTGCCGAGTTGCCTCGCCGGCGTCAACTTCATGCTGCACGTCGCCGGCTGGCTCGAGGGCGGCCTGTCCATGGGCTACGAGAAGTTTGTCATGGACGCGGACCAGGCCGGCATGATGCACACCCTGCTCGCCGGCGTGGATCTGTCGCCCAACGGGCAGGCACTGGACGCGATCCGCGAGGTGGGCCCCGGCAAGCATTTTCTCGGCTGTGCGCACACGCAGGCCAACTTCGAGAGCGCGTTCTATCGCTCACCACTGGCCGACAACAACAGCTACGAGCAGTGGGAGGCGGAAGGCGCCAGCGACATGGCCAAGCGCGCCAACACGCTGTGGAAGAAGACGCTGGCCGAGTACGTCGAGCCGCCGATGGATGCAGGCGTAGATGAGGCACTGCAGGAATACATCGCCAAAAAGAAGGCGTCGGCTCCGGATTCCATGGTCTGACCGCGGAGGCGACGGACGTGGATAGCGGCAAATGGGATCGCCTCGCTCGCGGTGTGGACTGCCCGTTCGATGCGCCGCGGGCGCAATCCAACGATGAGTGGCACATGGTCGCCACCCTGTCTGCCAGCACGTTATACCTCTCGAAAAATCAGACCTACCGCGGGCATTGCCTGCTGATCCTGGATCTGAAGCACGCCACCCGCCCGGATCAACTGTCGCCACAGGAGTGGGCGGCATTCTGCGGCGACCTGCACCGGGCGAGCGTCGCCATCAGACAGACGGTCAGGCCGGATCACATCAACGTCGCAGCATTGGGTAACCTGGTACCGCACCTGCACTGGCATATCGTGCCGCGTTATCGCTCTGATCCTCGCTGGGGTAGTCCGATCTGGTCCGCCGAGATGCCCGACACGCGCCTGACCGACGCCGAGCAGCGCGAACTCATCAAAGACCTGCGCTCCACCCTCGGAGTCTAGGAGCTGCCCGCAGCTTCCGTGCGCCGTGGCCGCCGGCCGCGTGTCTGCGCCTGACTCGCGGCCTCCTTGGGTGCCGGCAACTCCACCGCGCGCCGCAGGTTCAGGTAGGCGGCGGTCTTGTGCGGAATCGCCATGGCTTCGACGAAGTGCTGCTGGAAACGCGGCTCGATGGCGGTTTCCATCTTCTCGATGTTGCGCACCAGCTTCTCGATGGTGTCGCGGCTGGTCGCATCGAGCAACGCGATGCGCGCGCCGGTGCCGGCCGCATTGCCCGACGAGCGCACCTCGCGCAGTTCGCAGTCGGGAATGATGCCAAGGATCATGGCGTACTTGACGTCGATGTGGCTGCCGAAGGCACCGGCGAGCCGGATGCAGTCCACCTGCTCGATGCCGATGCGTTCCATCAGCAGCGCCACACCCGCATAGAGCGCAGCCTTGGCCAGCTGGATCGCACGCACGTCGTTTTGTGTGATGCGCAGCTCCGGCGTACCCGCACGCAGCACATAGGCAAAAGTGCGCCCGTTGGCAACCACGCGCGTAGAGCGCGCCGCCAGTGCCCCATCGACGACACCGTCCTGGTTTATGATGCCGGCCAGGTACATCTCGGCGATCACCTCGATGATGCCGGAACCGCAGATGCCGGTGACACCGCTAGCCGCGGTCGCGCCGTCGAAGCCGCGCTCGTCGGACCAGAGCTCGCAGCCAATCACCTTGAAACGTGGCTCGAGCGTATCCCGGTCGATGCGCACGCGCTCGATCGCGCCGGGCGCGGCCCGCTGGCCACAGCTGATCTGTGCACCCTCGAACGCCGGCCCGGTGGGGCTCGAGCAGGCCACCAGCCGGGAGCGGTTGCCGAGCACGATCTCGGCATTGGTGCCGACGTCGACCAGCAGGGTCATCTTGTCGGACAGGTCGGGTCGCTCTGCCAGCACCATGCCGGCGGCGTCGGCACCCACGTGGCCGGCAATGCAGGGCAGCACGTAGACGCGTGCGTTGCGGTTGAGTTTGAGATCAATGGCGTTGGCGCGCAGCGTCAGCGAGTGATCGCTCGCCAGCGCGAACGGTGCGCCGCCGAGCTCGACCGGATCGATGCCTAGCAGCAGGTGATGCATGATCGGATTGCCGACCACGGTGGCCTCGAGAATGTTCTCGACGCTGGTATCGGCCATGCGGGCCACATCAGCCGCCAGCGCGCTCAGCGCCTCGCGCACCGCCACGGTCATTTGCGCCGCGCCGCCCGGGTTCATCATCGAGTACGACACCCGGCTCATGAGGTCCTCGCCAAAGCGGATCTGCGGGTTCATGACTCCCGCCGATGCCACGACTTCACCGCTCAGCAGATCGCACAGATGTGCCGCTATCGTGGTCGAGCCGACGTCGACCGCGAGGCCGTAGATCTGCTCGTGCAGTCCCGGCCAGACACCGATGATCTGCCGGCCACCGTGTACCGCCACCGTGACCTGCCAGGCGCCGGCGCGCAGCGCGCCCTGCAGCGTCTGCAGCACCGACAGATCGCAGCTCAGGCCCGTGAGCCGCCATTCCAGCTCGAGCGCATCGTAGAGTCGGCGCAGGTCGCCGGACGGATCGTGCATGTCCGGAGGCTGCACCTGCACGTAGTGCAGCCGCACCACCGGGTGCAGCTCGATCGCGCGCACGGCTGCATCCTTGCGCACCACCTGGCGATGCACCTGGCTGCTGGCCGGCACGTCGATGACGACGTCGGCCTCGACGCGCGCTGCGCACGACAGCCGTCGGCCCTCGGCCATGGGAACGCGCGCGGAGTAGCGCGCCTCGGTCTCACTGAACGCCGACAGGTGCGAACTCCTCGACGACACGCCGTGCTTGGCAAACTCGCCTTCGGCGACCAGCACCTGACAGCGGCCGCAGAGACCGCGACCGCCGCAGACCGAATCGATGTCCACGCCGAGCGCGCGCGCCGCGGTCAGCAGCGGCGTGCCCACGGGGAAATGGCCGCGCTTGCCCGAGGGCATGAACACGACCAGCGGATCGTCGGTCAGTACCATGGGATCAGCTCTGGCCGCTCGCCCCGCCCGGGGATGCCTGCGCGGCCTGAGCCGCACGACGACGTGCGCCGCCCTCGCGGCGCCCGCGCGCTGCCTCGCCACC
>JBAUYT010000114.1:0-20856 GCA_049584935.1 Steroidobacteraceae bacterium
ACGCGCGCCGGATCCAGCCGCGCGTACCGCGCCAGCAGCGAGGCCGCGCAGGCACCCGCCAGGCCGGCGCCCACCACCACCACGTCGTAATCAGTGCTCACGGCGGCCGCGCAGTCAGGCGCAGGCCACGCGACAGGCGCGGCAGCGCGCCGCCGAATCCGAAGCTGAGCTGCGCCAGCGCGCGCTTGGCGGGCGCACTGACGTCGAACAGCAGCAGGCCGAGGTTGCGGAGGGCGACACGCGTTGGACGCGAATCGCCGAACAGCCGCACCAGGTTGTCGGTGAAGGCGATCATGCCGCGCCGGTCGGCGGCGCGACGTGCGGCAAATAGCGACAGCACCTCGGGCGCCCCGGGATCGGCAGCGGTGGCAATCAACTCCGCCAGCACCGCCGCGTCCCGCAGCCCCAGGTTGAAGCCCTGAGCCGCAACCGGATGCAGCGCTTGGGCGGCGTTGCCGATCAGCGCCACGCGCGGCGCCGACTGTTCGAGCGCGCGCAGCAGTTCCAGCCGATAGCCCGCACGCCGGCCGACTTCGAGAATCCGCCCCACACGCCAGCCGAAGGCACGCTGCAGCTGCTCGCAGAATTCAGCGGCGTCACAGCCCTGCAGCTCGGCGGCGCGCGCCGGCTCGAGCGCCCAGACCACGGTGAAGCGCCCGCTCGGCAGCGGCAACAGCGCCATCGGTCCCGCCTGCGCAAATCGTTCGTAGGCGATCCCTGCGCTCGCTCGATCGGTGCGAATATTGGCCACCACGGCCACCTGGCCATAATCACTGCTACTTTCGGCGATGCCGGCCGCCTGGCGCACCACCGAATGGGCACCGTCGGCCGCTACCACGAGTGCGGCGTCGACCGCGCGTTCCACGCCAGCTGCGTCAGCCACGCGCAGCCGCACCGCGTCGTCTCCGAGCTGCAGCGCGCGCACGCGCGCCGGGCAGGCCAGCTCGACGTGCGCGCGCGCCCGCAGCAGCCGCCAGAGCACCGCGCCGATGTGCCGATTGCTGACGGTGTAGCCGAAGGCTTCGAGCGCGTGCTCGGACGCTTGCAGCCGCGCAAAACCACAGCGGCCGGCGTCCGAGACATGAATGCTGCGGATGGCGCCGGCCTCGGCGGCGATGGCCGGCCAGGCGCCGAGCGTGTCGAGGATGCGGCGCGCGCCGTTGCCCAGCGCCGTGGTGCGATCGTCGAAACTGGGCTGCTGCGCGTCGTCGGGTGCATGCGCCTCAATCGACAGTACCTTGAGCTGCGTGTCCTGCAACGCCAGTGCCAGACTCGCTCCCACCATGCCACCGCCGACGATTGCAACATCGTAACGCGTGGCGGTGGAATTCATGCTGCGGCGCTCATGCCGCGGCCATGAGCGCTTCGATCTCGTCCACTCCCTTGGGCACATCCTCGGTCAGCACCTCGCAACCGCCACGGGTGACGACCACGTCGTCCTCGATGCGCACACCCACGTTCCAGAACTTGCGCGAGACGCCACGCGTGCCGGCGGCAATGTAGATGCCGGGTTCCACCGTCAGCACCATGCCCGGCTCGAACACGCGCCACTCGTCGCCGACCTTGTAATCGCCGACGTCGTGCACGTCCATGCCGAGCCAGTGGCCGGTGCGGTGCATGAAGAACTTGCGGTAGGCGCCGTCGCGTATCCGGGCCGGCACCGAGCCGCGCAGCAGGCCGATGCGCACCAGACCGGCGGTGATGGCGCGCACGGCGGCATCGTGCGGCTCGTTCCAGTGATTGCCCGGTTTGACCTTGGCGATGGCAGCCTTCTGCGCCTCCAGCACCACTTCGTAGACCGCGCGCTGCTCGCTGCTGAAGCGGCCGTTGACCGGATAGGTGCGGGTGATATCGGAGGCGTAATAGCCGAATTCGCAGCCGGCATCGACCAGCAGCAGATCGCCATCATCGAGCCGCGCGTTATTGTCGCGGTAATGCAGCACGCAGGAATTGGCGCCGCCACCGACGATTGGATGGTAGGAGATATCGGCGCCGTGGCGGTTGAACTCGTGCAGCAGCTCCGCCATGACCTCGTATTCCATCCTGCCCGGCTGACAGAAGCGCATGCCGCGCACGTGCGCGGCCGCCGCAATCTGACCGGCGCGGCGCATCAGGCCGACCTCCGCCCGGCTCTTGAACAGCCGCATGTCGTGCAGTGCATGATCGAGCGCCACGAATTCCTGCGGCGGGTGCATGCCACTGCGGGCCTGCGCGCGCAGCGCGTTGACCCAGCCGACCACGCGCTGGTCGAACTCCTGGTTGAGACCCATGGTGTAGTACACGCGCTCCCGGCCCTCGAGCATGCCGGGCAGGATCTCGTCGATGTCGGTAATCGGGAAGGCGTCGTCGGCGCCGTAGTCCCGCACCGCCCCATCCGGCCCGGCGCGTTTGCCGTCCCAGATTTCGCGTTCCTTGTTGCGCTCGCGTACGAACAGGATGTACTCGGCCGCCTCCCGCCCCGGGATCAGCACCGCCACCGCCTCGGGCTCGCCGAAGCCGGTGAGGTAGTAGAAATCGCTGTCCTGGCGGAAGTTGTAATCGACGTCGTTGTTGCGCTGACGTACCGGCGCCGCCGGCACGATGGCGATGGCTTCACGGCCCATGAGCCGCATGAGCGCGCGTCGGCGCCGCGCGAATTCGACCTTGGCAGATTCTGGCATGGTGCACCGGTCCGTTAAGGTAAATACCTCCGGCAGGCCTACTCAGTGCAGTACCTGTCCGGGGGCGGTATGGCAGCGCTCCCGCAGCGGCTCGAGCTCGTCGAAAACGAGCTGCACGCCCACCCGCACGAACTCGACCAGCTCGGCGAGCGCCGATTCGTTGGCCTCCGCGCTGTCGGCCGCATCGACGTCGGCACGCGTGATCTCGGTCAGATCGCGCACGATTTCGCCGAGATCTCCGGGCAGCCGCTGCGGATCGGCGGCGCCATTGGTGCCCAGTCCATAGAGGAAGCCGCTGCACCATGCGGTCAGTGCCTGGGTGCGCTCCTCGATCGGCCGGTCTTCCGGGGGGATCAGCGGTTCGAAGCCCATCTGCCCGTCGGACAGGGCCGCTACCGTGGCCTCGTACAGGGTCTGCAGTGCCGGGTCGGCGCCGCCGTTGCCGCTGCCGCTGCCGTCCGGCAGGATTTCGGCCAGCCAGTCCTCGAGCCGGTAGGGCACCAGCGCACACAGCGCCCCCGCCAGAGTGCCATGCGCCTCGGCGGCGCCGGTGAGCGCATGCGAGGCCGCCAGCGTACTTTGAATGTGCGAATAGTCGTGATGGCCGATCACGGCAAAATGGTATCAGGTTTACGTTGACCTGCCTGTCAGGGGGGCACTATAGTTTTCGCTATGACAGACGCCAATCGTTCCTCAGCCGTCGACCTGGAACTCAAGCGCCTCGAGAAGCGCATCGACGAACTGCTCGCCACCATGCATCAGCTCAAGGAGGAGAACCGCGCGCTGCGTGCGCGCCAGGAAATGCTCTCCTCGGAAAAGACCTCGCTGCTGCACCGTAGCGAGCAGGTCCGTACCCGCGTCGAGGCCATGATCGGCCGCCTCAAGTCGATGGAGCACAGCACGTGAGCGAGCGGGAAGTTCGCCCGCTCAGCGTTCGCATCCTGGAAAAGGACTACATGGTTGCCTGCGCGCCCGACGAGCGCAGTGAACTGCTCGACAGCGCCGAGTTTCTCAACGGCCGCATGCGGGAAATCCGGGACAGCGGCAAGATCGTCGGACTCGATCGCATCGCCGTCATGGCGGCACTGAACCTTGCGCACGAACTCATCACCCTGCGCGCGCGAGAAACCGGCACGGAGCAGGAACTGGGCCATCGCCTCAAGTCCATGCGAGAACGTGTCGAAACTTCCCTGCAGCACGGACAGCAGCTCGAACTCTAGACGGCCGGCTCCTACCGCGGACCGTGAGCTGGGTCCTACGACGACACCCCGTCCTTTGGTGTACAGTCGTCCCAAGCGTCGCCTGCGGTGTTCGACAAGTGGACTGGGTTACCTCTCGGCCCTAATTGAAACACCCACGGGATCGATAGCCTTGCTGACAGCACTGTGCAGGTCTGCCTCGCAGCAGAAAGCCTTACCTGTCGCAGGTGATCCCACTTGTTGCTCTGGTCGAGAGCAACAGTCCGCACCGGCACCTGCGGGTGGCGCCCCTTGAATTCCACTGGCAGCACCAGCGCGCGCGATGCGCTGCGGCAGCTGCTGCGCTCGCGCCGGCGCGCGCTGAGTGCCCAGCAACGCGCGCAGGCAGTGCGCGCCATCACGAGACATGTGGCCGCGGCCCGCTGGCTGCACGGCGCACGCCCCATCGGAATGTATGTCTCGGTCGGCTATGAAGTGAACACCGAGGCGCTGCGGCGGCTGGCGCGCCGCCGTCGCTGCCCGGTCTACCTGCCGCGCATCGACGACTACCGGCAGCGGGCCATGCGCTTCGCGCGCGACCGCGACGACCTGTCGCTGATCAACCGTCACGGCATTCCCGAGCCACCGCTGGCCGAGACCCTAGCGGCGCGCAACCTGTCGGTGGTGTTCCTGCCGCTGCTCGGGTTCGACCGTCACGGCACCCGGCTCGGGTCGGGCGCCGGCTATTACGACCGCGCCTTCGCCTTCCGCCGCCGGCGCCAGAGCTGGCACCGGCCGCTGTTGGTGGGACTCGCGTTCTCGGGGCAGCAAGTCGACCACATCGAGCGCGGAGCGCATGATGTGCCGCTGGATGCAGTGGTAACCGAACTCGGCGTGGAGCACTTTTGAAGCACTGGCTCATCAAGAGCGAACCCTCGGTGTTCGGCATCGACGCCCTGGCCGCCGCCAAGGCCCGAACTACGAGCTGGGAAGGCGTGCGCAACTACCAGGCGCGCAATCTGATCCGTGACCAGATCGAACGGGGAGATCAGGCGTTTTTTTATCACTCGAGCTGCGAGGTCCCCGGTATCGCCGGCATCGTGCGCGTGGTTCGCGCAGCCTATCCCGACCGCAGCGCCCTCGATCGGAAGGACGATCACTACGATCCGGCGAGCAGCGCCGACAATCCGCGCTGGTACACCTTCGATGTGCAGCTGCTACGGCGCCTGAAGCGCGTCATTACGCTCGATGAACTGCGCGCGCACGCGCACACCGAGTTGGCAGGGATGTTTGTGCTGCGCGCAGGCAATCGCCTGTCGGTGATGCCGGTCGAAGAGGCGCACTGGCGATTCATTCTCTCGCTCGAGTGACGCGTTCGCCGCATCGAACTGCAGCGCGCTGCAGCCATGACGCTCCCTCGAGCGCTGTGTGAGCAAGATCACAGATGCTCGATCGCATACTCGCTTGCTTGTAATTTTGCAACGCGTGTATATACTCGGTCCCCGGACTAACCTGACATGGAGAGCTAGTCATGGCGAAAGCAAAGAAGAAGGCAAAAAAGAAAGCTTCGAAAAAGAAGTAAGGCCTTCGAAAGCGGCGGGCTTGGATAACCTCCTCGCTCGCCGCACTTCAAAGCTTCAAACAGTGCCCGCTTACGCGGGCACTGTCGTCTCAGGACCCGCCGATGGCCGAGAATTCCAGCGCCGACAGCACACAGTTACGCAAGCAGCGCGCCGCGCAGGCCGCGCTGGCCCATATCCCGAAGCGCACGGTCCTCGGCGTCGGCACCGGTTCCACCGTCAACGCGCTGATCGACCTGCTTGCCGCCGAAGCCCCGCGCCTGCGACTGCAGGGCGCAGTCTCGAGCTCGGAAGCCAGCAGCGCGCGGCTACGCTCCATCGGGTTGGCAGTGCTCGATCTGAACCAGACTGGAGAGCTGCCGCTCTACATCGACGGCGCCGACGAGGCCACACGCGCGCGGCAGCTGATCAAGGGCGGCGGTGCGGCGCTGACGCGCGAGAAGATCGTGGCCGCTGCGGCACGACGCTTCGTCTGCATCGTCGATGACAGCAAGCTGGTCGATACGCTGGGAAGATTTCCGCTGCCGGTGGAGGTCATTCCCATGGCGCGCACTTACGTCGCCGGCTGCATCGAGCGCCTGGGTGGGCGGCCGCTGTGGCGACAGGGCGTGGTCACCGACAACGGCAACCACATCC
The DNA here is from genome assembly GCA_049584935.1 of Steroidobacteraceae bacterium. Classification (GTDB taxonomy): domain Bacteria; phylum Pseudomonadota; class Gammaproteobacteria; order Steroidobacterales; family Steroidobacteraceae; genus FEN-1191. Next base: position 6,055 of record JBAUYT010000114.1, read on the forward strand.
TCGACGTCCACGAACTCAGCATCGAGGATCCGTGCGCGCTCGAGGATGCGCTCGATCGGATCGCCGGGATCGTGACGGTGGGACTGTTCGCGCGCCGGCCCGCCGATCTTCTGATCGTCGGGACCGGGCACGGCATTGTCGAGATCTGACGGTCGAGGACTGATGTCCTCGAACTGAGTGGCTGGGGGACTAGGATTCGAACCTAGGTTGGCGGAGTCAGAGTCCGCAGTCCTACCACTAGACGATCCCCCAGCAGTAGCCCCGAGTGTACGTCAGCGCTTGGAGTATTGCGTACCGCGGCGAGCCTTGCGACGACCCACCTTCTTGCGTTCGACCTCGCGCGCATCGCGCGTGACGAAGCCCGCCTGCCGCAGCGGCTTGCGCAGCGCTTCGTCGTAGCTGATCAGCGCCCGCGCAATGCCGTGCCGAATGGCGCCGGCCTGGCCCGTGATGCCGCCGCCATCGACCTGCACTCTGATGTCGAAGGCGGACGCCAGCTGCACCAGCTCGAGCGGCTGCCGCACGATCATGCGTCCGGTTTCCCGGCCGAAGAACTCGTCGATCGGGCGCTCGTTGATGGTGATGTTGCCCTTACCGGGCTGCAGATGGACGCGCGCGGTGGCGCTCTTGCGCCGGCCGGTGCCGTAATTCGTGGATGCCATGGCTTAGATCTCGATCGGTTTGGGTTGCTGCGCAGTGTGTGGATGCTTGTCCCCGGCGAATACGTGCAGCTTGCGGAACATCTTCCGGCCAAGCGTGGTCTTGGGCAGCATGCCCTTGACCGCAAACTGAATCGCCCGCTCCGGGTGCTCCTTGAGCAGCTTGCCGAGTGCGATCGACTTGATACCGCCGAGGTAGCCGGTGTGGTGGTAGTACTGCTTGTCGTCGAGCTTGTTGCCGGTTACGGCAATCCTCTCGGCGTGCAGGACCACGATGTGGTCGCCCATGTCGACGTGCGGGCTGTAGTCAGCCTTGTGCTTGCCCTTGAGGCGCAGCGCAATGCCCGAGGCCAGTCGGCCCAGGGTTTTGCCACTGGCGTCAATGACATACCAGTCACCGCGAACGCTCGCCGGTTTGGCGAATTCAGTCTTCATCAATTCCACCTCGGAGCCCCTGCCGCGGCCGATCCGCAAAAAGGGCGCGAGAGTTTACTCAAGGCACCTGCGCTTTGCAAAAGCGCTGCCCCGGGGGGTCCGCAAACACCGGTTTGAGCACGCCTGGCCCGTGCCAGGGCTCGAAATCCGGCCTTGACATATAATCTACGCATGCTGCTGAGCCCGCTCGATTCCCTGCTGTCGGTCGCCGATCAGACCTTGCGTACGCTGTTTGCGCCGGCAGGCAGCGCCCGCTGGCCGGATCTCCCGGCGGACGATGCCGCGCTGACACCGGGCGAGCGGCGCCATGCGGCGGCGCTCATGCGGGTCAACCATGCCGGCGAAATCGCCGCCCAGGGGCTCTATCGGGGCCAGGCCGCCCTGTCGAGAGAACCGGCCGTGCGCGAGTTCCTCGGCCGCGCCGCCGACGAGGAAGCCGATCACCTGGCATGGTGTGAGTCACGGCTGCGCGAGCTCGGTACGCGGCCGAGCCGATTGAACGCCCTCTGGTACCTGGGCTCGTTCGGGCTCGGCGCCGCCGCGGCAATGCTCGGCGACGCAGTCAGCCTGGGGCTGATGACCGAGACGGAACGCCAGGTCGAAGGCCATCTGGCCGGCCATCTGGATCGGCTGCCGGCCGCGGACCGACGCAGCCGCCACATCGTCGAACTCATGAAGGCCGAGGAATCCAGCCATGGCGAGGCCGCGCGCGCGCGCGGTGCGGCCGAACTGCCACAACCCATCCCGGGCCTCATGCGTGCCGCTGCGCGCGTCATGACCGGCACCGCCTACTGGCTTTGAAGCGCCAGTTCGAACACACTTGTCACTTGCGGCCAACACAATATGTGTAATAAAAGGCCGCAAGCGCCGTCGCTTACACAACGTATGAAGGCCAGCCAATCATGGAAGAGAATGTCAGACCGTTAAGCGACATTCCCGCAATCAATCGCTTCTTGAGCTACTGCCGCATCCGCACGGTGCCCTCGAAGACCGTGCTGATTCACGCCGGTGATCTGCCCGACGTTCTCTACTACATCATCAGCGGCTCGGTCGAAGTCATGATCGAGGACGAGGAAGGCAACGAGATGGTGCTTGCCTACCTCAACAAGGGCCAGTTTTTCGGCGAGATGGGACTGTTCTACGAACAGCCCACCCGCAGCGCCTGGGTACGCACCCGCAACGCCTGCGAGCTCGCGGAGATGACCTACCCTCGCTTTCGCCAGGTGGCTACCGAGAGCCCGGGGCTCATTTTCGAGCTGGCGACGCAGCTGGCGACGCGTCTCGATCGCACCAATCGCAAGCTCGGAGACCTCGCTTTCGTCGACGTCACCGGCCGGGTGGCGCATGCGATTACCGGCCTGTGTGAAGAACCGGATGCCATGACCCATCCCGAAGGCATGCAGATCAAAGTGTCGCGGCAGGAACTCTCGCGGCTGGTCGGCTGCTCGCGCGAAATGGCCGGCCGGGTGCTCAAGGTGCTCGAAGACCAGGGGCTGCTGCGTGCCACCGGCAAGACCATCGTCGTGTTCAATGCCCGGCCAAAAATGAAGACGCGCCCGGTGATCGTACCGGCCAAGCCGACGCGGGATCGTCCGCAGGATCGGACACACGATCGCCCGCACGAGCGGCCCCGGGCTGCGGCGCCGGTCGAGGATGACAATGAGGACGACGACGAGGGCTAGCAGCCCCGGAGCGTGGAGCCTGCCGGCCCCGGGAGCTTGAGGTTCAGGCTTGGGCGGCCGCCAGCGCAGCGCGCATCGCCCTGATGGTCGCGGCGTAATCCTTGGCACCGAAGATGGCCGATCCGGCCACGAACATGTCGGCGCCGGCACGCGCGGCGTCCACAATGTTGTCCACCTTGATGCCGCCGTCGACCTCGACGCGCACTTCCCTGCCGCTGAGCGCCACGCGGCGGCGCACTTCGGTGATCTTCGGCAGAACTCCGGGGATGAACTTCTGGCCGCCGAAACCCGGGTTGACCGACATCAGCAGTACCAGGTCCAGCTTGTCGAGCGTGTAATCCAGCCAGTCGAGCGGCGTGGCCGGGTTGAACACCAGGCCCGGTTTGCAACCGTGTTCCCGGATCAGCCCGATGGTACGGTCGATGTGCTCGCTCGCCTCCGGATGGAAGCTGATGTAGGTAGCACCCGCGGCAGCGAAGTCGGGCACGATCCGGTCGACCGGCCGGATCATCAGGTGCACGTCGATCGGAGCCTTGATGCCATGCTTGCGCAACGCTTCGCAGACCAGCGGGCCGATCGTGAGATTGGGAACGTAGTGATTGTCCATGACGTCGAAGTGCACGACGTCCGCACCGGCAGCGATGACCGCCTCGACCTCGGCACCGAGGCGCGCGAAGTCCGCCGACAGAATCGAAGGCGCAATCCAGGGCTGCATGCGTTTGAGTCTAGCGCATGCCGCGACGAGCGCGAATCGCCTCGTAGGCCGCCTGTATCTGTTGCGTGCGCTCCTTGGCCCGCTCGAGCATCGAATCCGGCAGGCCGTTGGCCTTGAGTTTGTCCGGATGATGTCGGCTCATCTGCCGCCGATAGGCCTTGACGATCTGATCGTCGGACATGCCGGGTGAAGCTTCGAGCACGCTGTAGGCCTGCGCCAGCCGCTCCTCGCCCACAGCCGCAGCGCCGCCCTGGCTGCCGGCGCCACCGGCACCACCGCGCGCGCCGGCGGCAGCCTGCGACCATCGCAGGATGCTCTCGAGCCGCGCAAACTGTGCCGGCCCCAGACCGAGCAGCTGCGCCACCCGGCGCAGCCGTGCGCGTGGCAGTTCCGACAGCCCATCGCCGGCGAGCGCCGCCTGCAGTTGTATCTCAACGAAGAAATTCGCCAGCTCGGGGTAAGGCGCGATGGCCGCGCGCAGCTGCTGCAGTGCCGGATCGAGCGCGAAACCCGGCTGCTTGCCCTCGTTGAAATAACCCATGGCGGACAGCATCTGCGCCTGGTTGAGGTGCAGCGCATGCATGACCGCGCGCGCCGAGGCAATTTCCTGCTCCGAGACGCGGCCGTCGGCCTTGGCGATGTGGCCCATGACGCGAAAAGTGGTTGGAAAGAACAGCGCATTGACCTGCGCCGGATTGACCCCGCCGCTGAACAGCGTTCCCAGCCCATTGCTGCCTCCGGTGTCGAACTGGTGACCGACCAACGCCCCCAGCACCGCCCCCCACGGCCCCAGGGTCGCGAGGCCGAGTACCCCACCAATGACTTTGCCAGCCCAATTCATGATTAAAAAGCGTGTCCGTGCTTGACCCTGGAGCGGCCGGGGCGGCAAGATGCGCGCCCTTTCAACATGCCAGGTATGGTAGCAAGCCTTGGCTACTAAGCCCGCCCGGCCCGACGAGCAGACCGTTTTCGAGACGGACCTGAAGGGCCTGCAACGAATCAACCGCGGCAAGGTGCGTGACGTCTACGCACTCGATGCCAAGCGGCTGCTGATCGTCACCACCGACCGGCTGTCGGCGTTCGACGTCGTGCTGCCCGACCCGATTCCGGGCAAGGGGCACGTGCTCGACGAGATCTCGCGTTTCTGGTTTGGGCGTACGCGCAGCATCATTCCCAATCATCTGACCGGCGAGCCGCTCGAGAGCGCGGTACGCAACGCCAGCGACCGCGCCATGCTGCACGGCCGCGCCGTTATCGTGCACCGCCTGCAGGCCCTGCCGCTCGAAGCGGTGGTGCGTGGCTACCTGATCGGCTCTGGCTGGAAGGACTATCAGCGCAGTGGCGGCATTTGCGGCATCGCCCTGCCCGCGGGACTGAAGCAGGCGCAGGCGCTGCCCGAGCCGATCTTCACTCCCGCCACCAAGGCCGCGCCGGGCGAACACGATCAGAACATCTCGTTCGAGGAAGTGGCTGGGCGCATCGGCGCGACGCTCGCGGATGCCGTGCGCAGCGCAGCGCTGGCGCTGTACCGCTTCGCTGCCGCGCACGCGCGCGCGCGCGGCATCATCATTGCCGATACCAAATTCGAATTCGGCGTCGATGCCAACGGCCGTCTGACCCTGATCGACGAGGTGCTGACGCCGGATTCCTCGCGCTTCTGGCCGGCAGACACCTGGCGCGTCGGCGCCAGTCCGCCGTCGTTCGACAAGCAGTTCGTGCGCGACTATCTCGAGACGCTCGACTGGAACAAGCGCGCACCCGCACCGCATCTGCCGCCGGACGTGATCGTACGTACCAGCGATAAGTACCGGGAAGCGCTGCGCCGACTGACGGCGGAGGACGGCGCCACCGCAGCGGGCCGGCCGTGAGCGTCCAGCTGCCGCCGAAGCTGCGGCAGCATTGGCATCGCCTGCCGTTTCTGCACCGGCTGCTGGCCCGCTGGCGCCGGCTGCACTCGCTGCCCGAGCGTGTCCTGTTCGGCGACGCCTCGCAACGCCCGGGCGCGCTGGGGACGCTGCTGCGTCTGGCGCGCTATCTCTACGCCCTGCTGCGCGAACTCACCGGCGGCCAGCTCAACCTGCATGCCACCGGCCTGGTGTACGCAAGCCTGCTGTCGATCATCCCACTGGTCGCGCTGAGTCTCGGCATTCTCAAGGCGCTCGACGCCGAGGAGGTGCTGCGGCCGCTGGTCTACGAATTCCTCAGCCCCATGGGAAGCGCGGCCAACGAGTTTACCGACCACGTCATGACCTTTGCCCGCCGTGTCCATGGCGGCCTGGTTGGCTCGCTCGGCTTTGGGCTGCTGGTATGGACGCTGCTCGGAACCATCGCCAAGGTCGAGGACGCCTTCAACTTCGTCTGGCACATCGACGTGCCGCGCAGCTTTGCACGCCGCAGCACCGAGTACGTCACCCTGCTGCTGGCGGTGCCGCTGCTGCTCGCGGCACTGGCGGGCTTCTGGCGCCTGGCTGCGCTCACCTCGCCAGTGCGGCTGATCGAGACCGTGCCACTGCTCGACCGCTTGCAGGGCTGGTCGCTGCGCCTGGCGCCTTACCTGCTGGTATGCGCGCTGATGACGGCCCTCTGCATCGTGATTCCGAATACCCGCGTGCGGCTACGCCCGGCGCTGTACGGCGGCATAGTGGCCGGCATCCTGTGGGCGGCGGTCGGACGGCTGTTCACGCTGTTCGTGCTGTACTCCGCGCGCCTGACACTGGTGTACGCCGGCTTCGCCATCATGATCGCGGCGCTGCTCTGGACCTATTCCAGCTGGACCATTCTGCTGCTCGGCGCGCAAGTGTCCTTCTATGTGCAGAATCCAGGCTACCTGCGCGGCGGCCTGCGGGAACCGCGGCTCTCGGCGGCGGAGGTCGAGCGGCTGGCGCTGGGCATCATGTACCTGATCGCCAAGCGCGCCGACGAGGGTGGCGACCCGCACACCATCGAGAGCCTGGCGCTGCGGCTGGAATTTCCGGGCAGCGCGGTCACGCGCGTGGTCAATGCGCTGCTCGCCGCAGGCGTGCTGTCGCTGCAATATCCAACCCTGCAGCTGCGACGCAGCGCCGCTCAGATCCGCGTGCTGGAGGTGCTGCGCGCGGCCCGCAGTCAGCGCAGCGGCGTCACGCGCAGCGCCGCCGCCACGCCAGCGCCGGTGGAGGCGCTGTGTGCCGCGTTCGACGCCGGTTGCGAGCCGCAACTGCGAACGTTGACGCTGGCCGATCTGCTGACGCAGCCGTAACGCCGCCACCCCCCGGCGTCGGCTGCTCAGTCGCCGGCGATGGTCATGGCATCGACCAGTATCGAGCCGGTACGGATGGCCCCTTGCGCATCGACGTCGCTGCCCACGGCGACGATGCCGCGCAGCATGTTGCGCAGGTTGTCCGCCACCGTGACCTCGTGCACCGGAAAGGCCAGCTCGCCCCGCTCGACCCAGAAGCCGCTGGCACCGCGCGAGTAATCGCCAGTCACGCCATTGACGCCGGGACCCATGAGTTCGGTCACCAACAGGCCCTCACCCATGCGTTGCAGCAGCTGCTCGAAACTGCCGCCATGGCCGGCACCAGCTGCATCTGCGGCCGTGACCAGCAGATTGTGGATACCGCCGGCGTTGCCGGTGGACTTGAGTCCGAGCTTGCGCGCCGAGTAGCTGCCGAGCACGTAGCCCTGCAGCACTCCGTCGCGCACCAGCTCGCGATCGTGCGTGGCGACGCCCTCGGCATCGAAGGCGCTGCTGGCGAGACCCTGCGGCAGATGCGGACGCTCGGCGATCTGCAGAAAGGACGGAAATAACTGCGTGCCGGCGGCATTCAGCAGGAACGAGCTGCGGCGATACTGGCTCGGTCCGCGAATCGCCGCCACGAAATGCCCGATCAGGCCACGCGCGAGTTCGGGCGCGAACAGCACCGGCGCGCGGCGTGTCGGCAGCTTGCGCGCCCCCAGGCGTCGCAGCGCACGCCGCGCCGCGTGACGGCCGATTTCCGCGGGGTCCTGCAGCGCCTGCGGGCGACGTGCAACCGAATACCAGTAGTCGCGCTGCATGTCGTTGCCGGACTGCGCCACCAGCGCGCAACTGACGCTGTGACTGGTGCTGGCCACTCCCTGCAGGAAGCCGTGGCTGTTGCCATACGCGCGCACGCCGCTGTGCGTAGTCACCGTAGCACCTTCGGAATTGCTGAGACGCGTGTCGCTGCTAAGGCCCGCGGCCTCGCATTCGCGTGCCAGCACCACCGCCTGTTCCGGCGCAATATTCCACGGGTGATACAGGTCGAGATCGCGCGGTGCCCGTGCCAGGGCCTCGGGATCGGCCAGACCCGCGCACTCATCGACCGCCGTGTGGCGCGCTATCGCCACCGCTTTGCGCGCAATCTCGCGCACTGCGGCCGGTCGCAGGTCGGCGGTGCTTGCCGATCCCTTGGCCTGGCCGCAGTAGACCGTGAGCGACAACCCGCGGTCACGATGGTATTCGATGGTCTCGACTTCCCCGAGACGCACGCTCACGGTGAGACCGCGCTGCAGGCTCGCAGCCGCCTCCGCCTGCGTGGCACCGCCACTGCGCGCCTGTTCGAGCGCGTCCGTCACCACCGCCTCGAGTTCGCGAATGCGGGAGGCATCGACCTGTTGCGACTCATTTGCCATGATCGGGTGATTGTATCGGATGAGGCCCATGAGCTCAGACCACGTCGAGGACCAGGACCCGCCGCGCGAGGAGCGGCCCAGCCGTTCGGCGCGCAAGCGCAACGCGGAAGCGCTGCAGCGCCTGGGCGAGCGGTTGCTGGGGCTCAAGCCGCAGCAGCTGCGGCGTTTCGACCTGCCGCCGACGTTGCTGGAGGCCATCCTCGAGACGCAGAAGCTGCGCAGCCGCTCGGCGCATGCGCGTGCACGGCAGTACATCGGCAAACTCATGCGCGCGGTCGATCCCGAACCCATCGAGCGGACGCTGGCGGCGCATGCGTCCGAGCTCCGGGGCCGGGATGCTAAGATGCCAAGATGAAGCCCCTGGTTGGCATCATCATGGGCTCATCGTCAGACTGGGAGACGATGAGTGCGGCTGCCGACTGCCTCGACAAGCTCGGCATCGCCCACGAAACCCGCGTGGTCTCGGCACATCGCACCCCCGACCTGCTGTTCGAATACGCCTCCACGGCGGCCGGCCGCGGACTCGAAGTGCTGATTGCGGGCGCCGGCGGCGCGGCCCACCTGCCCGGCATGACCGCTGCCAAGACCACGCTGCCGGTGCTGGGCGTGCCGGTGCAGACGCGCGCCTTCAACGGCCTGGATTCGCTGCTGTCGATCGTGCAGATGCCGGCCGGCGTGCCGGTGGCCACGTTTGCGGTAGGCAGTGCGGGCGCCACCAACGCGGCGCTGTTCGCGGCTTCGATCCTGGCGCTGCGTCACGCGCCCATCGCGGATGCACTGCAGAAGGCGCGCCAGGCGCAGACCGCGGCAGTGCTGGCGCGCCCCGATCCGCGCGTGAGTTAGCAGGCCGATGACCATCGGAGTCGTCGGCGCCGGCCAGCTTGGCGCCATGATCGCTCTGGCCGGATACCCGCTCGGCTTCGAATTCCTGTTCGTCGATCGCAGCGAACGCACCCCGGCGGGCCGGTTCGCGCCGGTCATGGTCGGCGACCTTGCCGATCGCACGCTGCTGCGTCGGCTCGCCGAGCGTAGCGAAGTCATCAGCTTCGACTGGGAGAATGTTTCGGTCGAGGCGCTGCGCCAGGCGACGCGCGGCAGCCGCGCGCGCATCGCGCCACCGCTGCGGGCATTGGCGGCCGCGCAGGATCGGTTGGTGGAGAAGCGGACCTTCGAGCGTTTGCAAATACCGACCACGCGATATGCAGCGGTCGACTCCATGGCAACGCTCGAGCGCGCCATGCGTCGCGTCGGCACACCGGGAGTGCTGAAGACGCGCCGCTTCGGCTACGACGGCAAGGGCCAGTATGTGCTGCGTTCCGCCGCCGATGCCGCCGCCGCGCTGGCCACCCTGGGCAGCGCGCCCCTGCTCTACGAGGAATTCGTGCCTTTCGACTACGAGGTATCGGTCATCGGCGCGCGCAGCCGGCGTGGCGAGATAGCCATCTACCCGCTCAATCGAAATCTGCACGCCGGCGGCATCCTGCACCTGACGCTGGCGCCGTGGACCGCGCCAGGATTGCTGCCGGCGGCAGCGAACAGCCTGCGGCGTGTGCTGCAGGCGTTTCACTACGTCGGTGTGCTGACGATCGAGTTCTTTGTGCGCCGTGGGCGGCTGATCGCCAATGAGATGGCGCCCCGGGTACACAACTCGGGTCACTGGACCATCGAAGGTGCCGTGACCAGCCAGTTCGAGAACCACGTGCGCGCCATCACCGACATGCCTCTCGGCGTCACCGCTGCGCGCGGTCATTCGGCCATGATCAATCTGATCGGTAAGATGCCGCTAACCGCGGATCTGCTGGCCGAACCGGGGTTGCATTTGCACCACTACGGCAAGGAACCGCGTCACGGTCGCAAACTCGGCCATTGCACCATCGTGGAACCGAATGCCGCCCGTCGCAATTCGCGCGCCTCGGCCTTGTTGCGACGGCTTTATCCGCAACTCGCCATCAAGCCGTAGTATCCTCCGCGGAACATATGGTTGCCGCCGGATCGGCCGACATCAATGTATCTTGAGCTGTTCAAACTGCGGGAGCTGCCGTTCCGGCTCAGCCCCGACCCGGAGTTTCTGTACCTGAGCCAGGCGCATGCCCGCGCCAAAGCCTACATGGAGTCGACCGTCTGGTTCACCGACGGCTTCGTGGTCATCACCGGCGAGATCGGCTGCGGCAAGACCACGTTGATCGAAACCTTCCTGCGCGAGCTCGAGAAGGACGTGCTGGTGGCGCAGATCAACCAGACCCAGGTGTCCTCGACCGAATTCCTGCAGTCGGTGCTGGTGGCATTCGGCTTCAAGCCGTTCCGCATGAAGAAGGCCGAGCTGCTCGCAACCCTCAACGATTTCCTGATCCAGCAGTACTCGGCCGGCCGCAAGATCATGCTGGTGGTCGACGAGGCGCAGAACCTGACCCTGCGGGTGCTGGAAGAAGTGCGCATGCTATCCGGTGTCGAGACCACCAAGGAGAAGGTGCTGCGGATCATCCTGGCTGGCCAGCCCGAGCTCAACGACAAGCTCGACGCGCCCGAACTCGAGCAGCTCACCCAGCGTGTACGCTTACGCTTCCATCTGCCGGCGCTGACCGCCACCGAGATGCATGGCTACATCCTGCATCGACTCGAGGTCGCCGGCTCGCAAGGCCGGGAGATCTTTGCGCCCGACACTTTCGATACCATCTTTCGCTACACCGGCGGCGTGCCGCGCCTGGTGAACACCCTCTGCGATACCTCGATGCTGTCGGCGTCCACGCGGGACGCGGATCGAGTCACGAACGACGACATACGGGTCGCCATCGGCGAACTGCACTGGGTCGAGTACGCGTCGCGCACGGGCAGCCGGCTGATCCGCGGCAGCCCGGCGCAGGACCTGCAGGCCGCGGCCGCCGAACACCTGCCGCCGGAACGCGAGGCGCAGGGCGGCGGCGACGGTCCGCTCGGCGTTCCGCTGGCGCGCATCCTGCTGGCTACGGCCGGCCAGACCGTGAGCGAGCACGAGCTCCATCCGGGAAGGCTCATCATCGGTCGCACGCCGGCCAACGATCTGCAGATCGACAGCCGCTTCGTCAGCCGCCATCACTGTCAGATCGTCACCACGGTGCAGAGCTGCGTCATCGAGGATCTGAACAGCACCAACGGCATCTACCTGCAGTCCAAGCGCGTGCGCTATCACAATCTCAACGACGGTGACGTGGTGACGATCGGTCAGCACGAACTGCTGTACATCGACGAGCGCGCGCGCCACCGCAGCGGGGTCGAGCACCCGCACACCGCGACCACGGTTCTCGATCGCTAGGAACCGGTGCCGCCGACCGTCAGGCCGTCGATCCGCAGCGTTGGCTGGCCCACGCCGACCGGCACGCTCTGGCCTTCCTTGCCACAGACGCCGATACCCTCGTCGAGCTTCAGATCGTTGCCGACCATGGCCACCCGCAGCAGCACGTCCGGGCCATTGCCGATCAGTGTGGCGCCCTTGATCGGCGCACCGATGCGGCCGTGCTCGATGAGATAGGCCTCGCTGGCCGAGAACACGAACTTGCCCGAGGTGATGTCCACCTGCCCGCCGCCGAAGTTGACGGCATAGATCCCGCGCGGCACCGAGGCGATGATCTCGGCCGGATCGTACGGACCGGACCGCATGTACGTGTTGGTCATGCGCGGCATGGTCACGTGCGCGAACGACTCGCGCCGGCCGTTGCCAGTGGAGCTGCCGCCCATGAGGCGCGCATTCAGCCGGTCCTGCATGTAGCCGCGCAGCACACCGTCCTCGATCAGCGTCGTGCACTGCGTCGGCGTGCCTTCGTCATCGATGTTGAGCGAGCCGCGACGACCGGCCAGTGCGCCATCGTCTACCACCGTACAACCCGGCGCCGCCACGCGCTCGCCGATGCGGCCGCTGAAGGCGGAGGTGCCCTTGCGATTGAAGTCTCCCTCCAGCCCGTGGCCAACCGCCTCGTGCAGCAGCACGCCGGGCCAGCCGGGACCGAGCACGACACTCATGGTGCCGGCCGGTGCCGGCACGGCTTCGAGATTCACCAGCGCCTGGCGCACGGCTTCGCGCGCCAGTACCAGCGGCCGCTCGTCGGCAACCAGCTGGTCGAGCGGATAACGGCCACCGCAGCCGGCGTAGCCCTGCTCGCGCCGGCCATTCTGTTCGACGATCACGCTGACGTTCATGCGCACCAGTGGCCGCACGTCCCCTGCGAGCACACCGTCGCTGGCCGCAACCAGCACCACCTCGTGCACGGCGTGCACGCTGGCCATGACCTGCACTACGCGCGGATCCATGCGGCGCGTGGCGCGATCGATGCGTTCGAGCCACGCGATCTTCTGTTCGTCGGCCAGGCTCAGCAGCGGATCATCCGGCGGGTATAGCTGGTGACCCGCCACGGGCCGCCATGCCTGCACCGCACCCTGTCCGCCGCGCACGGCGATCGCGCGCGCCGCGCGTGCCGCCTCTTCCAGCGCCGGCCGCATGATCTCGTCGGAATATGCAAAACCGGTTTTCTCGCCGGCGAGCGCACGCACACCCACGCCCTGCTCGATGCTGGCGCTGCCTTCCTTGACTATGCCGTCCTCGAGTCCCCAGCTTTCCTCGCGCGACAGCTGGAAATACAGGTCGGCGGAATCCACCGCGGACCCGAGCACCAGGCCCAGTGCTTGTTCGACGCCGCCGACGTCGAGCCCGGCAGGTGCCAGGATGGCTTCGCGCGCGGTGCGCAGCGGATCGATGTTGGCGAGATCGGTGGCAGCTGTCATGGCGGCTCCGCTCACATGACGCGGTGGGAAAGCGCCGGGAAATCCCGACGCACGCAACGCTGGGCCTCGAGATCGAGATCGGCCACCACGATTCCCTGGCCGCTGCGCAGCCGACCGAGCACCGTGCCCCAGTGATCGATGATGATGCTGTCACCGTAGGTCTCACGGCCGCTGGCGTGCTGCCCCCATTGGGCCGGGGCAACCACGAAGCTCAAGTTCTCGATGGCGCGCGCGCGCAGCAGCGTTTCCCAATGCGCGCGCCCGGTCGGTACCGTAAACGCCGCCGGCACCGTGAACCATTGCGCGCCGGCAGCCGCCATGGGCCGATAGAGTTCCGGAAAACGCATGTCGTAACACACCGAGAGCCCGAGCAGCCCCGCCGGCGTCGGCACCAGCTGCATGCGCGTACCTGGCGCGATATTGCCCGACTCCCGGTAGCGCTCGTCCTTGCCCGGAATATCGACGTCGAACAAATGGATCTTGTCGTAGCGTCCGGCGCGCTGCCCGCCGTCGTCGTAGACCAGGCTGGCCGCGGCGACGCGCTCCCCGGGGCTGTCGGAGATGGGCGTGGTGCCGGCTACGATCCACAGTTTGAGCTCGCGTGCGCGCGCGCTGAGGAAGTCCTGGACCGGCCCGCTCCCGTCGCGTTCCGCGATGGCGCGCTTGTCGGCATCGTGGCGCCCCATGAAGGAAAAATTCTCCGGCAGCACGGCGATGCGCGCGCCGGCAGCGGCAGCCTCGTCCAGCAGCTTGCCGGCGATGCCAAGATTGGCGCCGACATCCGCCGCCGAGGTCATCTGCAGTGCCGCAACCCTGACCGTTTCCAGTGGTTTCTGCGTACCGTTCATGCCCTCAAGCTTGCCACATCGGCACCCCCGCCGCTGCCAGTAGCGCCGCAGTTTCGAACAACGGCAACCCCATGACGCCCGAATGACTGCCCTGCAGCGCCTGCACGAACACCGCACCGAGCCCCTGGATGGCATAGCCGCCGGCCTTGTCACGCGGCTCACCGCTGTCCCAGTAGCTTGCGCATTCGGCGGCTGACAGTGCGCGAAAGCGCACCGTGCTGTGCGACAGCCTGGAGTTCACGGCGCCGCCGTGCGCCAATGCCACCGCCGAGATCACCGCGTGCTCGCGCGCCGACAAGCGCGCCAGCATCGCGAGCGCATGCTCGCGGTCACGCGGCTTGCCGAGCATCTCGCCGTCTATCACCACCGCGGTATCGGCGCCCAGCACCGGCGGCACCGGCTCGCGCAGGCGCGCGTACACCTGCTGCGCCTTCTGTTCCGCCAACCGGCGCACGCACTCCTCGACCGTCTCACCGGCATGGCGGCGCTCGTCGATGTCCGCCGGCATGATGCGATGTGGTACACCAATCTGCGCCAGCAGCAGGCTGCGGCGCGGCGAGGCCGAGGCCAGCACCAGCAGCGAGGCTGCGGCATCAGGCACGATGATAGGGATGCCCAGCCAGCACGCTGGCGGCGCGGTACAGCTGTTCGACCAGCAGCACACGCGCCAGCGCATGCGGCAAGGTCAGGCGCGACAGCGACCAGGCACGCGATCCGCGCTTGTGCACCTCGGCGCCGAGGCCGTCGGGTCCACCGATGATGAAGGTCAGATCACGGGCCTCGGCCCGCTGCTGTTCGAGCCAGCGCGCCAGTTCGAGCGTGCTCCACTCGTGCCCACGCTCGTCGAGTGCTATCACGTATTCGCGTGCGCTCAACAGTGCGAGGATGCGCCGGGTCTCGTGCTCAATGGCCGCCGTTGCGGCCCCGCCGGCCTGGCGGCGGCTCGCCGGCGCTATTTCCGTCAGCTCGAGCTGCCAGCTGCCACGCAGGCGGCGGGCATAGTCATCGAAGGCGGTGTCCACCCAGGCGGGCATGCGCGTACCGACTGCGATGACGCGCAGGCGCACGGCCGGTTG
>JBAUYT010000115.1:0-9464 GCA_049584935.1 Steroidobacteraceae bacterium
GCTCGCGGCCGTGCCGTTCGTCGAATCCTGGCAACCCTCCGAGCGCGCGCGCGCGCTCGGCGCCCCGGTGGTCGTGGACATCAGCAAGCTCGAGACCGGCCAGATGATCGTCGCCACCTGGCGCAAGCAGGTCATCTACATCGTCGGCCGCCCCCAAGCGCGGGTCGACGAGCTGCCGAAGAACGATTCGAAGCTCAAGGACCCGGCCTCCAAGGATTCCATTCAGCCGGCTTACGCCAAGAACGAGATGCGTTCGCGGCGCGCCGACGTGCTGGTGCTGATCGGCATCTGCACGCACCTCGGCTGCCTGCCCAAGCAATTCTTCGATCCGGGTGATCCGGTGCTGGGCGCCAGCTGGCCGGGCGGATTCCGCTGTCCCTGCCATGGTTCGCGCTTCGATCTCGCCGGCCGCGTGTTCGACGGCTCGCCGGCGCCGACCAACCTGAGCGTGCCGCCGTATATCTTCAAGGATCCGCACACGCTGGTGGTCGGGCTGGATAAATTAGCCTCCTCGGGAGCGGCCTGATGGCCAACGACAACT
This sequence comes from Steroidobacteraceae bacterium, assembly GCA_049584935.1. GTDB lineage: Bacteria > Pseudomonadota > Gammaproteobacteria > Steroidobacterales > Steroidobacteraceae > FEN-1191. The sequence continues at coordinate 542 of JBAUYT010000115.1, forward strand.
ATTCGGCCAGGCCCGGCTTGTGGGGCTGGATCAATCGGCGCCTGCCGGTCGATGCTTTCGTCAAGAGCCAGGTGACCGAGTACTACGCGCCGAAGAACTTCAACTTCTGGTACTTCTTCGGTTCGCTCGCGTTGCTGGTGCTGGTCATGCAGCTGGTCACGGGCATCTTCCTGACGATGTTCTACAAGGTGGGCGAGAACAACGCCTTCGACTCGGTCGAATACATCATGCGGGAGGTGAATTTCGGCTGGCTGCTGCGCTACCTGCATTCCACGGGCGCCTCGGCCTTCTTCCTGGTGATCTACCTGCACATGTTCCGCGGCATCATCTACGGCTCGTACAAGGCACCGCGCGAGCTGCTGTGGCTGTTCGGCATGATCATCTATCTGGCGCTCATGGCCGAGGCATTCATGGGCTACGTGCTGCCCTGGGGCAACATGTCGTTCTGGGCTGCCACCGTCATCATCAACCTGTTCGGTGCCGTCCCGGTCATCGGTCCCGGACTGGTGGAGTGGATCCGTGGCGACTACGGCATCGCCGATGCGACGCTGAACCGCTTCTTCTCGCTGCACGTGGTGGCGTTGCCGCTGCTGCTGTTGCTGCTGGTGGTGCTGCACCTGGTGGCGCTGCACGAAGTAGGGTCGAACAATCCCGACGGCGTCGAGATCAAGAACCACAAGAACGATAAAGGCATTCCGCTCGACGGCATTCCGTTCCATCCGTACTACACGGTCAAAGATCTGTTCGGCGTCGGCGTGTTCCTGACGCTGTTCTCGATCGCGGTGTTCTTCATGCCGACCTTTAACGACCTGTTCCTCGAGAAGGCCAATTTCGAGCCCGCCAATCCGCTGTCGACGCCGGATCCAATCTCGCCCTCCTGGTACTTCACCCCGTACTACGCGATTCTGCGTTCGTTCCCCGACAAGGCGACCGGTGCCGTGTTCATGCTGATCGCGGTGTCGGCCTTCTTCTTCCTGCCATGGCTGGATCGCTCACCGGTGAAGTCGATCCGCTACCGCGGCTGGATCTACAAAACCTTCCTGACCGGGTTCGTCGTCTCCTTCCTGGGACTGATGTACCTGGGTCTGCAGCCGGCGCAGGGCATCTACGTGACGCTGTCACGCATCTGCTGCGTGCCCTATTTTGCGTTCTTCGCGCTGATGTACTGGTACACGCGCTGGGATCCGGTAAAGCCCGTACCGGAGCGGGTGACCTTCCATGCGTAAGCTTGCAAGCTGCCTGCTGAGGCTCGTGGCGCTGGCCGCGCTGCCGCTGGCCGCATTGCCGCTGGCGGCGCACGCCGGAGAAGCGGCCGCGGCGCAGGCCACGGCCGAGGAGCAGAAGCCGGTCGACTGGGAGAGCTGGCACGCGGGCAACTCGGTCAGCGATCTGGCGTCGTTGCAGCGCGGTGCGCGCAACTTCATGAATTATTGCAACGGTTGCCACGCCATCAAGTACATGCGCTACCAGCGCATGGCGGATGATCTGAAGATTCCGGCAGCTGCGCTCGCCAAGGAGCTGGTGGCACCGGGCAGCCATCCGCTCGACTACATCACTACCTCCATGCCACCCGCGGATGCGGTCAACTGGTTCGGCAAAGTGCCGCCGGACCTGTCATTGATCACGCGCTCGAAGGGCACCGACTACGTCTACAGGCTCTTCAAGACCTTCTACGCGGATCCAACCAGTGCCACGGGCACCAACAACCTTGCCTATCCGGGTCTGGCGATGCCGGCAGTGCTGTCGGCTCTCTCCGGAGTCAACGAAGCCGTGTTCAATCAGGGCAAGGATGGCATCAAGACCTTCGACCACTTCGAGCCGCTGGTCGCCGGCAGCTTGACGGCGCAGCAATACGACCAGTTTGTCCGCGACACGGTCAACTTTCTCGACTACGTGGGCGAGCCGGTACAGGTCGACCGGGTTTTCATCGGCATCTGGGTGGTACTCTTCCTGGTCCTGCTCACCTGGTTGAGCCTGCTGTTGAAGAACGAGTACTGGAAAGACGTGCACAGGAGCCTGTCTGAGTGATAAACGTGGCCGCCACGGGCTCCTAGCCACGTCTTGCCGCGCGTAGTCTGATCCGGGACTGCGCATCTCGCTCGGTCCTCAGGAGAGCTGATTCGTGTCCAGTCGCCGCGCCGTCATGACGCTCTTTTCAGCCCCCGATGAGCCTCACAGCCATCGGACGCGGATCGTGCTGGCCGAGAAGGGCGTCGAGATCGATATCATCGACGTGGTCCCGGGCCGATACCCGGAGGACCTGCTCGATCTCAATCCGTATCATAGCCTGCCGACGCTCGTGGACCGGGACCTGGTGCTGTACGACTCGCGCGTCATCATCGAGTACCTGGACGAGCGCTTTCCGCATCCGCCGCTGATGCCGGTCGATCCGATCCTGCGGGCGCAGTTCCGGCTGGCACTCTATCGCATAGAGCGCGACTGGTACGGACTGGCACAGGCCATCGACGAGGATCACGACAAGAAGCACGCGGCGCACAAGAAAAAGGTGCTGCGGGATGCGATCCTGCAAAGCGCGGACGTGTTCAAGGTGAAGCCGTACTTTCTGAGCGACGAATTCTCGCTGGTCGATGCCAGCATCGCTCCGATCCTGTGGCGCCTGCGACGCTATGAGATCGATCTGCCACCGCAGGCGCAGGCGCTGGCCAAGTACGCCGGTGCACTGTTCGCGCGGCCCTCGTTCCGCGGCAGCCTGTCCGATGCGGAGATCGAGATGAGGTCAGGCTGATGTCGCAGCGGAGACCTGGTGAAGGCGGCGTCGTGTCCCGCCGGCCGTACCTGCTGCGCGCGATGCACGAGTGGATCAGCGACAGCGGCAACACGCCACATGTCATCGTCGATGCGCTGCGCGCCGGCGTCGAAGTGCCGTCGGCCTACATCAAGGACGGCAAGATCGTGCTCAACCTGTCGATGACCGCAACGCAACGGCTGCAGCTCAAGAACGATGGTATCGAGTTCGATGCGCGCTTCGCCGGAGTCGCGCACCACGTGCGCGTGCCAATGGTGGCGGTACTGGGCGTGTATGCACGCGAAACCGGCGAGGGCATGATCTTCTCCGACGCGGAAGGGGAGCCGACGCCGCCGGAGCCATCGCAGCCGGGGAGTCCGACGCCGTCCGGCGAGCCACGTCGCGCGCGGCTGACCCTGGTCAAGTAGCGGCCCTGACCAGCCCTCAGGCGTCAAAGGCCGCCTTGATCCATTCGACCGGGCCATCCGGCCCGCTCAGTAGCAGGATGTCGAACCGTACGTAGAGTTGCGCCAGCGCGGGTTGCCGCCGCAACAGGTTGCGTGTGGCGCGCACGATGCGCCTGCGTTTCTCGTGGGTGATACTGCCGGCGGCGCCGCCGAAATCGTCCCGTGTGCGCAGCCGCACTTCGGCCACTACCAGCAGCTCCTGCCGTTGCGCGACGATGTCGAGCTCGCCGGTGCGGCAATGGTAGTTACGTTGCAGCACGCGGAAGCCCGCCCGCTCGAATAAAGTGGCGGCGCGCTGCTCCGCCTCGATGCCGATGCCCTTGCGATCGATTGCGTTTGCTTTCATGGATGTGAGTCTGCGCATCGCGCTGGCGCGCGTCAGCTCGCATATCTGCTGCCTTTGCAAACGAATCGGTCGCCGCCGAATCAGTTGGGCGTGGGCTCGCCGAGCCGCCGCGGCTCGCCGTTGCGGATCTGAACCCAGATCAGATCCCGCTGCACGCGCCTGTCGGCATCGAAGTGCAATGTGCCCGTCAGGCCGGCTACCTGCACGTCGGCAGGACTGCGACCCTTGGCCGACATCGCCACCATCAGCTGGCAGGCGTCATAGCCGAAGGCGAACAGCCGGCTGCGCCAGGCGGCGCGGTTGTCCCAGGCCTGCGAAATGCTGTTGCGGATCGCATCGATGCTGCCGTCGCCGCTGACCATCCAGGGCATGTCCGGAAACATGAGGCCGTCGATGTCCTGGTTGGACGCGGTGGAATCGGGCTCGTAGGCGTTCGAGAGCGCGTAGTTCGGCACGTCGCCGGCGTAGAAGAACTTGATCTGCGGCTCCAACAGGCGCGCCGTGGTCGCATTCGGTGCGGCCACCAGGATGAACTCGATGTCGCCACGCCGCCGGGGCTCGAAGTTGAGCTTGCCGCCGATGACGCTCTGCAGGCGCTGGTGGCGCGCGATGCTGTCGTCGATGTGCAGTACTGCCTGAAGTTCGCTGCCGTAATCGTGTTCGGTGGGGTCGTAGCTGGCAGTGGCGATCAGGCTGCCGCCTCCGGCGATCAGTTCGCGCGTGAACGCGTCACCCACGCGCGCACCCCAGTCGCCGCGCGGCAGCAAGGCGATGCCGCGGTGATGTCCATCGGCCAGCAGCCGCTGCGCCACGAGCCGCGCCTCTTCCTCGGGCGACAATGCGAACTGGTAGAAGCCGTTGGGCGCGGGATGGTCCGAGGGCAGGAAATTCAGCGCCAGGACCGGCATTGGCGGCGATCCCAGGCCCGCGACCGCGGCGACGTCCTCGCGGGTCAGCGGTCCCACCACGAAACTGCTGCCCGCAGCGCGCGCCTGTGCCAGGGCATCGGGCCCCGGCAGCGCGCCGGTATCGTAGAGCTTCAGCTCCGGCCGGTTCGCGGCCGGCAACTGATAGAAGGCGCTGAGAAAGCCGTCGCGCACGGTCGCGGCCTGGGGCGCCGCCGGCCCGGTCAGCGGCAGCAGCAATGCGACCCGCGCTCCGAGCGCGGGGGTCGGCAGTTGGCTCGGGAACGCCTGCGACAGCACTTCCTGCGCCGGATGATTGGGATAGCGCGCCCGCCAGCGCGCCGCATCCGCATCCGCGGTCAGCGACGCAGCATGGGCCGAGGTTGCGATGGCGCCCAGTTCGAGCCAGCCCCGCACCACCGGATCCTGGGTCGCCTGCGGTTCGAGCTTGACGCCACGGTCACGTGCTTCGCGCAGACCGGCCAGCAGTTGCGCGCGCAGCCCGGTGCGCTCGGCGGCGCCGACCAGGCGTTCGCCGGCCATCTCGGCCAGTACCGCGTCTACCGGTCGCGCTGCCGCCAGCGCAATGCGCATCTTCAGCAGGTAGAAGCGCTGCGCACCCGGCGCCGCGGTCGGCTCCGGCAGCGCGGCGATCTGCTGCCAGGCTTCCAGAGTGCGCTGAGCGTCGAGCGAGGCCTCGGCATTGAGCAGGCCGCGCTCGGTGGACTGGGCCGGTGCCAGCGTCATGCCGTTGAGGCGAGTCAGCACGCGGGCAGCGTCGGCGCCGCGGCCGGCGGCGAGCCATTCCCGGGTGGCAGCCAGCAGCGAATCAGCCTGTGCTGCGCCGGCCTGCGAGGCTGCAGTGCTCTCATACTGCGCGGCTGCGCGCGCGTGATCGGTGACGGCAGCGGCGCCGGGCTGGCCTGGGACGTTGCCTTCGGTGGCCGGGGTGCCGGGACGGTAGGGCGGATACGCATTGCAGGCTGCCAGTGCCAGCACGGCCAGCAAGAGTCCTGCCCTGATCGGTTGCATCGGCGTCATCATGACCTGCAAGCTTGAGTGGGTGGCGGCGCCGCTAGGGCCGCGGCATTCATCATCCATTAGGAGTCGGCAAATTATAGAGGTTCCATCGCAGCCACTCCCGCCTGCCGGCAGGCTCGAGGTGGTGGCCACGCCCATCGGTAATCTCGCCGACCTGGCACCGCGCGCGCGCGCGGCGCTTGCGGGGGCCGATCTGATCGCGGCAGAGGATACACGCCGCACGCAGGCGCTGCTGTCGGCGATCGGCGTATCCCGCCCACTGGTGTCATTGCACGAGCACAACGAAATCGGCCGCATCGAGGCCCTGCTCGACGAGCTGCGCGCTGGCAAGGTGGTGGCGCTGGTGAGCGACGCCGGTACGCCGCTGCTGTCCGATCCGGGCTATGCGCTGGTGCGCGCGGCTGCAGCAGCCGGCGTCGAGGTACGCGCCTTGCCTGGGGCTTCCGCGGTGACGGCCGCACTCAGTGTCGCCGGGCTGCCGACCGACCGCTTCGTGTTCGAGGGCTTCCTGCCGGCGCGGGCCGGCGAGCGGCAGAGCGCACTGGCACGGCTCGCGGCCGAGCCGCGTACGCTCATCCTGTTCGAGGCGCCGCATCGGATTGCAGCCACGCTGGCGGAGCTCAGCGCCTGGTTCGGGGTGGAGCGTCCCGCCGTGGTGGCGCGAGAGCTGACGAAACTGCACGAAACCGTGTATCGCGGCACGCTCGCGCAGCTCGCCGCCATGGCGGCGAAGGATGCCAATTTCAGCCGCGGTGAGATCACGCTGCTGATCGGCGGCGCTCCGGCCGCGGCGGGCGCCGACCGGGCGCTGCTGGCCCGGGCACTGAAGCTGTTGCTGGCCGAGCTGCCACCGGCGCGTGCCGCTGCCATTGCCGCCCAGATTGCCGGGGTACGCCGCAGCGAGGCCTACGCGCTGGCGCAACAGTTGCGGGCGTCGGTGCCGCCAGGGGTGGAAGTTGAGGGGGAACCCTGAAGCCAGTATGGTGCCGGCGCGGAGAGCCGGCTGGGCAGTCGCTGCGTCGCTTCGGCGGCGTGGAGGAAAGTCCGGGCTCGGCGGGCAGGGTGCCAGGTAACGCCTGGGGAGCGCGAGCTCACGGAAAGTGCAACAGAAAGTAAACCGCCGAAGTACCGGTAACGGTACTGGTAAGGGTGAAACGGTGCGGTAAGAGCGCACCGCGTCGATGGCAACACCGACGGCACGGCAAACCCCACCTGGAGCAAGGCCAAATAGGGAAGTCGCAGCCTCGCGAGGGGCGGCAGCGCGGGCCCGCGCGTGCTTCCGGGTAGGCCGCTTGAGGCCGGCGGTGACGTCGGTCCCAGAGGAATGACTGCTCTCGACAGAACCCGGCTTACAGGCCGGCTCTCCGCCTTCTGCGACGCCACTCAAGCTCGATTGAACGAGCGTTCAATCGGATGTACGACGTTACCTTTCGGCGAGCTTTTGGTCTCAAGTGACTGAAACTTTTGAAATAGCTGTTTGATAGCTTCCAGCACCGACACCACCCACATTCGCTCAAACACGTAAGTACCTACTGCGCCTAGTAAATTTAGTGTCCAAAACGTTGACATGCCGGCGTCATCGTTTCATAGTGGCGGCGAGTGGGAAAAAGTGGGGAGAGATGGGCGGAATCCGCCTACAACACCTGTGTTCCGCGGTGCAACAAAAGTCACGCTGGATGACAAGGGGCGGGTGGTCCTCCCTGCGCGCTATCGCGAGCGCTATATCGACCGTTCCGGGGGGCAGCTGGTGGTGACCATTGACCGCAACGAGCCCTGCCTGGCGCTGTATCCACTGGTGGACTGGGAACCGGTGCAAGCGGCGCTGATGGCGCTGCCGTCGCTGAACGACGAAGCCCGGCAGCTGGTGCGGCTCATGGTCGGACATGCCACCGACCTGGCGCTCGACGGTCACGGTCGCATCCTGCTGACTCAGGAACTGCGGGAATTCGCCGGTTTGCAGCGGCAGGCAATGCTGCTCGGGCAGGGCAATCGTTGTGAACTTTGGGACGAGACACGCTGGTTGGAGCGGCGCGACAGCTGGTTAAAAGAAAAGCCAGATCCTAGCGCGCGATCGGCGCAACTCGAAACGCTGTCGCTGTAAGCGACCGCCAGGCCAGTCGGGGAAAGGGAGTTGGATGAGCACACGCCGGTGCTTATCAGCGAGGTACTTGAGGCTCTGGCAATCCGCCCAGCGGGCCTCTACGTCGACGGTACCTTCGGCCGCGGCGGTCACAGCGCCCGCATCCTCGAAGCCCTCGGTCCCGAGGGCCGCCTCATCGCCATTGATCGCGACCCGGCGGCGATTGCGGCGGGACGGCTGCGGTTTGCGCAAGAGCCGCGACTGCGTCTGCTGCATGGGGAATCCGCGCAGATTGCGGCGCTCGTGCACGCGCAAGGGCTTGGGCAGCGGTGCGATGGCATCCTGTTCGATTTCGGCGTCTCCTCGCCACAGCTGGAAGATGCAGCACGCGGCTTCAGCTTCCTCAAGGACGGCCCGCTCGATATGCGCATGGACCCGACGCGCGGCGAACCGGTTTCCGCGTGGCTCGCGCGGGCGGATAGCAGTGAGATGCGCCACGTGATTGCGAGCTATGGCGAAGAGCGTTTTGCCGGACCGATCGCCCGCGCCATCGTGCGCGCGCGGGAACGCGAACCGCTGACGCGCACCTTGCAGCTGGCGCAGGTGGTCGCTGCCGCGGTGCGTACCCGCGAACCGGGCAAGCATCCAGCCACACGTACCTTCCAGGCGCTGCGCATCCTGATCAACGACGAACTGCAGCAGGTCGAGCGCGCGCTGGCGCAGTCGCTCGGGCTGCTCGCGCCCGCCGGGCGGCTGGTGGCAATCAGTTTCCACTCGCTCGAGGACCGGCTCGTCAAGGAGTTCATACGCCGCCATTCTGAGCCCGATCCGGCGCTCGCCGCGCTGCCGCAATTGCCGCCCGGCATGCAGTTGCGGCTGCGTCGCGTGGGGCGCAAGCAGCGAGCCTCGGCAGCAGAAATCAGCAGCAATCCCCGGGCCCGCAGCGCGCTGCTGCGCGCTGCCGAAAAGACGTCGATATGACCGTACCCGGAAGCCTGAAGGCGCTGGCCGTGGCGCTGTTGTGGTGTGCAGTGCTCGGCTCAGCCGCAGCCGCGGTTTATGCCAAGTACCGCGCACGTGAGCTGTTCGTCGAGCTCGAGCAGCTCAACAGCAGCCGCGACGAGCTCGACGCTGAATGGGGCCGCTTGCAACTCGAAGCGAGCGCCTGGTCGACCTACGCCTTCGTCGAGCGTGTAGCCAGCGAACGGCTGCACATGAGCATCCCCGACTCGCGCGACATCGAGATCGTGCCGCCATGACACTGTGGTCGTCGGTGCGCGGGCGGTTGCGCCGCGGTGCGCGCGGGCAGACACGTGGCAGCGCGCGCCGGCAGCGGGC
>JBAUYT010000116.1:0-10959 GCA_049584935.1 Steroidobacteraceae bacterium
CCCCTGCACTAACCGCTGTGCTACAGGCCCAGAACCTGCCAATTGTAGCAAACGCACGAGAATTCGCCCTTATTTGAAGGCAGCAGTTGCGCCAGATTAGGCAAATGCCCGCTGCGAGCAAATGCACTCACTGCGGCGGTCCCTTGAGCGTTCGCCAAACCCTGCTTTGCGGGCGTCGATGTAAGAACCAATCCTCGAACGCGAGGCATCGGATCTACCGCCCTTCAAAAGAATCGAGCTGCAGCTCGTAACTGGCTGCAACCCAGTAAAGAGTGGCTGATCGCTAACGATTAGCCGCCAGTTTGTCGGTGACAGCGCCTGTTGCCGGCACGCCGCCGAGCGCCTTGTACACGGCCACGGCGCCGGTGTTGACGGCCGTCTCCGCCTGCGCCACCTGATCCTCGGCCTCGAGCTCGGTGCGCTGAGCATCCAGCAGTACCAGGAAGTTGATCTGTCCCTCCCGGTACTGGATCTCCGCCATGCGCGCGGCACGGCGCGAGGCATCGGCCTGATCGACCACGCTGGACAAACGCGCGATCTGGCGGCTGTAGTTGACGCTGGAGTTCTCGAAATCCTCGAGCGCCAGCAGCACCGCCCTCTGATAGGCATCGAGTGCGCCGGCGGATTGCGCACGCGCCGCGCGCAGGCGGGCGTGCGCCGAGGCGAAATCCAGCGCCGGCCATTGCAGCACCGGGCTGACGGCCCAGGCTCGACTGCTGCCGGCGCCGAGCTGGGCGCTGTCGCCGGTCAGGAAGCCGATAAACCCGGTCACGGTCACGCGCGGGAACAGATCCGCAGTGGCAACGCCCACCTGGGCAGTGGCCGCGGCCAGGTTGCGCTCCGCTATGCGCACATCCGGCCGGCGACGCAGCAGATCGGAGACATCTCCGACGGCCAGCGGATCGGTCCATGCGGGTACCGTCGCTGCGGCCGATGCGCTGGTGGCGAGTTCATCGTCGAGGTCCCCTGGGGTTACGGCAAGCAGCACGGCGAGACGATACGAGCCACGCTTCTCCGCGCTCTCGAGCAGTGGCACGGTGGCCTCGGTGGCTTTGAGACGCGCCTGCGCGCTGTCGACGTCGAGCTCGGTGACGCGGCCGGCATCGTAACGGATCTGCGTCAGACGCAGCGCCTCGCGCTGATTGGCAATGTTGTCCTGCGCGACCGCCAGCTGGCGCTGAGTACCCCGCAGTTCGAAGTAGTTGCGAGCCACCTCGGCCGCCACGCTCACGCGGGTATCCGCCAGCGTCGCCTGCTGCAGGCCGAGCTGCGCCCCGGCCACCTGGGCACTGCGACGCACGTGGCCGAACAGATCCAGTTCCCAGCTGGCATCGAAGCCGGCGGTGTAACTGGCGATGTCGATGCGGTCCGTGGTGAACCCGGGCTCCTGCTCGTTGCTGCGCTGGTACTCGAGTTCGAGCGGCACGTGCGGCGCAAACTCCAGCTTGGCTTCGGTGAACGCGGCGCGCGCGGCGCGCACGTGCTCGACCGACTCGGCGACATCCAGATTCGCCCTGAGCGCACGTTGTTCCAGACGGGCCAGCTCCGGATCCGGGAAGGCCTGCCACCAGTCCGGATTCGGCGCTGCCGAGTCGAAATGCGCCGTAGCCAGATTGCGCGGCGCCACCGCCGGCGTGGCCGGCGCGTGATAGTCCGGACCCACGGCGCAGGCACTCAGCAGCACCAGCAGTGCAAACGCCGACCCTCTCACCATGGCAGCTCCTCGCCCATGTAGATGAAGCGCCCGTTCGGGCCGTCAGGTCCGAGCGTTGCCAGCGCCACGCTGGTCCTGGCGCCGTCGGCCAGCTCGACCGGAGCATTGGAACCGCCCATATCCGTCTTGACGTGGCCCGGATGTGCCGCGTTCACCTTGATCGGCGTATCACGCAGCTCGTAAGCCAGGCTGACCGTCCAGCCGTTCACGGCAGTCTTGGAGACGTTGTAGGCCGCGTCCTTGGAGTGATAGATCGCCGAGCTCGGATCGCTGTGCTGAGTCAGCGACGCCAGTCGGCTCGACAGGTTGACGATGCGCGCGGCCGGCGCTGCGCGCAGCAGCGGCAGGAATGCCCGCGTGACCGCAATCATGCCGAAGAAGTTGGTGTCGAAGGTGCGACGCCAGACCTCGAGGGTCTGCGCCGACGGCGCTTTGGCGTGATCGTCGAGCAGTATGCCGGCATTGTTGACCAGCACGTCGAGCGCCGCGTGACGCGCCGACACTTCGGCCGCGGCGCGCGCGATGCTCGCATCCGAGGTGACATCGAGCAGCAACGGCTGGGCGCTGATGCCGTGCTGTCGCAGCGCTGCGGCAGCAGACGCAGCCGCCTTGGCATCGCGTGCACCGATCAGTACCTCAAATCCCAGCTTGCCGAGCTGCCGCGCGGTCTCCAGACCGATACCCTTGTTAGCGCCCGTGATCAATGCCAGTTTGCTCATGAAGCTTCTCCCTGCAGGGGCAGCAGTACTTTCGGCGCTCGCCGGCGATGCGCGATGCGGCGCACGACCAGATAGAACACCGGCGTCAACAGCAGCCCGAAGAACGTGACGCCCAGCATGCCTGAAAACACCGCAACGCCCATGGCACGGCGCATCTCGGCGCCGGCACCATGCGAGATCACCAACGGCACCACGCCCATGACGAATGCCAGCGAGGTCATGAGGATCGGCCGCAGGCGCAGGCGGCAGGCATCCAGGACCGCCTGCCAGGTGCTCTCGCCGGCGGCTTCGCGGTCCTTGGCAAACTCGACGATCAGGATGGCGTTCTTGCACGCCAGTCCCACCAGCACGATCAGGCCGATCTGCGTGAAGATGTTGTTGTCGCCGTCCGAGATGCGCACGCCCAGGATGGCACTGAGCAGGCACATCGGTACTATCAGGATCACCACCAGCGGCAGACTCAGCGATTCGTACAGTGCCGCCAGCACGATGAACACCAGCAGCACCACCAGCGGAAACACGTAGACCATGGTGTTGCCGGCCAGGATCTGCTGGTAGGTCAGCTCGGTCCACTCGTACTTCATACCGTTGGGCAGCTCCTGCTGCGCCAGTTCTTCCATGGCCTTCTGTGCCTGGCCGGTGCTGTAGCCGGGCGCCGGTCCGCCATTGATATCGGCGGAAGCGAAGCCGTTGTAATGCATGACCCGGTCGGGGCCCGACGATTCGCGCACGGTAACGAAGCTGCCGAGCGGGATCATGTCGCCATGCGCATTGCGCGTCTTGAGGCGACCGATGTCCTCGGGCTGCAGGCGAAATGCGGGTTCGGCCTGTGCATTCACCTGGTAGGTGCGGCCGAAACGATTGAAGTCGTTGACATAGAGTGCCCCCAGGTACACCTGCATGGTGTCGTAGAGATCCTGCAGTGAGACACCGTCCACCTTGGCCTTCTCCCGATCCACATCCACCTGGACCTGGGGCACATTGACCTGATAGCCGGAGAACACGCCCGCCAACTCCGGCCGCGCTCGTGCCTTGGCGATCAGGTTCTGCGTCTGCCGGTAAAGCTCGTCGGGCCCCAGATTGCCACGATCCTCGATCTCCAGCTTGAAGCCGCCGATGGTGCCCAGACCCTGCACCGGCGGCGGCGGGAACACCGCAATGTAGGCGTCCTGGATGCGCGCATACTGCGCGCGCAGCGACTGCGCGATTGCACCCGCAGACAGCGTCGGCCGGTCGCGCTGATCGAACGGCTTCAGCGGCGTAAAGGCAATGCCGGCATTGGGCGCGTTGGTGAAGCCGTTGATGGACAGCCCCGGGAACGCCGGCACCGACTCCACGCCAGGAGTGGCCAGCGCCTGGCGGCTCATGCGGCTGATGACGTTTTGCGTGCGATCGAGCGTCGCCGCATCGGGCAGCTGCGCATAGGCCACCAGGTACTGCTTGTCCTGCGCCGGCACGAAACCGCTCGGCGTATTTGCAAAGCCGAGCCAGGTGAGCGCAATCAAGCCGCCGTATACCAGCAGCGCGATGCTGCTCGCACGCAAAACGCGCGTGACACCGCCGACATAGTCGGTGCTGGCGCGCGCAAACAGCCGGTTGAAAGGCCGAAAGAACCAGCCCAGTGAGCGATTCAGGATCCGCGTCAGACGATCCGGCGCCGCGTCGTGCGGCTTGAGCAGTAATGCCGCCAGCGCCGGCGACAGGCTCAGCGAATTGAAGGCCGAGATCACGGTGCTGATGGCGATCGTGAGTGCAAACTGCTTGAAGAACTCACCCGACAGGCCGCTGATGAAGGCGGTCGGCACGAATACCGCGCACAGCACCAGCGCCGTGGCGATGATCGGGCCGGTCACTTCCCGCATGGCCTGCCGCGTGGCGGCCATGGGTTCGAGGCCGTTGCCAATGTTGCGCTCCACGTTTTCGACCACGACGATCGCATCGTCCACCACGATGCCGATCGCCAGCACCAGGCCGAACAGCGACAGCGCATTCAGGCCAAAGCCGAGCAGATACATGACGCCAAAGGTGCCGATCAGGGATACCGGCACCGCCAGCAGCGGAATGATCGAGGCGCGCCAGGTCTGCAGGAACACGATCACGACGATGACAACCAGCAGGATGGCCTCGATCAGGGTGTGGGCAACCGCCTTGATCGAGCCCCGCACGAACACCGTCGGGTCATAGGCCACGTTGTAATCGATGCCCTCGGGGAAGCTTTTCTTGAGCTCCGCCATCTTGGCGCGCACCGCATCCGAGATCGCTATGGCGTTGCTGCCGGGGCGCTGGAAGATCGGAATCGCCACCGCGGTGCGGTTGTCGAGCATGGCGCGCAGAGCATAGTTGTCCGAGCCGAGCTCGACGCGCGCCACGTCGCGCAGGTGCACCACGGCGCCGTCGTCGCCGGTCTTGACGATGATGTTCTCGAAGTCACGCTCGTCGACCAGCCGTCCCTTGGTGTTGATGGCGAGCTGGAAGTTCGCCGCGTTGGCTACCGGCGGGGCGCCGAGCTGCCCGGCAGCCACCTGCACGTTCTGCTCGCGGATCGCGGCCACGACGTCGCCGGCGGTCATGCTGCGCGCGGCGATCTTGTCCGGATCCAGCCAGACGCGCATCGAGTAGTCGCCGCCGCCAAAGCGCTGCACATCGCCGACGCCGTCCAGTCGTGACAGTTCGTCCTTGATCCGCAGCGCCACGAAATTCGACAGGTAGGTCTGGTCGTAACGACCATCGGGCGAGAACACGAACACCGCCAGCGTGATGTCCGGAGAGGCCTTGTTGGTAGTCACGCCGAGCCGCTGCACTTCCTGCGGCAGCTTCGGCAACGCCTGGGAGACGCGGTTCTGCACCTGCACCTGCGCCTTATCGACATCGGTGCCGAGCTTGAACGTGATCGTCAGGGTCATGGCGCCGTCGGACGTGGCCTGCGAGTACTGGTAGAGCATGTCCTCGACACCCGTGATCGCCTGCTCGAGCGGCGACGCCACGGTCTCGGCGATCGTGCTCGGGCTGGCTCCGGGATAGCTGGCATGCACCACCACGGTCGGCGGCACCACTTCCGGGTATTCGCTGATCGGCAGTTTTGGCAGCGCGATCAGCCCGGCCAGCAGGATCACGGCCGAGAGCATGGCCGCAAACACCGGCCGCTCGATGAAGAAGCGAGAGATATTCATGGCTGCCTTGAGCGCTGGTAGGGGTCTCGGTGGGTGTCAGCGCGGCCGCGAGCCGCCGCGCACCCACAGGGCCGTCGAGCGGTCGTGGCTGTCGGTCGGGGAAGCCGCATCTGCCAGCGCGCTCGATGCAGTGGCACTCGGCGAGCTGGCCGGACCGGCCGCCACCTGGTCCAGGCCAGCGCGATGGTTGTCCATGCTCACGAGCGAGGCTCGGACCTTGATGCCGGGCATTACATGCTGCAGGCCGTTGACGACGATGACATCGCCCGCCTGGAGTCCCTGCTCCACCACCCGCAGAGCATCGATGTCCGGACCAAGCTCGATCAGCCGGTACTCGAGCGTGCTGTCGGGCTTGAGTACCAGCACGTACTTTTTGCCAAGATCGGTACCGATGGCGCGCTCGTCGATCAGCACGGCATCGTAGGCATCCCGGCTGACCAGCTTGATGCGCGCGAACAGCCCGGGGGTAAAGCGCCCATCGCTGTTGTCGAACACCGCGCGCGCACGAATGGTTCCCGAATGGGGGTCGACCTGGTTATCCAGAAAATCCAGGTGACCTTCGTGCGGGTAGCCCGTCTCGCCCGCCAGTCCCAGATAGACCGGGCTTCCCAGGTGCGCGTTGCGAGCGTCGTTACCGCTCGCACCGGCACGCGCCTCGTCGGCGGCGGACGGCTCCGGGGCCACCTGGTGCGCGAACTTGAGGTAGGTGGCTTCGTCGGTATCGAAGTAGGCGTAGATCGGAGAGTCCGAGACCACGTTGGTGAGCAGGTCCGCGCTCGATACCAGGTTGCCTGGCGTGATGATGGCGCGCGACACGCGGCCGTCGATGGGAGAGCGCACCTGGGTAAACTCGAGATTGAGCCTGGCGGCGCCGAGTTGCGCCCGGATCGAGGCGACGTCCGCCTCCGCCTCGGTCTGCGCTGCGGTCTGCTGCTCGAACTCCTCGCGCGCAATGGCGTTCTGCGACCACAGCCGGTCGGCGCGGGCGCGGCCCGCGTTGGCAAACTCGAGCTTGGATTCGCGGAGCTTGAGTTCCGCGTCCAGGCGGTCGACCTCGAGCTGGAACGGGCGCGGGTCGATCTGGAACAGCCGTTCGCCGCGCCTGACGCGGGCACCCTCGACGAACTGCACGCTGTCGACGTAGCCGCTGACACGGGCATGCACGGCGACGACGTCCACGGCCTGCAACGTGCCGGTGAACTCCTGGAAGTGGTGCAGTGGTTGGGCGATGACCTGGGCTGCGGTTATTTCCGGAGCCGACTCGACCGGCGCCGCGGCGACCGCGGCGTGCGACCGGCCGCAGCCGCTCAGCAAACCCAAACTGGCCAGGATCGCCGTGGCGGACAGTGCAATCGACGCTTTGGATGACATAATGCGGCTCCCTAAAACCGTAACGGCGGCGCTAACCGGTTGTTTCACTTGACTCGGTCCTGTAACGGGACCATGCTAGTCATGTGAGTTACCGGTAAGTAACGTTGTTCACGTTACCAACGAGTAACGTCTCCGTCAACCGGAGTAGCGGCATGAGCACATACAGAGACGAAGCGCAGGCGCACCCGGACGGGGCGCCGCCCCGTCCGCGCGTTCGTGACCGCATCTTCGAGACCGCGTGCGGTCTGTTTTACAAGCACGGCATTCGCGCGGTCGGTGTCGACGCTATCGCCTGCGAGGCCGGCACCAACAAGATGAGCTTCTATCGCAGCTTCGCCTCCAAGGACGAGCTGGTATCGGAGTACCTGCGGGACCGGCAGCGAGAGTTCTGGGATTGGTGGCACGAAACCATTGCGCCCTACGCCGGCAACCCGCGCCGGCAGATCGAAGCGCTGTTCGAGTCACATCTGGCGGTGGTCGAGGACAACGAGTGCCGCGGCTGTGCACTCGGCAATGCCGCGGTCGAAATGTCGGGCGACAACGATGCGCTCAGTACCCTGGTGCGGGACTACAAGAACAAAGTCCGCCACCAGCTGCGGCAGATGGCGCGGGCCATGGGCGCGCGAAACGCGGAGGCGCTCGGCGATTCGCTGATGCTGCTGATGGACGGCAGCTATTTCACGCGCCTGGTATTTCCGGGAGACAGCGGCCCGGTCAGCTCGCTGATGGGTGCGGTGCGTTGCCTGATCGATTGCCACATGCCCGCAGCCGCGGCTGCGCGGGCGCCCCCGGCAGGCGCGCCGCCGCCTTAAGGATCAGAATTCCGTCCACTCGGCATCGGCTCCGACCGCTGCGTTTGCGACGCGATGCCCGCCCGGGGCCGCAGCCGCTGCGCTGGCCGTGACCCTCCTGGGTGCAGCCGCGGCTGGCCTCGGCGGACGGCGTTCCAGCGCCGCCGCGCTCTCGATGATCTGGTAGCGAGCGACGGTGGCGCTCAGCGCCTGCGTTTGTTCGACGATGGCCTGGCTGGAAGCCGCGGCTTGCTCGACCAGCGCCGCGTTCTGTTGCGTGTTCGAATCCATCTGCATGACGGCCTTGTTGACCTGCTCGATGCCTGAGCTCTGCTCGCGACTGGCTGCCGCAATTTCACCGACGATATCGGTAACCTTCTTGACCGCGCCGACGATTTCCCCGAGCACCGCGCCGGACTCATTGACCAGTTTGCTGCCCTCGTCGACTTTGCTGACGCTGTCGTTGATCAGGGCCTTGATCTCCTTGGCCGCGGTGGCACTGCGTCCGGCCAAATTCCGCACTTCGGTTGCGACCACCGCAAAGCCTCGCCCCTGCTCGCCGGCGCGCGCTGCTTCCACCGCAGCGTTCAGCGCCAGCAGATTGGTCTGAAACGCTATCTCGTCGATGACTCCGATGATGTCGGCAATCTTCTTGGACGCGGCGTTGATTCCGGTCATCGAGCTGACCGCGGCATTGACCACGGCGCCGCCCCGCTCTGCCTGCTGACCGGCCGCCTTGGCAAGCTGGTTGGCCTGCGCGGCGTTGTCGGCCGTCTGCCTTACGGTTGCGGTCATCTGTTCCATCGACGAGGCGGTTTCTTCCAGACTCGCCGCCTGCTCTTCCGTGCGCTTCGACAGATTCGAATTGCCTTCCGCGATTTCCTGCGTCCCGACCTTGACCTTTTCGGCGGTGCTGCGGAACTGCTGCACCACCTGCATCATCTGGTCGATCAGTACGTTGATGCCCGTGGAAAGCGTCTCGAAGGCACCGCTCTTGCCCGAGAGATCGATGCGAGCGGTCAGATCGTGCTGCCTGGCGCGTTCGACGACCGCGTTGATGTCGGTAATCAGCCCGCTGACGGTATCCAGCAATTCGTTCATGCCGCGACACAGCGCCTCTAGCAACCCACTCTTGCCTTCCAGCGGCAGGCGGGCCGACAAATCGCCGCCGACGGCTGCCTTGGCGGCGGCCTGGGTCTGCTTGACGGTGTCGCGCAGCTGTAGCGACAAGACGACCTGGGCCGTGATGTCGCTGGCGTACTGAATGATCTTGAAGATCCTGCCGTTGCCATCGGCAATCGGGTTGTAGGTCGCCTGCAGCCAGAGCGCTTTGCCGTCCTTGCCGATACGTCTGTACTGGCCGGCGTCGTATTCACCGCGGCGCAACTTGTCCCACAGCGCCCGATTCTCGCTACCGTCACGCTCTTGCGCGCTAAGCAGAAGATCGTGGCTCTGACCTTTGAGTTCGAGTAGCGAATAACCGAGTACGCGCACGGCGTTGTCATTGGCACTCCGTATGGTGCCATCCAGCTCGAATTCGATTACCGACTGTGCCTTGCTGATTGCGGATATCTGCCCGGCCATGTCGGCTTCGCGCAGAACCTGCGGCCGGATATCCGAGGCGTAGGTGACGATCTTGAGCAGTCGACCACCGGCGTCCAGGATGGGGTTATAACTGGCGCGAACCCAGATTTCGTCGCCACCCTTGCCGATGCGCTTGAAACGACCGGCTTCGAACGCGCCGCCGCACAGCTTGGCCCAGAAGCTGCGGTATTCGGCGCTGGCGGCATAGTGCGGCTCCAGCAGAACGCTGTGATTCTTTCCAACCAGCTGCTCGTGCGCATAGCCGAAGAGTTTCAGAAAGTTTTCATTGACGGAGCAGATCGTGCCGTTCGAATCGAGCTCGATCATCGCCTGCGACTTGCTCAGGGCCTCTATCTGGCTCCGTAACTCATCGAGGATCGAGGCCTCGACCGAGACCGTTTGCTGCCGCGCACTGCGCTTGGGTACCTTGACGCGGGCACGTCTGTTCCTGGAGCTCTGATCGGCCATCTGCACTCCCCTGCATGGGATTCGAGCCCAGGTGGCATCGATATGGAGGTGGCAGCACACCTGGGCGCCTGATTACATCAAAGCCGGGGCCCGAAAAGAGTTGCATGGATCGCATTTCGCTCAACCAGCGAGTGCGGCGCGGCCAGTGGGCGCTAGCCTCAGGCGGATTTCAGGAAGGCGTCACAGCTCGCGCGCGCGGCATCCGTGTCCGGAATCTTGACGCAGATCTCCTGCATGCGGCCATGCAGCCGCTGCAGCAGGTCCTGGTGCGACCCGTTGGCAGCGTCGTTCCAGGCCCGCAGCTCCTGATCCAGCCTTTCGAGCCGCACGCGTGCGCGCCGATAGATGCGGTCCGGACCGTCGAGCTCGCCGAGCACCGAGGCGCTGGCGTCGGCAATGCGGGCGGTATCCTCAGGGGCCATGCGCAGCAGCCCGCTGACGTACAGCTGCCCCCACTGGAAGCGCGTCGCGGCACCTTGTGACTCCCGATAGGCTTCCTCGAACAGGGTCAGAGCCTCGTCCTTGCGACCGAGCTTTTCCGCGATCTCCGCCAGATCCGCCTTGTAGTAATAGGGAGTGCTGGCGCGTGCGATCTCGGCGTGCGCCACCTGGTACGCACCCGTCAGGTCGTCGATATCCTCGAGAATATCGAGCGAGGCATTGACCAGACCCGAGCGAACGAACGGGTTCTGCTCGGCCGCCAGCGCCGCATCGACGCGCTGATGCGCCATGGCGACCACATCCTTTGGCAGTGGCGCCTTGGGTTTGCCCAGATCCGTGAGCACTCGCAACTCGGCATCTATGAAGCCAAGCTGATCGGCCACTGCGTAGCGGGGATCGTTGGCGGCAGCCTGCATGATCGACGCGTAGCCATCTCGCAGCCGGTCGGAGAGCGGACCACCGCGTGCACGCACGGATTTGAAGAAGCTGTCGTCAAGCATGGCGAGTGCGTTGGCGCTGCTGAGCGCCAGGCGCTGCTGCGACAGCACGTCCTCGACCTGCTCCTGCAGGCCGGCAAGCGCCGGCGAGGGCTGCGCGTGCGGCTGATCGAGTGCCTGGCTCTCGGCATTGGCCGCGTAAAAGGTGGCATAGATGCGCAACGAGGCGCGCTCCAGGGTCGCATCCTGCGGGCAGTCGTTGGC
>JBAUYT010000117.1:0-26673 GCA_049584935.1 Steroidobacteraceae bacterium
GGCTAGCCCGGGCGCCTCACCGCCTACGTGGCAGCGTGGAGATAGGGGGCCAGGACCACTTCTACCTGGAAGGACAGATCGCGATTGCGCTGCCGCAGGAAGAGGGTGCCATGCTGGTCCACAGCTCGACGCAGCACCCTTCCGAAGTGCAGCAGATCGTGGCGCGCGCGCTCGGCTGCCGATCGAACGCCGTCACCGTGCAGTGCCGCCGCATGGGTGGCGGCTTCGGCGGCAAGGAGACCCAGCCGGCGCTGATTGCCGCAGCCGCTGCGGTGCTGGCGCGCAAAACCAGCCGCCCGGTCAAACTGCGGCTCGATCGCGACGTCGATATGCTGGCCACTGGCAAGCGGCACGATTTTGTGGCGGATTTCGAAGTCGGGTTCGAGCGCGACGGACGCATCATCGCGCTCGACGTCATGCTCGCATCCCGTTGCGGCTATTCGGCGGATCTGTCCGGGCCCGTCAACGATCGCGCCGTCATGCACCTCGACAACGCCTATTACCTCGAGCACGTTCGAATCGTCTCGCACCGCTGCAAGACGCATACGGTATCCAATACCGCGTTCCGTGGGTTCGGCGGTCCGCAAGGCATGCTCGTCATCGAGCAGATACTCGATGAGATCGCGCGCACGCTGCACCTCGATCCGCTCGTGGTGCGCCGCGCGAACTTCTACGGCGCGGCACCACGCAATGTGACCCCGTATGGCCAGACCGTCGAAGACAATATGCTCGATACCTTGACCGGGCAGCTCGCTGAGTCGAGCGGCTATGCTGCGCGGCGCGCGCAGATCGCGGCCTGGAACGCCACTGACCCGGTGATCCGCCGCGGGCTGGCACTGACTCCGGTCAAATTCGGCATCTCGTTTACGTCCACCGTGTTCAACCAGGCGGGCGCGCTGGTGCACGTCTACAGCGACGGCACCGTGCTGCTGAATCACGGCGGAACCGAGATGGGCCAGGGCCTGTTCACGAAGGTGGCGCAGGTCGTAGCCGCCGAGCTGGGAGTGCCGCTGTCGCTGGTCCGGGTTTCAGCCACCGACACTGCCAAGGTGCCCAATACCTCGGCGAGCGCCGCTTCCGCCAGTTCCGATCTGAACGGCAAGGCGGCGCAGGCTGCGGCACGCACCATTCGCGAACGGCTGGTGGCATTCTTGAGCGAATCCCGCGGCGTGGACGCGGCTCAGGTCCGCTTCCACAACGGCCGAGTGACCGTGGGCAACCAGGAGTCGAGCTTTGCGGAGATCGTGCTGGCCGCCTATCGTGCTCGTGTCTCGCTGTCCTCCACCGGCTTCTACCGGACACCCAAGATCGAGTGGGACAAGGCGCGCATGCGGGGGCGGCCGTTTTTCTATTTCGCTTATGGCGCTGCGGTCACCGAAGTGGCCGTCGACACCTTGACCGGGGAAACGCGGCTGCTGCGCGTCGACATCCTGCACGACGTAGGCGCTTCGCTCAATCCGGCCATCGACCTGGGACAGATCGAAGGCGGCTTCCTGCAGGGAGTCGGCTGGCTGACCTCCGAGCAACTCTGGTGGAATGCGCGCGGGGAACTGGCAACCCACGCGCCGTCGACCTACAAGATACCGACCGCGCGCGACTGGCCGGCCCAGACGACCATCCGCATGCTGGAGCGCGCACCCAATAAGGAAGATACGATCTATCGCTCCAAGGCCGTTGGCGAGCCGCCCCTGATGCTCGCCATCTCGGCGCTGCACGCCATACGCGACGCGGTAGCCGGCACCGCGGACGCGTTGCCGCAGTTGCCGTCCCCGGCGACGCCAGAAACGGTGCTGCGCGCGCTGGTCGCGAGCCGCCGGCGGAGCTGCGCCGCATGACCACGACAACCCAGGTCGCCTGGCTGACGAGCCTGCGCGATTGGCCGCGCGCCGCGCTCGAGCAGCTCGAGCACAAGCCCTCGATCGTGCGAGTGCTGGTGGCACAGGTGCTCGGGTCGGCCCCCCGCGAAGCAGGCGTCAGCATGCTGGTGAGCGCACATGAAGTCATCGGCACCATCGGTGGCGGCCAACTCGAGTGGCAGGCCATCGCCGCAGCCCGCGCGCTCCTGGTCGCGACCGATGCGCCGGTGAGGGTCCAGCGGCTGGTCCTGGGGGCGGATCTGGCACAGTGCTGTGGCGGCGTGGTCGAACTCTGGATCGAGCGCTTCGAGCAGGCCGATCGAGCACTGCTGATGGCCGCGTGTGTCGCCGCAGAGGCGCAACGCGTGTGGCTGCAGAGCAGCATGACATCCGACGGCGTGCAGCGGACGCTGCGCACTGAGTGCGCGGCCGGCTCTGGGCCGGAGTTGACCAGGACCGCTGACGGCGCCATCACCCTGCTCGAGCGTCTCGATGACCCGCAGCCGCCCTTGTGGCTCTACGGCGCCGGATATGTGGGCCAGGCCGTGGCCAAAATCCTGATGGAGCTGCCGGTGCGCCTGACCTGGATCGATTCGCGGCGACAGCTGTTTCCATCGGGCTTGCCTGGCACGGTCGTATTGGCCGATGACCCGATCGCGAGCCTCTCCCGCCTGGCGCCGGCCACGCATGTTTTGATCATGACCCATAGCCATGCGCTCGACTACGCGCTCTGCCGTGCCCTGCTCCAGCGTCATGACCTTGCCTCCCTCGGTCTCATAGGCTCCAAAAGCAAGGCGGCACGCTTCCGCTCCCGCCTGCGGCGCGACGGCGTTTCGGCCGAGCAGCTGGCACATTTGACCTGCCCCATCGGCATTGGCCAGATCGACAGCAAATGGCCCACTGCCATCGCAGTGTCGGTGGCGGCGCAGCTGCTGCAGCGACTGGTCGATGTCCGGCTGCACGTGGCTGCGGTGCCCACCTCGGACTGCCGCGGGGATTGCGGTCACTGC
Source organism: Steroidobacteraceae bacterium (assembly GCA_049584935.1). Classification (GTDB taxonomy): domain Bacteria; phylum Pseudomonadota; class Gammaproteobacteria; order Steroidobacterales; family Steroidobacteraceae; genus FEN-1191. The sequence goes on from JBAUYT010000117.1 coordinate 2,867, forward strand.
CAGACGGGAGCCCACGGCTCGCGATGACGGTGTACCTGGCCGACTGGCTCGCACTCGGGGTGCGCTGGCTGCACCTCATCGCCGGTATCGCCTGGATCGGTGCATCGTTCTACTTCGTCTGGCTGGACGATCACCTCAGGCCGCCGCTGGTGCGCGACGACGAGCTGGCCGGGGAGCTCTGGGCCGTGCATGGCGGAGGGTTCTATCGCGCGGTCAAATACCGCCTGGCGCCGCCCACGCTGCCGCCGACGCTGCACTGGTTTTACTGGGAAGCGTACACCACCTGGTTGTCAGGCTTCGCGCTGCTGTGCCTGCTGTACTTCGCGCGGGCGGAAGGCTACCTGATCGACCCGGCGGTAGCGCCGCTGTCGAAGACGGCCGCCATCGCGATTGCGGCCGGTGTACTCGTTGTGTCCTGGCTGCTCTACGATGCGCTCTGTCGCTCACCGCTGCAGCGACGCAGCGCGGCGCTGGCGCTTGTCCTGACAGCGCTCTTCTGCGCCGAGGCTTACGCACTCTGTCATCTCTTCAGCGGCCGCGGTGCCTTTCTGCTGTTCGGCTCCAGCCTGGGGACCCTCATGGTGGCGAACGTACTGTTCGTCATCATTCCGGGACAGCGCGAACTGGTGCGCGCCCAACGCGAGCAGCGGCCGCTGGATCCGGCTCCGGGGCTGCGCGGCAGGCAGCGCTCGATCCACAACACCTATCTGACGCTGCCGGTGCTGTTCGTCATGATCAGCAACCACTACCCCATGACCTTCGGGGCACGCCACAACGCTCTGGTGCTCATTGCGATGAGCGTAGCCGGCGCCGGTATCCGCGCATGGTTCGTGGCCCGGCATCGCCAGAGGCAATGGCAGCCGCTTGCCGTCACATCGGCGGTGGCGGCGGTGCTGGCACTCGTGGCCGTCATCGCAGCGCTGGCACCGCGCACGGACTCGACCCGGCAAACGGCCTTCGAGCCGGCACGCATTCAGCTCATCGTGGCGCAGCGCTGCGTTCCCTGCCACTCGCAAAAGCCCACGCTGGCGGGCTTCCCCGCGGCACCCAATGGAGTCGTGCTCGAGACCCTCAATGAGGTCATGCAGCACCTGCCGCAGATGCAGCAGCAGCTGGCAACCAATGCCATGCCACTCGGTAATCTGACCGGCATGACACCCGCAGAGCGCGCGATGCTCCTGGGGTTCGTCGAGCAGGCACAACGGTCGCAGCCGTGATGAGTCTGGAACAATTGAACGCGCTCTCGCCCGAGAGCTTTGTGGCCGCGCTCACCGGCGTGTTCGAGCACTCCGACTGGGTGGTCGAACGTGCGGCAGGTCAGCGCCCCTTCAGTTCCGTGGCGACATTGCTCGCGGCTCTGCGGAACGCACTCGAAGCCGCGACCGATGAGGAGCAGCTTGGCATCATGCGCGCGCATCCGGATCTGCGCGCGCGCAGCGTGCAGACGCTGACGCCTGCGTCGGCCAGCGAGCAGCGCCGCGCCGGCCTCGAGGGCTGCACTCCTGCGGAGGCGGGGCGGCTCGAGGCACTCAATCTGGCCTATCAGGAGCGCTTCGGCTTTCCGTTCATACTGGCCGTGCGCGGACATGATCCGGCCTCGATCATCGCGCGCTGCGAACAGCGACTGCTGCGTGAGCCTGCGACCGAGCGCGCGACGGCCCTGGAGGAGATCGCACGCATCGCCGAGTTCCGGCTGCGCGACCGGATGAGTTGAAAGTCGGCTGAATTGAAATGGGAGAATTCAATGCCTGAGACTACTCGACAAAGAAGCTCTAGCGTGCGAGCGCGCGGTTGGTGTCTTGGTCTGGTCGCGGCGCTGCTGCAGACCGGTGGCGCGCAGGCGGCCGGAGCCGAAGCCGGTGACGGGCGTGCACCGCCACTGCCCGTCAAGGTCCTGGTCATCAACATGTTCAAGTTCGAGGCAGCGCCGTGGCTGCACGCTCTCAAGGACACGCGCGAGATCCGCGTTCCGGGCCTCTCATCCGACTATCCAGTGGTGACCTGCGACCCGCGGGCGGTGTGCCAGATGACCACCGGCATGGGACATGCCAACGCCGCCGCCTCGCTGATGGCGGTGTTGTACAGCGGCCTGTTCGATCTGCGGCAGAGCTATTTTCTGATCGCCGGCATCGCCGGCATCGATCCGGCGAAGGGCACGCTCGGCTCCGCGGCCTGGGCCAGATACGCCGTCGACTCGGGGATTGCCCACGAGATCGATGCACGCGAAATGCCGCGGGGCTGGCGGGACGGCTACTTCGGCGTCGATACGGATGGCCCGGGGCAGATACCGCGATTCGACTACCACACCGAGGTCTTCCAGCTGGACGAGGCGCTGCTGCAGCGGGCGCTGCGGTTGTCGAGCCAGGTAACACTGGAAGACAGCGACGATGCACGCACCTACCGGGCGCGCTACCCAACCGCGCCCGCGAACGCGCCACCGCGCGTGATCCAGTGCGACACGCTCGCAGGCGATACCTGGTGGACCGGACGCTATCTCGGCGCGCACGCGCGCAGCTGGACACGCCTCCTGACCCACGACGCCGGTGTCTACTGCACGACGCAGCAGGAGGACAACGCCACGCTCGAAGCCTTCACGCGCGCCGCACGCGACGGCCTGGTCGATTTCAAACGCATCGCGCTGCTGCGCAGCGGCTCGGACTTCGATCGGCCGGGACCGCATCAGGGCGCCTTCGAGGCCATGAAGGCGCAGCGTAAACTGGCAGGCGCCTTCAAAATATCCTGCGACAACCTGGTGGTCGCGGGCATGCCGTTGGTGGACGCCATCGCCGCGGATTGGGAACAGTGGCAGCACGGCGTGCCGCCGGGCAATTGAGCGTGACCGACTTTCCCAACCCCTGCCTGCATCGCGGCGCGATCCTGCATTTTGTCGCCGATCCGGGCAGCGGTGATGACCCGGCCAGCTACCAATACTGGGAACAGGGCGCACTGCTGATCGCCCACGGCCGCGTGCACGCCGTCGGCCCGGCCGCCGAGGTCGCCGCCCGCGCCGGGGCGGCCGAGGTCATCGATCACGGTCGAAAGCTGATCATTCCGGGCTTCATCGACACTCATATTCATTACCCGCAGACCGACATCATCGCGGCCGGCGGCCGCAACCTGCTCGAGTGGCTCGAGCATCACGCCTTTCCGGCCGAGCAGCGCTTCGCCGATCCCCAGCACGCGCGCGCCGTGGCGGAATTCTTCCTCGATGAGCTGCTCGCCAACGGCACGACCACGGCGCAGGTACTGGGAACGGTGCACCCGGCTGCGATCGATGCCTTCTTCGAGGCCGCGGCGGCGCGGGAGCTGCGCATGGTCGCCGGCAAGACGCTCATGGATCGCCTGAGTCCGGACGGCTTGCGGGACAGCGCGGATTCGGGGGAACGGGAGATGCGCTCGCTCATCGAGCGCTGGCATGGCAGGGGCCGGCTGCATTACGCCATGACGGTGCGCTTCGCGCTGACCTCGTCCGAGGCGCAGCTGGCGAGTACCGGCAGGCTGGCGCGCGAATACCCCGACGTCTTCGTTCATTCGCATCTGGCCGAGAGCCGCGACGAGATCGAATCGATCCGGCGGCTGTTTCCACGCGACCGCAGTTATCTCGACGTTTACGACCGCTTCGGCCTGTTGCGCCCGCGCGCCACCTACGCCCACTGCCTCTATCTGGACGCCACCGACCGCCAGCGCATGGCAGAGAGCGGTGCCGGCGCCGCCTTCTGCCCCACTTCCAACCTGTATCTGGGCAGCGGCCTGTTCGACCTGGCGGCGAGTGATGCCGCCGGCATGCGTTACGCCCTCGCCACCGACGTCGGCGGCGGCAGCAGCTTCAGCATGCTCTCGACCATGGCGGAGGCCTACAAGGTGGCGCAGCTTCAGGGGCAGATGCTGTCGCCTCTGCGCGCGTTCTATCTGGCGACCCTGGCGGGCGCACGTCTGTTACGACTCGATGAGCACATCGGCCACTTCAAGCCCGGCGCCGAAGCGGATTTCGTGGTGCTCGACCCGGAGTCGACGCCGTTGCTGGCCCGGCGTATGGCCCAGACGCAGACGCTGCCCGACCGGCTGCGCCTCTTCATGATTCTGGGTGACGATCGGGCCGTGGCGCGGACCTACATTCTGGGTCGGTCACAACGACGAATGTGACCGTGTTCTCGATTTGCCCGCTCTGCGGCTGTTACACATATTGATATAAGTGAATCCGGGCGTGTTTCCCATCTCACGCCCACTATTCGGGTTAATTTGCGGCCATGTCCGCCACCGCCGCAGGGATAGCAGCGCTCCCACCACCCGAATCCGGCAAGGCCCGGCGCGTGCTGCTCATCGATGATGACGTAGCCTTCACGCTGCTCGCCGGGGAGACCCTCAGCCAGGCCGGCTTCACCGTCGAGATCGCCAACAACAGCCGCGAGGCCCTGAGCGCCTTCGAGACCAACCGGCCCGACGTGGTACTGCTCGACGTCGAACTGCCCGGTACCAATGGCTTCGACCTGTGCGCCACGCTGCGGGCGCTGAGTCCGGGCTACGACGTGCCGATCGTGATGGTGACCGGGCATGACGACACTGCCTCGATTGCGCGCGCCTACGAGGCCGGCGCCACCGATTTCATTCACAAGCCGGTACTCTGGCCGACATTGCCGCCGCGGATCGGCTTCATCCTGCGCGCCCAGGACAATCTGCGGGCATTGCAGCAGAGCGAGCAGAAGAACCGCGCCTTGCTGCAGGCGTTGCCCGACGCCATCTACATCGTCGATCGCAATGGCACCTTGTGCGAACACATCACCGGCAATGCCAAACGCGGGCCGAGTCTGGTCGGCCAGCCGCTGGAATCGATACTGCCGGCGGAGGTGGCGCGCAGCGCCCGCGACGCGGCCGTCCGCGGCAGCGCCGGCGGCCCCGCCACGCTCGAGTACGTCATCGGCCGAGGCAAGGAACAGCGCGCCTTTGAAGCGCGCCTGCGGCCGCAGCCGGACGGCACGCTATTGATCGTCATCCGGGACTCCACCGAGCGCCGGCGGGCCAAGGCCCGCATCGAGTACCTGGCTTACTACGACGTACTCACCGGGCTGCCCAACCGTCAGCTGTTCGTGCGCGAAGTCGGTCGCGCCATCCGCAACGCCAAGCAGACCGGGCAGCTGATCGCGCTGCTGTACCTCGACCTGGACCGGTTCAAGCGCATCAATGACAACCTCGGACACTCCGTGGGTGATGCGCTGCTGCAGAACGTGGCGCGCCGGCTGGAGCAGGCCGTGAAACCCACGGACAAGGATCTGAGCTCCAGCGGCATCCGTCTGCGCGAGCAGGCGCGGATCGCGCGGCTGGGTGGCGATGAGTTCGTGGTGCTGCTCAGCGGTCTGTCGGACGAGATGCAGGCCGCCAACACCGCCAACCGCATCCGCGACGTACTGGCCGAGCCGCTCGACTGCGGTGGGCACCGGCTGGTGGTCACGCCGAGCATCGGCATTGCACTTTATCCGCGCGACGCGTCGGACATCGAGGATCTGCTGGTCAAGGCCGACATGGCCATGTACCAGGCCAAGGACCAGGGTCGCAACGGCTATGCCTTCTTCGGCCACACCATGGCGGTGCGCTCGCTGGGGCGGCTGGAGCTGGAAACCGATTTGCGCAACGCCTTCGACCATGGCGATTTCCGCATCTTCTATCAACCCAAGGTCGAGTTGGCCAGCGGCGCCATCATTGGGGTCGAGGCGCTGCTGCGCTGGCACCATGCCACGCGCGGCTGGATAGCGCCCGACGTGTTCGTTCCGGTGGCCGAGGAAACCGGTCTCATCGCCAAGCTCGGGGACTGGGTCATCGTCGAAGCCTGCAGGCAGCTCAAGCTCTGGTCGGAAGCCGGGCTCGGGCATCTGACCATCGCCGTCAACGTCTCCGTGCAGCAGTTTGCGCGCGCCAACTTCGTCGAAACGGTCTTGCGCGCGCTGAATGAACATGGCGTCCGCCCGCAGCAGCTCGAACTCGAAATTACCGAGAGCCTGCTGATGCGCAACGTCGATGACACCACACGCTGCATGAAGCGCTTTCGCGACGCCGGGGTCACGCTCTCGATCGACGATTTTGGCACCGGCTACTCCTCGCTCGGCTACCTGCGGCAGTTTCCGGTCGATTCGCTCAAGATCGACCGCTCCTTCGTCAAGGACATGCACACCAGCGATGACGATGCCGCCATCTGTGCCGCCATCATCGCCATGGCGCGCGAGCTCAAGCTCAAGGTCATCGCCGAGGGCGTCTCGAACGACGAACAGCTCAAGCTGCTGCGCAAACACCGCTGTGACCAGGTGCAGGGCTACCTGATCAGCAAGCCGATCCCGGTGGATGACCTCGAAATGCTGTTGCGCGGGGCGGTGCCCGGGGGCAGCGAGTTCGATCACACGGCCCATCACGCCGTCCTGGTGGACTACCCGCCGTGATGGAGTGGATCGGCAACCTCTCACTCGGTGCCAAACTCCGGGTGATCGTGGTATATGCGGCGGCGGTGGCAGTGCTGATCGTGTCGGTGCTGCACGTCTCCGGCGAGGCCGTGGACCTGCGCCGCAATCTCGGCGGACAGCTGCAGGCACTGGTGGTGGCGGTGGCCGACAACGCCGCGCCGGCGCTGCGTACCCCTAAGCTGGCGCGCAAGCTCATCGGTTCACTGCACGCCGACCCGGATGTCCGCGCTGCCACGCTCTACGACGTTGGCGGCAACGTGGTGGCGCGGCTGGAATTTGCCGGCGGCGCGGCCGATGAGGTCGTGGCCGCGGAGAGCTTAGCGCCGGTGCCCGCCCGAGCCGCCGATCCCGCGCATCCGAGCGCGCCGTCGGTTCGCTACGACCGCCTGACCGGCGTGCGGGTGCTGGCGCCGGTGCTGATCGATGGCATCCAGGTGGGTACGCTGCAGGCGGACGCCGAACTGACGCAGCTCCTGACCATGCTGCCGGGCGCGGCCAAGTACCTGGCGCTGGGGCTGCTGCTGGCCGTGGTGGTGGCCTACATACTCTCGATCCACCTGCAGCGCATGATCTCGGGTCCGGTGCACGACCTCGCGCAGGTGGCGCGCCGGGTGACCGAGAGCTCCGAGAGCAAGCGCTTCGCGGTGCGAGCGCGCAAGCAGGCCAACGACGAATTCGGCACCCTGGTCGACGGCTTCAACGGCATGCTGTCCGAGCTCGAGCGGCGGGATCTGAACCTGCGCATGTACCAGAACGAGCTCGAGCAGCGGGTGCGCGAGCGCACCGTCAGCCTGGACTCGGCCGTGGCCGAAGCGCAGGAGGCGCGCGAACGTGCCGAGGGCGCGAGCCGGGCCAAGAGCGAGTTCCTGGCGCGCATGAGCCACGAGATCCGCACACCGATGAACGGGGTGCTCGGCATGGCCGAGCTGCTGCGGCAATCGACCACCCTCGATGCCCGCCAGCGCCGCTACGCCGCCACCATCCACCAGTCGGGCAGCGCGCTGCTCGACATTATCAACGACATCCTCGACTTCTCCAAGATAGAGGCCGGCAAGCTCGAACTGCACCTGATGCCCTTCTGCCTGCGCGACATCGTCGAGGACGCCGTCGACATCCTGGCCGAGCGTGCCCACAGCAAGGGGCTGGAGCTGATCTGCGACATTCCAACCGAGCTGGACACGCACGTACTCGGGGACGGCCAGCGGCTGCGGCAGATCATCATCAACCTGCTCAGCAACGCGGTTAAATTCACCGAGCGCGGCGAAATCCGGGTAACGGTGCGCCAGGGGGGCGGCGAGCTGCTCAACTCGGCCTTCCGCTTCGAGGTCTCGGACACCGGCATCGGCATCAAGCCCGAGAGTTGCGCGGTCATCTTCGAGTCCTTTGCGCAGGAGGACGTCTCGACCACGCGCGAGTACGGCGGCACCGGACTGGGCCTCGCCATCTGCAAGCAGCTGGTGGAGCTCATGCGCGGACAGATCGGCGTCAACAGCGAACCCGGTGTGGGCTCGACTTTCTTCTTCGCGGTGCCTTTGGCCAACGATCCGAATGCGGTGCGCGAGAAGCGGCCGACGGTGCTGAACCGCTCGCGTATCCTGCTGGTGGACGACAGTGCCTCGATCCGCGAGATCCTGCGCCAGCACCTGACGAGCTGGGGCGCCATGGTCACCGAGGCCGCGTCTGCCCGCGGCGCCATGGAGGTGCTGCAGCACGCGCTCAGCGGCCAATTCGACGCGCTGATCATCGACGCGCAGATGCCCGAGACCGATGGCCTGCAACTGCTGGCCATGATTCGCGCCAAGCCTGAGTTCCGCGGCATTCCGGTGCTGATGACGAGCTCGGCAGACGACGCGGCGCCCGTGGCCCATAACTCCAACGACGGCACCACGGTCTGGCTCACCCGACCCATGCGCCGCATGCAGCTGCAGGCCTGCCTGACCTCGCTCCTGTCCTACCAGTTCGCCACCGAGTGGGCCAGCGAGACCATCCGCAAGAACCTCAGGGCGCTGGCGGAGGCCAAGCCGGAGCGCAAGCAGCCGCGCGCGCGCCGCGTGCTGCTGGTGGAAGACAACCCCGTCAACCAGGAGGTGGCGCTGGCGGTACTGCAGGAGCTGGGCATCGAGGCGGTGTCCGCCTGGAGCGGCGAGGAAGCCCTCGAGAAGCTGACGGCCGATCGCTTCGACGTGGTGCTCATGGACTGCCAGATGCCGAAGCTCGACGGTTATGCCACCACCAGCCGCTTCCGCGACTGGGAGACCGAGCAGCAGCGGCCGCGCACGCCCATCGTCGCCCTGACCGCCAATGCGCTCAGCGGCGATGCCGAAAAGTGCTACGCCGCCGGCATGGACCGCTACCTCAGCAAGCCCTTTACCAGCGACGCGCTGTTGCAGGTGCTCGAATCCTGCTTCAGCGACGCAGCGCCAGCCGTGGCGCCGGCTGCCAGTCTCGACGCCCGGGCGGTAGATGCCATCCTCGACCAGGGCGCGCTGGGGCGGATCCGTGCGCTGCACCGTCCGGGCGGGCCCAACCTGCTGGCCAAGGTGCTGGGACTGTACTCATCCAGCTCGGCGGCGCTCATCGATACACTGCGCGCCGCCGCCGAAGCCCAGGACGCCGAGGGGCTGCGCCAGGCGGCGCACGCGCTCAAGTCGAGCAGCGCCAATGTCGGCGCGCTCGCCTTCGCGGAGCAGTGCAAAACCCTCGAAGCCGCTGCCGCCGCCAGCCGGCTCGACGAGGCCGGTCTGCTGCTCGATGAGCTGCTCGCCGGCCACGCACGCGTGCTGCAGGCGCTTGCCGCGCAAGACCTGGCGGCCTGAAGTGTGAACTCTGCACTGCAAAGTCGCAGTCTCGCCCCCCGCTTTGCGGTGCCAAGCGGATCTACGTCTCAAATGACAGAACGCGTGCTCGCCCCGGTAAAATTCGAGCCGCGCCGACAAATTGGCTTGTCATACTCGGGCCGCCCATCAGTGAAGCAGACGAGGTGGCCCGAATGAAGGTTGCAGATCCCGCGTTGATGATGGAAGTCGCAAAGGGTTCCCGCACGCTATCGCGCCTGGTCGTCAGCAACAGTGTGTTCGCGCTCATGACCGTACTGCTGCTGCTCGGCAGCCTCACGCTGCAGCTCGCGGGCGATCCTTCGGAGTCCAAGAACGGAGCGCCCGCCTACGGCGAGTGATGCCGCCGGCGCCGATCCGCCGTGGTGCTCGCGCGCGGCGTCACGTGCGATCGCCGAACGCACGTCGAGACGTAAGACGCACGCGGACAACAAAAAAAGTTGGGTGCCATTCCAAAAAAATCGTTGTATCGCAAATTTTTCTTGTCATACTCGCGCCGGTCGCGGTTCTGCGACACGAGGTGCAGCGCATGAACGTTGGTGATCCGGCGTTGCTGATGTGGATCGTCAAGGCCTCGCGCGCAGCATCTCGCGTGATCGTCACCAACGGCGTGTTCGCGCTGGTGGCGGTGCTGCTGGCACTGGGATCGTTCACACTCAGGCTGCAGGGTGAAAAACTCGCCGACGCGGATTCGACCGCAAGCAGCGGAGCGACGACAGGCGTCGACTGATCCTAGGCTCTCCGGCCCATCTCAAGCCGGAGTCAGCCATGTCCTTTCGCATCCTCGGCCTCAGCGCCGAACCGTTCCGTCCGCTGTTCGGTCTGCCCGACGACGAACTCCTGATCCGCGGTGCACGCCGCTATATCGTCGATGCGCACCCCGGATTTCCAGACCGCGTCGAGCTGCGGGACCTGGAGCCCGGGGAGACGGCGCTGCTGCTGAACTACCTGCACCAGCCCGCGGACACCCCTTACCGGGCGGGACACGCCATCTTCGTACGCGAGGGCGCCGAGTCCACGGGTGTTTTCGTCGATGAGGTGCCGGAGGTGCTGCAGCGGCGGGTTTTGTCGCTGCGGGCGTTCGATGGAGCGCACATGATGGCGGACGCGGCGCTGGTGGACGGCCGGGAAGCGGCCGGCGCCATCGGCCGGCTGCTGGACAATCCGGAGATCGCCTACATCCAGGCGCACTACGCGCTCCGGGGATGTTATGCGGCGCGGGTGGAACGGGGCTAGCGGGCGGCTGCCTCAGCGGCCGGGGCTGCGGCAGTAGCGACCACGATGCTCACGGGCTTGGCGTGAGCATGCCCTCGCGCAGGATGAATTCGACCACCGTGTCGAGCCCGTGCCCGGTCTTCAGGTTGGTAAACACAAACGGCCGCTGGCCGCGCATCTTGCGCGCATCCCGCTCCATGACCTCGAGCGAGGCACCGACGTGCGGCGCCAGGTCGATCTTGTTGATGATGAGCAGGTCCGATTTGATGATGCCGGGGCCGCCCTTGCGCGGAATCTTGTCGCCGGCGGCGACGTCGATCACATAGAGCGTCAGATCGGAGAGTTCGGGGCTGAAGGTGGCGGCCAGGTTGTCGCCGCCGCTCTCGACGATGACCAGGTCCAGGTGCTGGAACTGGCGCATGAGCGCGTCGATGGCGGCCAGGTTCATGGAGGCATCCTCGCGGATCGCGGTGTGCGGGCAGCCGCCGGTCTCGACGCCGCGGATTCGTTCGGCCGGCAGCGCCTGGCTCCGGATCAGGAACTCGGCATCCTCGCGCGTGTAGATATCATTGGTCACGACGGCGATGTCGAACCGGTCGCGCAGGCGCTTGCAGAGCGCATCGACCAGCGCGGTCTTGCCCGATCCTACGGGACCGCCTACGCCGACGCGCAGCACCTCGCCGTGGCGGGACTCCGGGCGGGCCTCCTGCATCTGCACGCTCATCCGTCGACCTCCTCTGCCATCCGCCCATCCTGTTGCAGCAACCGCTGAATGGCAACTGCTCTGGCGCAGTTTGACTCTGGCGGCAGTCGGCGCATCCTAGTCTTGCCGATTGGATACAACTAAAAAGGGGGACGCCTATGAACCGGCATGCGTTCATCATGTCTGCGCTCGTGTTGGCTGTTCTGGGGATAGTCGCAGCGCCGCTGCGGGCGGCGGAGGAGCGGGCTAGCGCTCGGGAGGTCATCGCCAAGGTACGCCAGGCCGCAGCGGAGCTCTCGAAATCGCACAACGTCATCCAGTTCAACGCCAGGACGGGCCCGTGGGTATGGAAGGACAGCTACATCTTCGTGGTCGACTGCAACAAGATGCTCAATGCGGCGCACCCCATCCGCGATGACATCCGCGGCGTGCCGATGGCGTCGATCAGGGACGCCCGGGGCAACCCGGTGTATCCAGACCCGGCCTCATTCTGTGAGGCGGCGCGGCGACCGAACGGGATCTGGAACGAGTACTGGTGGGTCAAGGTCGGCGAGACGCAGGGCTCGCGCAAGATCAGCTATCACCTGGGCGCCGAAGGCACACCCTACGTGGTGGCTGCCGGCATCTACGACGACAAGCTGACCCTGGCGCAACTGACGAAGCTGACGGCAAAGCGTTAGCCGGGCGCCTGCAGGCCGAGGCGGCACTGAGTCTCAACCGACCTGCAGGTAATCCAGGATTCCGCGCGCCGCCTCGCGGCCCTCGAACACGGCCGTCACCACCAGGTCCGAGCCGCGCACCATATCGCCACCCGCAAACACCTTCGGGTTGGTGGTCTGGAAGGGCCGCTCGGACGAGGCACTGACGCGCACGCGGCCGCTGGCATGCAGATCGATCGCATGCGTGTCGAACCAGTCCGGCGGGCTCGGCAGGAAGCCGAATGCGACGATCGCCGCATCCGCGGCCACGATCTTCTCGGTTCCCGGCACATGCTCGGTCAGGCGGCGGCCGCGCGGGCCCGGCGCACCGAGCCGCGTGCTGACCACCCGGACACCTTCTACCCGATCCTTGCCCACGATCTCGATGGGCTGGCAGTTGAACAGGAACTCGACGCCTTCTTCCCGGCTGTTCTTGTAGTCGCGGCGCGAGCCCGGCATGTGCGTCTCGCCCCGACGGTAGGTACACGTCACCGTCTCCGCGCCCTGGCGAATGGCGGTGCGATTGCAGTCCATGCCAGTGTCGCCGCCGCCCATGACCACCACCCGTTTGCCCTTGAGATCGACAAAGCCTTCATCGGCGCCCGGAACCCTAAGCTCGCGGTTGATGTTGGCGATGAGATACGGCAGCGCCTCGTGCACGCCCGGCAGATGCTCGCCGGGGAATTCGCCTTTGACATAACGATACGTGCCCATGCCGAGAAACACGGCATCGAACTCCTCGAGCAGCGAGGCGAACGGCAGATGGCTGCCCACCTCGACACCCAGCCGGAACTCGACGCCCATGCCTTCCATGATCTCGCGACGCTTCTCGACGACTTCCTTTTCGAGCTTGAACGGCGGAATGCCGAAGGTCAGCAGTCCGCCGATGCGGGCATAGCGGTCATAGACGATGGGCTTGACGCCGTTGCGCACCAGGATGTCGGCGCACGCCAGTCCCGCAGGTCCCGCGCCGACGATGGCGACCCGCTTGTCGGTCGCTCGCACGCCCGACATGTCGGGCTTCCAGCCCTGGGCGAGGGCCTCGTCGGTGATGTACTTCTCGATCGAGCCGATCGTCACCGCGCCCAGTCCGTCGTTGAGCGTGCAGGCCCCCTCGCAGAGTCGGTCCTGCGGACAGATGCGGCCGCAGACTTCCGGCAGCGAGTTGGTGCGGTGGGACAGTTCCGCCGCCTCGAACAGCTTGCCCTCCGCAATGAGGTTGAGCCAGTTGGGGATGTAGTTGTGGACCGGGCACTTCCACTCGCAGAACGGATTGCCGCAGTTGAGGCAGCGCCCCGCCTGCTGCGCGACCGCCTGCGGCTCGAAGCGCTGATAGATCTCGTTGTAGGTCAGGATGCGCTCGGCCACGGCGATCTTCTCGGGCTCGTGGCGCGGGAACTCCAGGAACTGCAGCGTCTTGTCGACCATGGGTGGCTGCTACCAGATCAGGCGGCGCGCCGCAGGTGCTCGACCAGCGAGTCGATCGAGGCCGCTTTGGGTTTGACCAGCCAGAAGTGACCTAAGTAGGAGCGCAGGTCGTTGAGGATCTCATCCCCCCAGACACTGCCGGTCTCGGAGACGTGCATGCGGATCAGCTCCTGCAGATTCTGCACGTTGGACAGCATGGCCTCATGGGTGAGCCGCAGGATGTCGATGAGCTCGTGGTTGTAGCGATCGACGAAGGAGCGGTCCTGATCCAGCACGTAGGCAAAGCCGCCGGTGAACCCGGCGCCGAAGTTGAGCCCGGTGCGACCGAGCACGCAGACGACCCCGCCCGTCATGTACTCGCAGCAGTGATCCCCAGCGCCCTCGACCACGGCGATGGCACCGGAGTTGCGCACCGCAAAGCGCTCGCCGGCCTGACCGGCCGCGAACAGCTGGCCGCCGGTGGCGCCATAGAGGCAGGTGTTGCCCATGATGATGGTGTTGCGCGCCACGTAGCCGGCGGTGCGCGGCGGCTTGAGCACAATGCGCCCGGCCGCCATGCCCTTGCCGACGTAATCGTTGGCGTCGCCTTCCAGGTACAGGTGCAGGCCGCCGGCGTTCCAGGCGCCGAAGCTCTGGCCGATGGAACCCGACAGGTGCACCACCAGCGGCGCCTCGGCCATGCCGTAGTTGCCCCAGTGGCGCGCGATCTCGCCGGACAGGCGTGCGCCGATCGAGCGGTTGAAATTCTTGACCTCGTAGTGCCATTCGCCGCCCGACTGGCGCGTGATCGCAGGCAGCATGTCGGCAAGCATGCGCTCGGCCAGCTCGCCCTTGTCGAACGGTGCGTTCGAGGGCTGCGTGCAGACGTGCGAGCGGTCCGACACCAGGCCCGCATCCGACAGCAGCGGCTTCAAGTTCAGCTTCCGCTGCTTCGGTGTCTCCCCCGGCAGGATCTCGAGATGCTCGGTGCGACCGATCAGGTCCACCATGCGCCGCACGCCCAGGCTCGCCATGATCTCCCGCACTTCCTGGGCCACGAAGCGGAAATAGTTGATCACCATCTCCGGCAGCCCGATGAAGAACTTCGAGCGCAGCACCGCGTGCTGGGTCGCCACCCCGGTGGCGCAGTTGTTGAGATGGCAGATGCGCAGGTACTTGCAGCCGAGCGCCACCACCGGCGCGGTACCGAAGCCGAAGCTCTCGGCACCGATGATCGCCGCCTTGATGACATCGACACCGGTCTTGAGGCCGCCATCGGTCTGCACGCGCACGCGGTGGCGCATGTCGTTAGCCCGCAGCGTCTGGTGCGTTTCGGCCAGTCCCAGTTCCCAGGGCGTACCGGCGTACTTGATCGAGGACAGCGGTGAGGCCCCGGTGCCGCCGTCGTAACCGGAGATCGTGATCAGGTCCGCATAGGCCTTGGCGACACCCGCGGCCACCGTGCCCACGCCGGGCTCCGCCACCAGCTTGACCGAGACCAGCGCGGTCGGATTCACCTGCTTGAGATCGAAGATCAGCTGCGCCAGGTCCTCGATGGAGTAGATATCGTGGTGCGGCGGCGGCGAGATCAGGCCGACCCCGGGCCGGGCGAAGCGCAGCCGCGCAATCATGTCGTTGACCTTGTGGCCGGGAAGCTGCCCGCCTTCGCCGGGCTTGGCGCCCTGCGAGATCTTGATCTGCAGCACCTCGGCATTGGTCAGGTACTCGGGCGTCACGCCGAAGCGGCCCGACGCCACCTGCTTGATCTTGGAATTCTTCTCGGTGTTGTAGCGCGCCGGATCCTCACCGCCTTCGCCCGAGTTCGAGCGGCCGCCGAGCCGGTTCATGGCAATGGCGAGCGCCTCGTGCGCCTCGGGGGACAGCGCCCCCAGGGACATGCCGGCGCCATCGAAGCGCGCCAGGATGGCCTCGATGGGCTCGACCTCCTCGATCGGAATCGGCGCCGCCAGATCCTTGAACCCCAGCAGATCGCGCAAGGTGGAGGCCGGCCGCTCGTTCACCAGTCGCGCATAGAGCCGGTAGTGCTCGTAGTCGCCCGATATCACCGCCGCCTGCAGCGCCGCGATGACGTCGGGGTTGTACATGTGGTACTCACCGCCGTGCACATACTTGTAGAGCCCGCCCTGGTCGACCCCCGAGCGCGGGTTCCAGGCACGCAGCGCCATGTACTTAGCATCGTTCTCGAGATCCTGGAAGTCGGCGCCCTCGATGCGGCTCTGGGTGTGGCGGAAACAGAGATCGACGATCTCGCTCGACAGCCCCACGATCTCGAACAGCTGCGCCGCGCGGTAGCTCGAGACCGTCGAGATACCCATCTTCGACATGATCTTGTAGAGCCCCTTGCGGATGCCCTTGCGATAGGAGCGGCCGAGCTCGCGGCGCTCCGCGCCGGCCATGCCCACCTGGCCCTTGCGCATCATCTCGTACAGCGTCTGGTACGCCATGTACGGATAGACCGCCGTGGCGCCGTAGCCGATGAGGCAGGCAAAGTGATGCGAGTCGCGCGCGGTACCGGTCTCAACCAGGAGGTTGCACCGGCAGCGCAAGCCCGTCTGCACCAGCCGGTGGTGCACCGCGCCCGTGGCCAGCAGCGCGTGCGCCGGCAGCTTGCCCTCCACCAGGTAGCGATCGGACAGCAGCAGCACCAGCTTGCCGTCGCGCACCGCGGCCTCGGCCTGGTCACAGATGCGCAGCAGCGCCGCCTTCAGGCCCTCCTCGGGCTCGTACTGCAGATCGAGAAACTCGTTGGCCTCGACCACCTCGTCCGAGGCCAGGATCTGACGCAGCTTCCTCTGCGACAGGATCGGTGAGTTCAGCACAATCTGGCGCGCATGCTCCGGGATCGGTACGAACACGTTGCACTCGGGTCCGATCTGCGTCGAGAGCGACATGACGATGCTCTCGCGCAGCGGATCGATCGGCGGGTTGGTGACCTGGGCAAACTGCTGGCGGAAGTAGTCGTAGAGCGCCCGCGGCTTGTGCGACAGCACCGGCATGGGCGTGTCATCGCCCATCGAGCCCACCGCCTCGCTCTCATCCTCGGCCAGGGTGCGGATGATCTCGTCGCGCTCCTCGGCCGTGACCGCAAACATCTTCTGGTAGATGGCCAGCGTCTCCCGGTCCATGGGCTCGGCGGCGAGGCGCGGATCGATCAGATCCGACTCCAGGTAGCGCACGCCCTTTTTCTGCCAGGCCTTGTAGGGATGGCGGGTCTTGAGCATCGAGTCGACATCCCGGGTCTCGAGCAGGGTGCCGGTGTCGAGATCCAGCGCCACGATCTCGCCGGGCCCGAGCTTGCCCTTGCGCACCACGTCTTCGGGCGCGTAGTCCCAGACACCGCTCTCGGAGGCGATGGTCAGGTGGCGGTTCTTGGTAATGACGAAGCGCGCCGGCCGCAGGCCATTGCGGTCGAGCGCACAGGCGGCATAGTGGCCGTCGGTCAGCACCAGGCCGGCCGGCCCGTCCCACGGCTCCATGTGCGCCGAGTAGAACTCGTAGAAGGCGCGCAGATCCGAATCGAGCGTGTCGACTGCCTGCCAGGCCGGTGGAATCAGCAGCCGCAGCGCCTGCGGCACGTCCAGGCCGCCCATGAGCAGCATTTCGAGCATGTTGTCGAGGCTCTGGGAGTCCGAGCCCTCGATCGAGACCAGCGGAAAGATGTCCGACAGATCCGGCAGCAAGGGCGAGCGCAGCACCGGTGCGCGCGCCACCGCCCACTGGCGGTTGCCCTCGATGGTGTTGATCTCGCCGTTGTGCGCCAGCAGCCGAAACGGGTGCGCGAGCCGCCATTGCGGCAGCGTGTTGGTGGAGAAGCGCTGGTGGAACACCACCACCGAGGCCTCGAGCCGCGGATCCGCCAGGTCCGGGTAGAACTCGGCCAGGTGCTGCGGCATGACCATGCCCTTGTAGACGAGGGTGCTGGCCGAGAGGCTGGGGCAGTAGAACTCGGGATCGACCGGCTGCAGCGCCTTCTCGGTGCGGCGCCGGGCGAGAAACAGCTTGCGGTTGAAGCTGGCCTCATCGGTGTCCGAGCCGCGGCCATTGACGAACACCTGCTCGATGGCCGGCAGAGTCTTGAGGGCCTCATCGCCACAGGCTGCCGCATTGGTCGGCACCACCCGGAAGCCGGCCAGGATGAGCCCCTCTCGCTCGAGCTGCGTCTTGAGCTCCGCCTTGGCCTGGGCCGCCAGACCCGAATCCCGGTTCAGAAACAGCAGTCCCGAGGCAAAGCGGCTGGCCAGCTTGATCCGGGCATCCCGGGCGACAACCTTAAGGAATTTCTCCGGCCGCTTGAGCATCAGCCCGCAGCCGTCCCCGGTCTTGCCGTCGGTGGCGATGGCACCGCGATGCGTCAGGCGATTGAGCGAGGTCATGGCGGTCTGCACCAGCCAATGGCTCGGTTTGTCGTCCAGGCTGGCAATGAGCCCGAAGCCGCAGCTATCGCGTTCGTAAGACTGGCGGTACAGACCGCCGTCGCTGTGGTGACTCATTATATATGGGCTCCGCCGTGCCTTGAGCCTGTGGGGAGGCGAGTCCAGCCCTGGCCCCCGGGCGGGCGCCGCGCGGGTGCGTCAAGACGAGAGGGAGCGGATCCTTAAGGCCCTGATTCGACAGCCCCGGAACTCAAGCACCGGGGCCGACTGCAACTTGCCGATATCGGGGCCCAATATACCGGGCGTGGCCTTCAGGTCAACGGGGCGGCTGAGGCAGCAAGTGTTATGAGGGCGGGCGTGCAATAAAAGCGGGCATCCCGATCGGGAATTCCCGACCGGAACACCCAAGGGGGGCCGGTCTACTGGCGATCGAACACGGACATGGTCATTTCCTGCGTGCCGTCCGCCTTGTCGAGCTTCATGTTCATGGTCAGAGTCTTGCCATCATCGGAGACCACCCGGCGCAGACTTCCCACCACCTTGCCCTTGAGCAGCATGTCGGCGGTGGTCTCATTGGCGCTGATGCGCGCCGTACGGGCGGCATCGTAGTTGGCGCTGCCGGCAACCGGATGCGTCTTGCCGTCATACGTGAGCAGCGTCCTGGACACGGACTTCTTGCCGTCCTGGTCGACCTCGGTAATGACGACCCGCGTGCCCTTGGGTGTAAGGGTGTAGGTACGGACTTCGCTGCGCGGCGGATGACGGGAGCCGAAGGCGGACTTGTCCAGGTTGAGCTTCCAAGTGCCGGCAGAGCTGTCGACGGCCGGGGCCGCCCAGGCCGCCTGCAGTCCCAGCGCCAGAAGTCCGACCAACAGGAAAGCTTTCAGGGTCTGCATCGTCATCTCCTGTGAATCTCAGGGGAGGACGATAGACGCCTGCGCGCCAGGGCTCCATCAGGAGCAACCGAGGTGACCTGCGTTAAATGCGTATTGCCGGCACCGGCGAGTTATTGCCGGTCGAACACCAGGACGTCCCGCTCCGCCGTGCCCTTGTTGGTGGTCAGCTGCACCGAAATCGTCAGAGTGCGGCCATCTGCGGACACCACGCGGTCCAGCTGGCCGATGGCCTTACCGTCCTGGATCAGCCGGGTATGAGACCCGAATCGGCCCACCCGAGTCACCGCCACACTGTCGTAGTCGGGAGTGCCGGTGACCGAGTGCAGCTTGCCGTCGTAACTGAAGCGGGACTCGATCAGGTGCTCGCTGCCGTCGGCATCGACGGTGCGAATCCGCACCCGCAGACCGCCCGGAACGGCGCTGTAGGTGCGCACCGAGCTCTTCGGCGGCGCGATTGCCGGATCGGGTTTCGATTTTTCGAGATCGAGCTTCCAGGTACCGACCGCCGGATCTTCGCCAGCCTCCAGCGCGCGCGAGAGCGACGGCGCCGCGATGACCGCGATCACGAGTGCGAACGCGAGCAGTGAGGAATGGCGACTCACGAAATTATTTCTTCGAGAATGGAAAATGCGAGCACCTGCACATTATGCTCGCAATCATTCAGGCAGGATTCATCTGCGCCGACGTAATCTCTGTTCCGACGGTGTAGCAGTGGCTCGAGACTCCCAGCGGCCCTTTGTTCTGCTCGGATTTGAGTCTCCCCCACCGCAGTCCGCAGAACCACGGCGGGCCCGCGACCAGTTGACGCGAGCCCGCCTGGTTCAAATTTCTAGGGTGTCGCCGTTCGGCGACGCGCAAAAGCCCCGAATGCCTCAGTCCATCCCTCAGTGAACCCGCGTCAACGACCGCCGCCCGCAGCCGTTAGTGCGGCAGAAGCGTTCCCGAGATCTAAAAAGGAGCTTAGATATGAAGAACAACCTGCTCGTTGCCGTAGCGGTGGCCGGATTCTCCTTTGCGGCCGGTGCCATAGTATTCGCCGACCCACTCCACGACTGGCACGACCTGGACAAGGTACACAGCCACGTCGTCGAAGCCATTCACGAGATGGAGCGCGCGCGGGCTGCCAATCATTACGACATGGCCGGTCATGGGGCCAAGGCGGAGGAGTTCCTTCACCAGGCGGAGCGCGAGCTACACGAGGCGGTGGAGGCTTCCAAGGCTGCGCATTAAGCAGGAGCGCCTGAATCAGCGGAAACAAATATCCGCTGATTCGGGTCTGCGCAGCGGGCCATGCAGAAAACCCTTGGCTCAGTCAGCACGGCCTCTGGCAGCTGCAGTCTATAATCATGCATGCCCGAGGAATCCCGCCTGGACACCATCGAGATCAAGCTGGCACACCTGGAGCGCTCGCTGCAGGAGCTCGGACAGACTGTGATGAATCAGCAGCGCGAGATCGTGGCACTCGCCGCCCGCAACCGCGTGCTCGAGCAGCAGCTCGAAGCATTCGATCAAGAAGTCGCGCAAGGCAGCGAACCGTTTGAGAAGCCCCCACACTATTGACGGATCAGTTGACCCCTCCCGATTGGGAGCGGTGCAGACTTGCCAGCCGCCGGGACCATCGTTGCGGCAATGTCAGAATCAGCGCCACCCATCCGGTCAACAGGACTTTTCTGGCGATACTCCACTCGGGCCATGCCCAAAGCGACGCCAGCGTCGTCCTCGTTAGACGAGACCTCGACGCCTCCTCTGGCGGCGGCGGTCCGCCGAATCGGAGGCACAGAGTGAGAATCCGGCATTCCCAGGGCGCGAGCAGCAGCGGCGAGCGAGCCCGATGCCCCCAAGAAGCAGCCGCAGCTTGCAGGAACTGCTTGGATGAGCGGATGCGCCCGAATTCCTCCCACAGGTTTGCCGGCGCATTGTTGAGCAGCAGCTCATCTCTGCGGAGTCGGCGATGCAGGCGGTATCCGCCGAGCACACTTGGCAGGGAGATGACTTCTCCGAATAACGGCGCCAGCAAGATGGGTACTGTATCTGCAGCCCTCCGCCACCGAGCGGCCTCCATCGGCAGTATCCGCTGCAAGAAATCAGCGGCAAACGCATTCCCCGATGCCGGCGGCGATCCGTAGGCACCAAACTTCAGCACCAGTGCTCGGGCGGTCCGGTCGTGCATGCTCCGCGGAACATAGCGGCCCAGCTCTCGACCGCTGTCGTCGACGAGCTGCAGTCGAAACTGAAGCTTCGCCGTACCAGGCTTCCAGTGCTCGACGATCTCACGTACGGCCGATGAATACAGCCAGTCATCCGAGTCGAGAAACAGCATGATTGACCCAGTGGCGTGCCGAAAGCCGGTGTTGTAGGCTGACCCTTGGCCCCCGTTTGATTGCTCGATGAGCCGGATGCCGGGAATACGCTGTAGCAGCGGGACGGATCCATCGGTGGATCCATCATCGACGACGATTGTCTCGATATCCGGATAGGTCTGACTCAGCGCCGACTCGACCGCGCGCCCTACGTAACGTTCGTAATTGTAATTGTTGATGATAATGCTGACGCGCACGCGCGTAATCTCCGCTTAATCGTCGTGGAAGTAGTTGTAAGACAGTTAAGCGGTCTCGGCAATCAACTGTTCCAGTATGCCGCAGGGCGCTACCTCGCCGATCGTCTTTCCGCCTCCTTGAGAATCGCACTCGAGCCCCCCGAGAATTTCACCGTCGGAGCCGTGCACCGTCCGGTGATGCTGCAGAAATTTTCGATCTCAGCGCCGATAGCACCGGTCTCGTACCTCGATCGGCTGATCCTGAGCAACAGCCCTCACTTTCGTTACCTCGGAGCAGCCTACCGGGCACTACGAGGCGTGCAAGTTATTCGTGAACCCCCAGGCCGATTTCTGTACCGGCCCGATTTCAACCTCTCTCCGGCGAATCGCCGGGTGTACCTGGTCGGCTACTGGCAGTCGCATTCCACAGTGGCAGCGGCGGAGCCGGCGCTCCGACGTGAGTTCGCACTGCGCACACCACCGGGCCCCGTAAGCCACGCGGTGGCCTTGCAGATGGGCCAGTCCCACACTCCGATATCGCTGCACATCAGGCGCGGCGATTACGTCACCGCATTCGGATCGCGGGCGCTGCTGTCCCCCGCATACTACGAGCGGGCACTGGCGCTGGTAGGGCAACGTCTGGGCGAATTTGAATGCTTCGTGTTCTCGGACGATGCGGCATTCGCACGCCAATGGATAGCCGGGAGACCCCATATGCATCTCGTCGACCACAACGGCCCGGACAGCGCACACGAAGATCTCTGGCTGATGTCGCAGTGCCATCATCATGTCATTGCCAACAGCAGCTTTTCCTGGTGGGGAGCGTGGTTTAATACGCGCCCCGACAAGCTGGTCATTGCCCCGCGCACTTGGCTGGGTCATGCAACGACCGAGACGGATATTGCCGGACCTGACTGGATCCTGGTGGATCCCTGAATCCTGCGTCGGTGCCTCGATGCCAGCCTACCGTTCAGCCGTTTGGGTTAGAGCGGACTGTCTGCTGGAGGCGGGCCGCTGCCTCCACGCCCCAAGGCTATTCAATATGTCACCGAGTATGCGAGCTCGGCTATGAAGCCAGGCCCGTGGCCCTCGATCCCAGCTCTCAAAGGCGACGAAGTCATAGAGGCGTGAGAGCCTTCTGAGAGACCTCTTGTCGGCGCGATCAATTCCCCCGCAATACCCACTGCCCCAACGAAACCAGGGGCCGTGATTCATGAAGATCTCGTCCGGGTGGTGGGTGGCCACAAAGGTTCCTATGGTCTCGTACTCGCTGAATTCACTCTTCGAATGTCCCGGCAGGACGCGAAGGATGGTATCTATCCACGGCGAACCGCTCCGACTCTCTATCGCGTCCAGTAACTTACGAATCCACTGAACACGAGCGCATATGCACTGTGCGACGAATGATTGTGGTATGGCCGGCTTGATTTCAAGCAGCGCATGGATGACCTGGAAATAAGGTGTGTGACGCTCGGAACCCAGGTAATAGCCGATCCGTCCACTTTCATCCGTGAACTTCAAGGAACGCAACGGCACCGTGTCTCCGTCCCAGATCAAAGCTTCGCTCCCGCACGGGAGCTGGTTCAGGGCTGAGATTTTAACGAATTGCTGAAGATACCAATTCGCGCGGTCGCAAAACCGGTTCGGCAGCGTGTTGGCGATGCGGCCGATATTCCAATTTCCTAAATACTGCTCCTCGGCCACTACATTCGCCCGCGCAGGAAGCGTCCGCCGGAATGATTTCACATCCGCCTGGGGGACAATCACCAAATACTCCACGGCCTCGATGAATTCCACCACTGCGGGGATGGACACCAGATTGACCGCGAGATCTCTCTCGCAACTCACTACAATTACTGCATCCAGCATCGTTCAGATGCGCCAACTCTTGGGGATCTTCAGGTATTGGCGACAGTACACCCGGTCGGTCGTCCCAAATAGATAGCGGTAGCCCTGCCCGGTCAGGAACGACCTGAGCTCTGCGCCCTTCTTTCGGTCATCCTCGTAGGCAATGAACGCCGGCGGATGGCTCCAGTCGACGCCCTGCAAGACTTGCAGTTCAAAACCCTGCACGTCAATGACTAGCAGGAGATTCTCTACCGGCTCGCTTTGTAACGCACTTAGTTGGACCACCGGGATTTTTATGGACTGTATCGAGTCGATGAACCGCGGAATCTGCGCCCGATACGTCTTGCCCCGGAAGCCGTTTCTTCGGATCCAGTAGATGATTACGTCCTTGTCGAAAGAGCCTTGGCCGTGCGCCCACTTGTTGGGCGGGCCGTCCCCGTTCATATCATCGGCCACTTCGGGAGGAATCATGAAGAAATCCAGCGCTGCACAGCCACTGCCGCAGGCCACCTGTTCAATCCGAATATCCGTCCTACCCTGGTAGAGTCGCCGCAGTTTGTCGACGTAGAACGGGACGGGTTCGATAAGAAGAGCCGTGTATTGCCCCGGCGTCTCCAGGTGGACACGCAGCGGGTCGCTCATCTCACCATCGTTAGCTCCCACCTGAATGATGCGCTTGCTACCGTCCATGGCAAAATACAGGCCATAGAACCACTCGGCAGTTTTGGGATTGCGGAAATTCGGCGGTAATCGCTGTTTGAGGAAACTGAGCAAAGCACTTCTCTTTCAGTTTAGCGTCGCCGCGCACTTCGCCTGTGCACGGTGAAGCC
>JBAUYT010000118.1:0-3825 GCA_049584935.1 Steroidobacteraceae bacterium
CCCTTCGCCACGGGCATCGAAGGCGAGCGTGTGATGCGCGGTGGTGCCGTCGGTGCGCAGCCGCAGCGCCTCGACGCGGCGGCCGGCCACGATCAGGCCCTGCAGCTCGAGCCTGGCATCGTTGCGACCGCTGCCGTTGGGATCGAAGCCGATCTGCGCGTCGAGCGAATCGAGATGCGCTCCCCCCCAGTCGACCGCCTGCAGCCGTGCGACACCCGACAGGGTGGGATCGTGCGGGTCGCCGTGCAACGAGCCATGCGCCTGCAGTTTGCCGTGTGCGCCGGGATGCAGCAGTGCCAGATCGTCGGCGTCAACCACAAAGTTGAGATTGATGGGGTTGCCGGCGCGGCCATCGAGCGCGATGTGGGTAGCCCCGAGCTGCAGCTGCACGTCATGGAACTGCCAGGCGCCGGCGTGATGTGCCAGGTCCCCATGCCCCTCGGCACGCTGGCCGCGCACGCTGCCGCTCAAGTCCTGGAAGCTGGCCTCGAGCTCAGCCTGTGGATCCAGCCGATCACCGTGTGCATTGAACTGGAAGCCGACGTGACCGGCGATCCCCGGCCGCAGGCTCGCGATCTCGAGTTCTTCCACGTGGCCCTGCACGTGCCATGCCTGCGAGGCGCCCCAGTGCAGCGCGCCTGCGAGGCTGGCGCGGGCGCCGTCGCCTGTTATCTCGGCGACATCGGCGCGCAGGCCATCCCCCGCCAGTTCGCCGCGCAGCGAAGCGATGTTCAGCAGCGGCAGCGAACCGATGCGCAAGTCGCACGCGGTCTCGAGATCGAAGCGGTGCGCTCCCTTGAGATGGTAGTGGCCGTGATCGCTGAAGGCCCGCGCGTCGTTGCTGCCCGCGGTCATCGGCCAGCGAAACCGCGACCAGTCGCCGGTCAAATCCAGCAGCGGACCGCCAGCCTCGATCGTGACCGTACCGGCTGCATTTGCGGTCGCGCCGGTGGAAGCGTGCTTGAGAGAGAAGTGCGTAATCGTCAGCACCGGCGGCCGAAAGGAGCCCTCGAAGTCCGTCTCCAGCGCGCCTGCACGCAGCCCCGGTGCCGTCAGCTGTCCGCGCGCGCGAAAGCCGTCGCGATCGCCGTCGAGCGCCAGCGGGCCACTGATGAGGCCGAGCAGGGGACCCAACTGCCAGACGGTCAGGTCGAGCCGCTGCAGTCTCGAGGCACCGTGCCAGCGCCAGTGACTGGTGAGATCGTCTGCTTCGCCATGGAATACCGCTGCGAATGGCTCGCTGACGTGCGCGTCGACCTCGAGCCGCGTCAGATCGCCTTCGAAGCGGCCGTTGGCCGTCCATGCCGGCTGGCCCTGCGGCTCCGAATCGATGTGCAGATTGCCGTTGAGCCCGAGCGGTGCGCTGGCGAGCAACTCGCCGCTGCCGCGCAGGTGCACGGCGCGATAGGTCAATCGGGCATCGTACAGGCGGATCAGATCCGGATAGACCACCCCGGTGGTCGTTACTGCAGAGGCGTCGAGCTCGACATCGTTGGTGGTGACGAGCTGCCACTGGTCAACTTCGATGTGATTGAGCAGCACCTGCGTCAGCGGCGGCAGGAAGTGTGGCGCCTGCGGAGGCCGCACGGTCGGATCGGGCAACGCATGCACCAGTAGATGTGCCACATGCAGTTGTGGCACACGCACCGTCTGCCACGCCAGCGGCAGCATCGATACGCGCCCGTCGACGTCGTCGAGCTCGATGTGCGCGCGGCGATGATCGATGATCAGATGCTGGATGTGCAGACCGCGCGCCAGCGTCCCTCTGGCACCCTGAATCTGGATCGACACCGGGCCGAGCTGGCCGCTGAACTGCCGCACGATGACGGCCAGGCCGCGTGGCGTGTAGGCTAGAAAGTACAGCGCCGCCAGCGCCAGGCTCAGGGCCAGCGGAATCCAGAGCAGGTGCAGCAGGTGGCGCCAGCGCATGGGGCGATATTAAATCCCCGTCGTCAAAGCTTGGGCGAGATATTCAGGTGCAGCCGCGGCCCGGGCAAGCCGTCGAAGCCAGGCGCCCTCAAGGCCTGGGCGACATCCAGCCCGACCGTGACCACGGGGAGGCGCAAGCGGAAGCCAATTCCGACCGAGTAGGCGAGCGGGTCGCTGAAGTGATCCATGGCGTTGCCGCCGTCGACAAAGGCGGCGACGCCGAAGTTGTGCGGCAGGTCCCGCTCGATCTCGACCGTCCCTGTGAGCAGGTCCCGGCCGCCTGGCTTGACCGGTGCGCGAGCGAGCGGCGGTGCCCCAGGTGCCGCCGGCGGTGCGGGCGCCAGCTTGACCGGCGACAGGTCGTCGTAGGCGAAGCCGCGCACGCTGCGGTCGCCGCCGGCGAAGAAGCGATAGATACCCGGCAGGTTCTCGACGTTGCTGATCGAATCGACGCCCATCTCACCGCGCAGCAACATATGCCAGAGCCGGCTCAGGTCGACCACACGCTCGGCCTGCACATCCAGGCGCAGGAAGTTTTCGCGCGCACCCAGGGTGGTGGTCGAGCCGATGAGCTGGGCATAGAGCCCGCGGCTGAACAGTGCCTCGCCCAGATAGCCCTCGGGCACGGAAGCGAACACGATGCTGGGCACGATCAGTCTATCGACCTGGCGCACGATGATCGGATCGTCGGTAACCGTGTGCACGGCGTTGACGCTGAGGATGCGCTGCCAGGAGCCCAGTGTCTGGGTTACCCCCGGCCCGAGCTGGATGGCGTTGGTCGTGACGTTGTTGCCCTCGATGGATTCCTGGCCATTGAGTTCGAGCGTGAACTTCTCCAGCGCCGGGTCGCCGAACGGCACGTCGTAGCGCGCATCGAAAATCTGCTCGATCTGCGATAGCTGCATCTGCACGCGGAAGCGGTGGCCGTAACTGTTGAGTCGCGGCACCGTCAGGCTGGCGACGCCTCGAAAGCCGGTGTCGGTGCCATAGCCGCCGCCGACCGAGTAGCCGATGCGCGAGTCGTTGGCGTGAATGGTGATCGGGACCGTGTGCTGCACGCGATCGCGCTCACCGGCGTCGACCACGACCGTGGAGTAGTACTGGCTGTCATCGAGCGCAAACTGTGTTCGCAGCAGCTCGAGTGCGTTGTACGGGTCGCCCTCCTTGTAGCGCAGGAAGCGCCGCACGTACTTGTCCTTGACCGACGTCTGCTCGATGGTGGTGGCGCCGAAGGAATAGCGCACGCCGGTATCGAGCTGCAGATAAATGCCGGCTGCGTGCCGATCGGGATCGACCTGCATTTCGTTGCGCAGCATGCGTGCATCGAGATAGCCGTAGGTTGCGGCCGCGTGCTCCAGGCCATTCTTGAGCTGCTCGTAGGCGGCGTGGCTGAGACGGTCGCCGCTGTGAATGGGAATCGCATTGGTGATACGCGTAAACACCGGATCGGTGGCGCCCGGTCCGTCGACCTGGACGTTGACGCTCTCGACCAGCACCGGCTTGCCGACATCGATAGTGATGCCGACGTGCCAGTGATGTTCCTTGTCCGGCGGTTCGATCGAAGAGCTGATTTTGGGATCGTAGTAGCCGTATGGCTTGAGCGCCGTGCGCACCTCGTCGTCGACGCGGTTGTAGAGCCGCTGCACGGCAGCGGGCTCGAGCCGATCGTGGTCCTTGTAGCGCTCGAGACTCAGCAGCGCCAGCACGTTGCGGCGCAGCTCGCCGTCGACCCCATTGATGTCGATGCGGATGTCGGCCCGCGCCGGAGTGCAGCACAGCCCCGCGGCTGCGAGCAGGGCCCAGGCGATGGGCCGCATGCAGGCGGCGAGCCGGAGCCGCGCCGCGCCTGCCCGGCGCGGCTGTACCGTGGCGGGCATGGCCTTAATTCTTCTATTG
>JBAUYT010000119.1:0-3613 GCA_049584935.1 Steroidobacteraceae bacterium
CGCTTCAATGCACCGAGCGGATCACCCGCCGCGAGTGCACGCGCCGCGGCGGTGATCAGCGAGTCCATTTAAATCCCGCCACACTTGTCACTCCCACCGGTCGATGCCCCGGCCCTAGTCTGTGAACACCAGATCAGCACGTCGTATCCAAAAAGGAGCAAGGCGATGACCACGCACACCAACGCAGCACTCAAGCCAACAGTAGCAGCAGCATCACCGACGGTGGATATTCTGCACAAAGTCGGAATCAAATCGTCTTCCCTGAATGATGTCTATCGGGCATTGACCACGCTCGAAGGTCTTTCCGCCTGGTGGACCGACAATACACAGGGCGAGAGCAAAGCCGGCTCAGTGCTGCAGTTTCGCTTCGGTAGCGGCGGCTTCGATATGAAGGTGCTCGAGCTTCATCCAGCCACACACGTGCTGTGGGAAGTGGTCGCCGGACCGGAAGAATGGATCGGCACCAGAATAAGCTTCGATCTCAAGCAGCAGGGTGACTGGACCATTGTGCTGTTCAAGCACCAGGGATGGAAGCAGCCGGTCGAGTTCATGCACCATTGCAGCACCAAGTGGGGCGTGTTCCTACTGAGTCTGAAGGCGCTGCTGGAAACCGGCAAAGGTGCCCCCTATCCAGACGATATCAAGCTCGATAGCTGGGAATAGAGCCGGCGCGCCGGCATCGACGCTCCGGAATCAGCCCGGTTGTGGGTAAGATCGCCGCCACGGCTGATGGGTGGAGGTTGCGGCATGACGACGGGGTCAGTGGCGATCGGATTTCGGATTCCGGCCCGCGCGGCGGCGGTCCTGGCCTTGAGCGCGAGCGTGGCACTGGCTGCCGGTCGTGCACCAGCGCCCGCCGAATCGCCGTCCGACGTGCTGGCACGCAGTGCGCCTGGCGATTGGCGGGCGCTCGACCCGGAAAGCACGCTGTACATGGAGTTGCCGGCCGGTCGCGTCGTCATCGAACTCGCGCCGCAATTCGCGCCGGCACACGTCGCCAACATCAAGGCGCTGGTCCGCGCGCACTACTTCGACGGCCTGCACATCATCCGGGTACAGGACAACTACGTGGTGCAATGGGGCGACCCGGACGGCAAGCGCGATACTGGCACGGCGCTGCGTCCCGCTCCGACCGAGTTTTATCGTCCGTTGCAACGCGCCGCGTCGTTTCGCCAACTACAGGACCGCGACGTCTACGCGCCCCAGGTCGGTTTCATCGACAGCTGGCCGGTCGCGCGCAATCCCGGCACAGCTCAGGAATGGCTGATACATTGCTATTCTATGCTTGGCGTCGGACGTGATACGGCGCCCGATAGCGGATCGGGGGTCGAGCTGTATGTGATCATCGGCCATGCCCCGCGCCAGCTGGACCGCAACGTGACGCTGACCGGCCGTGTGGTGCGCGGTATCGAGCTGCTGTCGAGCCTGCCGCGCGGCACCGGAAACCTTGGCTTCTACGAGCAAGCAGAACAGTACGTGCCGATCCGCTCGATCACCGTGGCGGCGGATCTGCCGTCCGAACAGCGCATCAACCTGCAACTGCTGCGATCCGACGCGCCGATTTTTGCAGATTACCTGCGCGCTCTGCGCAGCCGCACGGCGGCATGGTTCGTCGAGCCCACCGATCGGCTGGAGATTTGCAATGCCAAGCTACCGGTGCGGCTGCAGCCTTAGACCCGCGGCGCAAGGCAGCGGCTGGCCGATGGGGTAACATTGCCCGCCTGACGGCGGGCCTGTAGCACAGCGGTTAGTGCAGGGGACTCATAATCCCTTGGTCCTTGGTTCGAATCCAAGCAGGCCCAGTTCCTACGCAGGGGTCCGTTCCGATCACATAGGTAACGGATTATTCCGGAGACATGGGTAACACTCTAGCAGTGAAGGGGTTGGGTGCACACTCCACCCGATTGCACTGATCGTCGAAGAAGCCCAGATCGTAGTGCATGAAGCTGATGAGCCAGATGTGATCAGCGACCTCTCGCACCCCGACGTTCTGCCCGGCAAAGACCTGGCTGAGATTGATCTTACGTCGTCCGAAGCACAGGCGGCCGCACTCGGTCACGGTGACGGTCATGTCGTGGAACGGATAGTTGAGCTCAGGCAGGCCGGTATAGCGCCTGGCCGAGGGGCTGTAGAGCTCGGCCGGGTAGCGCATGGCGATGGCCTGATGAGGGCGTTCGTGATTGTAGATACGGACGAACTCGTCAAAGCGTGCCTGTTGCTGCAGGAAGTTGTTTCCCGGCGGTTTGGTGGCCTCGCGCTTTAGAGTCAGGTGCATGCGTTCGTGGCGTCCGTTTTGCTCCGGATGAGCGGGCTTGATGCGCTCGATGCCGATCCCCAGGCGCAGCCACCACACGGAGAGTTTGGAGAGGCCAAAGAAGGTTCCGCGACTGGAAAAAGGCACTCCGTTATCGCTGCGAATGGCCGTGGGCAGGCCAAACTCCTGGAAGGCACGTTCGAAGACGGCAAATGCGTACTGTTCCTTGGTGGTTTGCAGAGCTTCGCAGCACAGCAGATAGCGGCTGGCAAAGTCGGAGAGCGTGAGGGGGTAGCAGTAGCGCCGATCCGCCAGCATGAACTCCCCCTTGTAGTCGGTGCACCACAGGGCATTGGGCTCAGTGGGGCGCGAGAGGGATGTACCTCGAGCTTTGTAGGTAGTGCCCTTGCGACCGCGAGAGACCAGTCCGTGCCGATCGAGCACCGCGTGTACGGTGCTGATGGCTGGAAGGCTGATGCCCAGATCCTGGCGCCTGAGCTTCTCCCTGATCTTGGGGGCACCCCAGGTGGGATGATTGAGCCGATGCTGGACGATCAGCGACTCAAGCTGCTCGGACAGTCGATTGGCCTGCCGATAGGGGCGCCTGGAGCGATCGGACAACCCCTCCAGTCCGGTGTTCTTGTAGCGCTGAAATATCTTGTAGCCCGTTTTGCGAGAGATATCGAACTCTCGGCACAGCTCGGCCATTCTCTCGCCCTCCAACAGGCGACTCACAAAGCGCTGCCGCTCGTCCACTTTGGACCACTCCTTCCATGGCATTTGCGTCTCCTGCAAATGCCAGAAGTGTTACCCATGTGGTCGGAATGTTTTGTAACCTATGAGCCCGAAAGCTCATTCATGTAAGGTCTCAGGACTTCGGTGACACGCTGGCCGAGGTTTTCCTCGCCAAGAGCCGCTCGTAGGGGGTCTGCCCATCGAGAGCTCCGTGGGGCCGGTGGTAGTTGTAATAGTCCTCCCATTCGCGAAGCTTGTCCTTGAAGAGATGGATGTCGTCGCTGATGCCGTTTTTGTCGAGCAGTTGGTAAAACTCCTGCTCATCGACGCGGTGTGAGCGCTCGACCTTGCCGTTCAAGCGTGGGGTTCTTGGCCGGATGTAGACATGGCGGATGTCCTGTTGCTCCAGGTGCCAGTGGAAGTTGGACTGGAACTCTGCGCCATTGTCGGTCTGGACTACGAGCACCCTGAAGGGTAGGCGTCGTATGACCTCGTCCACGAAGCTGATAGCCGACTTTTGATTGCAGACGTCGTAGATCTTGAGCACACGAATGCGCGTGCAGTCATCGATGGCCGTGAACTGATAGAGGCGTTTCCTGGACCCCGCGATTCGCTCGAGGAATT
>JBAUYT010000120.1:0-2462 GCA_049584935.1 Steroidobacteraceae bacterium
AGCGACGACCACGAATGAGTGAGCAGCCACTGAGTGAGCTCTCGGCACACTCGCTGCGCTGGGGATTCGTGACCGAGGCAGCCGCTTTGGGATATCGCTTGGCCAGACGATAGCAGTGGCGGGGCACAAGAGGATGGACACCGTGATGAGCTTGTCAGGGCGGCGAGATTTCGCGTCGACTGCCGCTCGTCTGTTCGACGAGACGAGCAGGCGGCGCGAAATAGCAGCCAGTGATTATTTCTACTGGATAAAATTCAAGAACTTGTTGCCGCCGGGCCCCCGGCTCACATTCAAATCGCGGGCAGGATTGCGGCCGCGAGTTGTCGAACCTCGACGAGAACACGGGATTTGCCAGGTCAAAGTCACCTGGAACGGCGGCAGCGGGGTCCGGTTCATCCGGCCTCGAACGCGTTGGGCCAGGAACATCGCCGGAGTCACTAGATATAGATGCCGTTGTTCTACAATATTGTGGGACTGGATTGCAGATATCGGCCACCTTGGGTAGACTCGCTGAAAGCAGAAGAATGCTTGTAAATGGGCCCGGATCGGCAATGATCCGCTCTGACGAGCGATGGCCGATGGAAAGAAGCGCGGTGCAATGGCCGCCGAGGGGGACTACCGTCGAGCGATGATTGTCAGCCATGCTCGTGGATCTAACTAAGGCACAGTCAAATTATAAATTGGTGGATAAAGAGCATCCGCCTAATCTTGATAAGTCGGGATATTGGAGGTCGTATGTCACGCTTAAGGGTCACGGCTCTTGCCGCGCTTTCAGTTCCAATCGGGATTCTGTCATCTGGATTGTCCGGCAGCGCGGCTGCGCAATCAGCCGTCTCGGAAGAACTACCGCCACCACCGCCGGGTTTCGAAAGTACGAAAGGAGAAACTGCCAGATCTGCTTGGCTCGCCGCCACGCCTAAGGAGAGTCTCAGCAAGATGTCCGCTACTGAGAAGCAGGAGGCTAGGGAGGAGATTCGCCTGACGACATTGCGCTATGGAAGATGCATTGCGCAGAAGGATTGGCAGTGCTTAAAGAACGACGTCTTCGCGTCGGATTTTAGTTATTTAGACGGGCCGCGAAGGAAGTATGGGTGGGCAGGCTTTATGGACGTCATGAAGGAAGCTGGTTGCTACGATCGAGTATTTTGTCGCGTGGAGGTCTACGGTGATGAGATCGAATTCTCCACTCCCACGCTAGCGCGTAGCATTACCACTGCGAAGTTCACATTCGCCTGGATGGACCCGGCTGGCAAATATTCCGTGACCGGCCACGAAGTGGTGGGACCGGGGGAGGAGAGCGAAACTCCAACGTACTACTACCGGACTTTTACCAAAGTTGACGGGAAGTGGCGCATAAGAACCAACGACCACATCGGGGACGATATGCGTACAAAGGTCTACACTCACACGAAATACAACGACCGAGCCTTTGTGCCGCCGGGCGAATCAGCCCCCCGGACCTTTGAGAAGCCGTTAGAACCAACGCCAGCACCCACACCGCCGCGTTAGGTTGCGCGGCCTTTGGCCGGATAGCCAACACGCAAGGCGCCTTCGCGCTCAATGCCAGAAGGCGCCTTTGCATTTGTCGCCTATTTCAGCGCTCTTCCGATGAGGTCCTTTCCAGGTTGCTGTTTCGTGCGGTGGAATGAGCCGCAGCACGATGCGGTCGGTGCAGGGCTGGTGGTAAGTTCTTGCGCTCTAGGTAGCTGGCTATGTCGCGCCCACTACCGAGCCTGCTACGCCGTTGCGGGCATGGATCGGTACGTGTTACAGCAGCCGCCGAGGCCGAAATGGAGCGCCTCCAGGACGCCGGGACAGATGTCCCCGGGGTGGGGCGTCTATCCAAGTGTGGAAACGCACCGCTTCGGTGCGCACTCTGGTAGACGTCGATCAGCGCTATCCGGAGCGAAAACGCCTTCCGCGACAAGTACACGCGTTATATTACTGCAGACCGAGAGTCGGGATCGGCGACGCAAGTCACGCGCTGCTGTCACCGCCAAGCTGGCGCGTGTGGCTTATTCGCTGGTGAAATTTGATCAACCATGCCGTGGTCGCTTTGAAGTTAGATTGCCCCAGTAGATCGATCTCTCTGGACGCACTCCTTGAGGCCACCAGACCTCGTAGATCATGATCGGACTTTCCACGCACCCTACGCAGTTTAGGGATCCAGAAGGGCTCGGGCTTTTCCAGAGCCGCTGTGTTACAAAATGGTTAGCGGAATACCAACTCGATGAAAGAGCCCTCCTCATCGAATCGATTAGCGGTCCCATGCTTGTCAAGGTCGATAGCTCATCCTACCGGCCCAAGCAGGATGCACGCATCATGTGGCTATTGACTCCAAACTTAGAGCGCGGTCAAAGCGGTGAATAACGACCCGTAGTCAGCGCATCGTGATGGCCACTACCGCATCGGACGCCCCGGAACCGGCGACGGTTCTATGCTCGCTCTGGAAGCTCTGAGCG
>JBAUYT010000121.1:0-5215 GCA_049584935.1 Steroidobacteraceae bacterium
ACTGCGGGCACCCGGTTGGCGGCTGCCGTCGATGCTAGCCGTGGGGTGGCCGCAGCAGGCGCAGGCGCGGTCGCGGGTGTTGATGACACCACCGGCTCACCGCCGCCGTCCGTGCTTGCACTGCTGCTGGCCGCCGGCGGGGTGGATTGCAGTGGCGCTTTACTCGCCGGACTGTTGCTCAGATCGATGGTGTATGAGCGGATCGGAGGTCCATCGCCGCTGCTCGCCGGGGCGGCAGTGTCGCCGCGCTGGCCGCGAAACATCTCGGGCACCAACAGCACGATCAGCGCCACCAGAATCGCCGCGCCGGTCAAACGCTCCTTGAGGCGATTTTCCATAGCTGCGGGATCAGTATAGCCCAAGCCAGACGAGCGCCGGTCCGACCGCATGAAACGAGCCGAACACAACCACACGATCCTGTAGCTGTGCCAGCGCGCGCGCGCGCACGCAGGCCTCGGCCATGCGCCCGCAGCGCTCGATCTGGCCGCGCAGCGGCGGCAGGCGTGTCTGCAGTGTCTCGGCGGACAGCCCGCGAGGCTCGTCATCGAGCGCTGCCAGCAGCCAGCAATCGATGCTGTGGTCGAGTGCCCGTGCCACGGCGGCAACGTCTTTGTCAGCCAGCATGCCGATCACTCCATAGGTGCGCCCCGCACAGTGCCGGGCCTGCAGTGCCGCGGCGAGCACCACGGCGGCCGGTTCGTTGTGCGCCACGTCCAGGATCCATTCCGGCTGGCCCGGGACGATCTGAAAGCGGCCCGGCAAACGCACCTCACCCAGGCCACGCACCACGTGCTCGCGCTCGCAGGCGCCGGATACCGCCAGCAGATTGAGCGCCGTCAGCGCGGCGGCCGCATTGCAATACTGCACCGTGCCCGCGAGCGCCGGCGGCGGCAACGCCTGCAGACGGCAACTGCCACTGACATAGCTCCAGCGCCCAGCGGGATCGGCGCTGTCGACGACCGCGCTGAAATCCCGCCCGGCCGTATGGACACGACACTCCAGCGCCTGCAGCCGCTGCCAAACGCTCGCGGGCATGTCGGCGCTGCCCAGCACCACCGCCTGCCGCCGGCGAAAAATGCCGGATTTCTCCGCACCGATCTGCTCGAGGGTATCGCCGAGCCAGTCGCGATGGTCCATGCCGACCGAGCACAGCAGCGCCACGTCGGCGTCGATGATGTTGGTGGCGTCCAGCCGGCCGCCGAGCCCGACTTCGAGCACCATGATCGACACCTGTGCGCAGCGGAAGATCTCGAGCGCGGCCAGCGTGTTGTATTCAAAGAAGGTGAGAGTTATCGGGCCGCGAACCGCCTCGATGCGCTCGAACGCGCGCAGCAGCGCCGCATCATCGGCTTTCATACCGTCGACCTGAATGCGCTCGTTGTAGCGCACCAGGTGCGGTGAGGTGAACAGGCCGGTGTGCTGTCCGCAGGCCTGCAGCAGGGCTGCGAGTGAGACCGCGGTGGAGCCCTTGCCGTTGGTACCGCCCACGATGACCGCGGGACAGCGGCGCTCGAGCAGGCCGAGCCGCGCAGCCACCGTCCGCACACGCTCGAGACCCAGGTCGATCGCGGGTCCATGTACGCTCTGCTGATACGCCAGCGCCGCGGCCAGCGACCGTGCAGGCGCGCTCAAGCGGGCTGCAGCGGCGGACGCCTTTGCAGCAGCCGCAGCAGCTGCGCGACCCGGTCGCGCATTTCGCGCCGGTCGAGGATCAGATCCAGAACGCCGTGCTCGAGCAGAAATTCGCTGCGCTGAAAGCCTTCCGGCAGCGTCTCGCGCACGGTCTGCTGGATCACGCGCGGGCCTGCGAAACCGATCAGCGCCCGAGGTTCGGCGATGTTGAGATCCCCCAGCATTGCGAGGCTGGCGGACACGCCGCCCGTGGTCGGGTCGGTCATCACGGATATGTAGGGCAGGCCCGCTTTGGCGAGCCGCCCGAGTGCGGCACTGGTCTTGGCCATCTGAAACAGCGACAGCAGCGCCTCCTGCATGCGGGCACCGCCGGTAGCGGTAAAGCACACCAGCCCGCAACCCTGGTCGATGCAGCGATCGACCGCGCGCCGGAACCGCTCGCCGACTACCGAACCCATGGAGCCGCCCAAAAACTGAAATTCGAACGCACAGGCTACCACCGCTTCACCGTGCAGCGCGCCGGACAGCGCTACCAGCGCGTCGCGTTCGCGCGTGGCCTTCTGCGCCTGCGCCAACCGGTCGCGATAACGCTTGCTGTCCTTGAACTTGAGCGGATCCTCGGGGCCAATGCGTTCGCCGATCTCGGTCAGCGGCTCGGGGTCGAGGAAGGCGCGCAGCCGCTCACGCGCGCCGATCCTCATGTGGTGGCTGCATTTGGGGCAGACGTTGAGATTGCGCTCGAGCTCGGCGCGGTACAGTACCGCGTCGCAGGCGGGGCATTTGATCCACAGTCCCTCCGGAACCGATCGCGAGCGCCGTTCGGTCTTGATGCGCGAAGGGACTATTTTCTCGAACCAGGACATCAGTGCCCCATCATATCCGAATCCTCCGCAGGTAATCCGAAGGCGTCCGGATACTCCACCCGCCAGAAGTACAGCCCCAGCGCCGCCGCAGTGGCCTCCCCTTCGCTGCGCTGCCGGGACTCGAGCTGCTCGCGCGCGCGCGCGGGCGCGGCGCGTCTGAGCCCGATCGCCAGCAGCAGACCGACGATATTGCGCACCATGTGGTGCAGAAAGGCGTTGGCGGTGACGTCGATGAGAATCCAGTCGCCGCGGCGCTCGATGGCGAGTGCCCGCAGCTGCCGGACCGGCGAGCGTGCCTGGCATTCGGAGGAGCGGAAGGCGCTGAAGTCATGCTCACCGATCAGGTAACGCGCGCCCACGCGCATGGCTTCCACCTCGAGCAGCTGGTGTACCAGCAGCGCGCGCCCGGCGGCGAGAGCGGAGCGCGCCACCCGATTGAGGATCAGGTAGCGATAGGTTCGCCACAAGGCGCTGTAGCGCGCGTGGAAGTGGTCGGGCACCGGCCGCACCCATTGCAGGCTGATGTCGCCCGGCAGATAGGTGTTGGCCCCCATGAGCCAGGCGTGCGCCAGGCGCACCGCCTCGGTGTCGAAATGGGCGACCTGGGCCCGCGCGTTCACGCCGGCGTCGGTGCGACCGGCACAAGTCAGTGCCACCGGAGTGTCGGCCACGCGGCTCAGCGCTGCCTCGAGTGCCGCCTGAACGCTGGGTGCAGCACTCTGCACCTGCCAGCCGCAATAGGCGCTGCCGTCGTACTCGATGCCGACGGCCAGACGACGACGCATGTTCGGGAGGCTTGCGGCAGCCTCAGCCCGGCAGCGTATCGATCAGACGGCGGGCTTCCTGCTTCTGCGACACCGAGCCTTCGCTGAGCACCTCGGACAGGATGCTGCGCGCGCCTTCCGGATCGCCCATGTCCATGTAGGCACGGGCCAGGTCGAGCTTGGTCCCCACCTCGCTCATGGTCGCGGGTTCGAGATCCGGCAGCGGAATGTCCTCCGCCATGATGCGCTGTGTTTGAACAAAGGTGCCTTCGCTGCCGGTAGTGGATGCGGGTGCCCCCACATCCAGGTCCAGCCCGTTGCCGCCGATGTTGAGTTCCTTGATCTGGGTCTTGTCGAGGTCTCCCAGATCGAGATCCAGCCCGCCAGATTCGATGGCCTGCAGGCGTGCGGTGGAACTCGAATCCGGCTGCGGCTCGAAATCCGGCCGGGGTGCAAGCTGCGTGACGATTTCGGTGGGTGCATCGGCACCGCGGCCGGCACCCGGCGTGGTGGCGACATCGACGAAATCCGTGTCGGTGAACAGCCAGGTACCCGAATCGGTCGGCTCGCCCGGCGCGGGCGCTTTCTGGGTCTTAGCCAGGTCGCTGTCGGCCTGGTGCAGCATTTGCCGCGTCTCCTCGCCAGTGCCTGCCAGCAGGGTGGGCGCGTCGGCGCTGGGCGCGATCTCGGTTTCGTCGCCCGCTGTCTCCATGGTGCCCAGATCCAGACCCAGATCGTGCAGCTCGAGCTCCGCGGTCTGCTCGGCCGGCACCGTGCCGCCGCGCTTGGCCGCATCGATCTTCTGGCGGATGGTCGGGTGGTCTCCGTCCGCCAAGTTTGGCTGCTCGACCGTCGGCGCATCCGGATCGTTGGCGATCGCCGCCGTCATTGTGGTGGCTTGGCCGCTGCGCGAAGGCATCTCGCGCGTGGAGCCGGTCTGCTCGTTGCCACGGTCGGCATCGTCGAACACGAAATCGACCCCGGATTCACTGACCGGGCGGGATTCGCCGGTCGGGTCGGCATCACTGATCGCGGTATCGCCAAGTGCCGCCCCGAGATCGAGGTCGACACCGCTGGCGTGCCCGCTGCCGGGCGCGCCGACAGTCGGCTCACCCATGAGATCGAAGTCGATGCGGTTCTGGCCGCCCTCGAGATTCAGGTCTACGCCGCCGCTGGCAGCGCCCGTGAGTGCGCCGGAGGCCGTGAACAATGGATCTTCGGGCGCAATCTGCCGCCCCATGATCACGATCTTTTCCCATTCGCCGGGCAACGCCTTGTCGCGCGTGGCTGCAAGCTCGCGCGCGGCCTGCATGAACCGGTCCTTGTTGCCCCAGACGAAGAACACCTCGAGCAGCTTCAGCCGCAGATCGCGGCGGTCGGGCTCCCGCGAGATGGCGATCTGCACCAGATCCGCGGCCTGGTCGTAGAGACCGTAGGCCATGTGGAAGTCGGCCTCGGCCAGCGGGTCACCCTGGTCGAGCGCAACCGGCGCCTCGGTCGGAACGTTGTCGTCGATCGCCACGTGCCGGCCGCTGGCGGCGGTATCGGCCAGCGCAGCAGCCGCGCCGGGCGGTTGC
Source organism: Steroidobacteraceae bacterium (assembly GCA_049584935.1). Classification (GTDB taxonomy): domain Bacteria; phylum Pseudomonadota; class Gammaproteobacteria; order Steroidobacterales; family Steroidobacteraceae; genus FEN-1191. The sequence goes on from JBAUYT010000121.1 coordinate 4,837, forward strand.
TCGTGCGCACCGGATTCCTCGACGCGATAGCCCTGCTCGTCCGCCGTCGGCGGCAGCGCGCGCACCGGCATGGTATCGGTAGTGCGCAGCTCCTCCGGCCTGGACTCAAACCCTGTGGTCGACAGCCGGCCGAGCGAGCGGTCGAAGGCGTCTTCCTGGCGCGCACGCACGGCGCGCAGCACCAGCAGCACGATCAGGATGGCGACCAGCGCGGCCGGCACGTACCAGTACTGCACCAGCAGGTCCATGAAAGAGGTGCCCGAGGCCGGTGCTGGCGTCGGCTTGGCCGCAGGCTTGGGTGTCGGCGCGGACGCGGGTGTCGGCGCAGGTGCCGCAGCGGCGGGTGCTGCTGCTGGCGGCGTGGCTGCCGGTGCAGGTG
>JBAUYT010000122.1:0-2128 GCA_049584935.1 Steroidobacteraceae bacterium
TCTTGCCGTACTCCGACCTTGCTCAGGCGGCTGAGGCGATTCGAAAGGGACAGGGCTCGCTCGTTGCATCGCTTTTCACAGGCGATCCGGACGTGGCCAAAAGGGTGGTCTACGAACTGGGCTCGACTCATGGACGCCTGCACATCGTCTCCGCGGCTGTGGCCAAAGCACAGACGGGCCACGGCAATGTCATGCCCATGTCCATTCACGGCGGACCAGGACGCGCCGGGGGAGGCCAGGAGCTCGGCGGCCTGCGGGCTCTAAACTTTTATCATCAGCTATCGGCAGTACAAGGCCCGACGGCTTGGTTACAAACCCTGCTCGAGCCTACTCCGCTCTCTGAAGCTTCCGCTCGATAGCCCGCAGAGGTACCCCATGTCAAATTCCCAACGAGCCTTTATGCAGCTGATCGTCGGCATTACATCCGCGATTGCCGGGAAGCCCCTGGATGCCGCACTAGAACAAGAACTGTCTGGTCTATTACCTGTGCGTGGCGATCGTTATCGCGCAATCGAAGCTGCGTGTGCACAAGCAATCGGCGAGGGCTGGATGTGCAATCGGGAAGCCGGCGGCATCAAGTATGGCCGCGTCATCAAGGCCGGTCAGGAAACACACGGATTCAGCGTGGATGTGGTCGACATGGAGCCTATTGCGGGACCACATCATCGCCACCCCAACGGCGAAATCGATTTAGTCATGCCTGTCGAAGAGGGTGCTGAATTCGATGGGCGTGGCGCGGGTTGGGTCGTTTACGGGCCTGGAAGCGCCCACAGTCCGACTGTGACTCGCGGACGAGCGCGTGTCCTCTATCTGCTGCCCGCTGGTGCCATCGAGTTCACTCGAACATAAGCGCTGCTTCTGGGGGGGGTCATGCTTGAGCTCAGTACTGTCGAGAAAGGGGATAGCGCACCGCGTATCCATATTCCACGCCACTATAACGCGGCTTTCGATTTGCTCGAGCGCAATCTGCGCGCCGGCCGCGCAAACAAGCTGGCGTTTATCGACGATCAAACCTCTCTGACCTATGGCGAGCTCGATGCGAGGAGCTCCGCCTTTGCCCAGTTGCTCGCATCGCTTGGGATTCAAATCGAGCAACGCATTCTGCTCTGCATGCATGACACGGTCGATTTCCCTGTGGCGTTCCTCGGTGCCATCAAGGCGGGGGTAGTGCCCGTGCCGGTCAATACACTCCTGACAGCGTTGGACTACAGTTACATGCTCGCTGACAGCCGAGCGCGCCTGGCGATCGTCTCGGCCGCACTTTGGCCAGTACTGGAACCTCTCAAGGCGCAGGCCCCCTACCTTGAGCACCTCCTCATCGCCGGTGCTCGGAGCTCTCATCCCGATTCGCTGGACCGCCATCTCGCCCGCATGGATACTCGAAGTCGAGTGGCCGAAACCCTTTGCGATGATGCCTGTTTCTGGCTTTATTCTTCGGGTTCGACCGGAGCCCCGAAAGGCACGGTTCATGTGCATTCGAGCCTCATACAGACCGCCGAGCTCTACGCGAAACCGATTTTCGGCATCAACGAGCACGACCGAACCTTTTCGGCCGCCAAGCTCTTCTTTGCCTACGGGTTGGGCAACGCCTTGACGTTTCCGATGTCCGTCGGTGCCACCTCGACGCTGATGGCCGAGCGCCCCACGCCTGCCGCGGTCTTCGAGCGTCTTGAACGCTACCAACCCACGATTTTTGGCGGAGTGCCGACGCTCTATGCCGCCATGCTTGCAAGTCCGCAGCTCAAGCACTGCGGTGTCACAAGTCTGCGCCGTTGCACGTCTGCCGGAGAGCCCCTGCCTGAGGATGTGGGGCGTCGTTGGGCCAAGCGTTTCAATGTAGATATTCTGGATGGCATCGGTTCTACCGAAATGCTGCACATCTTCCTCTCGAACCGACCCGGCGATGTACGCTACGGAACCACCGGCACGCCCGTACCCGGCTACAGCGTGCGGCTGGTCAACGACGAGGGGCTCCCCGTACCGCCGGGTGAGCAAGGGGAACTGCAAGTCTGTGGCCCCACGTGCGCTTCGCACTACTGGAACAATCGCGAGCGGTCGCGCGCGATCTTTCTCGGCCCATGGCTCCGCACGGGAGATAAATACGTCCAGCGTTCGGACGGCTTTTTTG
>JBAUYT010000123.1:0-25641 GCA_049584935.1 Steroidobacteraceae bacterium
GCCAGGTCGGCGGCCGGATGCGTCACCTCGTGGCAGTCGGCGACAAGGCCAGCAACTTCGTGGTTCTTGATCGAGTCACCGGGCGGGTGGTGCATCGCCTGGTGCTCGGCAAACAGACCGGCTTGAATACGCCTCCAGGCCTCGCGGGCACCGAGGCCTGTCCAAACCACGGCGGCGGCATCGAATGGAATGGCGGCGCCTACGATCCGAACAGCAATTCGTTTCTGGTGCCCAGCACCGAAGAATGTGCGGTGTGGAAAATCACCAGCGATGATCCACAGTATGTCGCGGGACAGCCCTATACCGGGGGGCCGCTCCCCAGGCGACAGAACGGCACGGGCTTACTGACATCGATCGATATCGGCACGGGCCAGATCCGCTGGCAGCGCGCGCTGCCCTACCCTGCGGAAGGTGGCGTGCTGGTGACCGCAACGGGCCTCGCCTTCACCAGTGACGTCGGCGGCAATCTCTATGCCTTCGATGCACAATCCGGGCAACCGTTGTGGTCGCAAGCCACCGGCTCCTCAGTGGTGGCGCCTCTTTCTGCCTACAGACTCGACGGCACCGAATATCTGGCAGTGGTGGTCGGCGAGGCCGGCAATCAGCAGACCCCGAATCTTCCGGGCACACACGGCAGCCGAGTGATCGCCTACCGGCTTGGCGCCGCTCAGCCGATCGACAACGATGCCAACGGTCAGGTCGCACTCGCGAACGCGGTCAACGGCGCGGGCGAATCCGCAGCACCGGCAGCCTCGCAAGGTACGGCGCCATACACCCCGCAACAGGTCGTGCAGGGTCGCGACCTCTACTCCCAGCAATGCGCTGCCTGTCACGGCGCGACTCTGCGAGGCGTCTCAGCACCCGCCCTTACGGGGCCCGGCTTTGCTCACTCTCACCTGACCGCATCGCAGCTACGCGGTGCGGTCACGCAACGCATGCCGCTGACCGCGCCTGGATCGCTCGCGCCTGAGGAATATGCCTCCATCATGGCCTTCCTGCTGGCTTACGACTGTGTGATGCCGGCTGGCAACGGACAGCAGCCGTTTCCGACCACGGGCCTGCCAGCGCTGCAGCGGGTTACGCTCGGAGGCACGACCTGCCCAGTGCCGCCGTAGCCATATGGATCCGGACGTCGCAATCGCTGCGATAGTGTTGTGCTAGATTTAGGATACCGGTCGGACATGCAGCTATGCCGGAGACGATTCAGCCACACATCCTGGTCGTGGACGACGATCCGCAGATCCGTGAGCTCGTCCAGGAATATCTGACCGAGAACGCGCTGCGCGTCAGCGCGACGTCCACCGGCCAGCAGATGACGGCGATTCTGGAAGACCAAGCGATCGATCTGGTCATCCTCGACTTGCGCCTCGCGGGCGAAGACGGCATGGCGATCGCCCGCACGCTGCGCGACAAGTCCGCGATCCCGATCATCATCCTAACGGGCGTGCGCGACGAAGCCGACCGCGTCATGGGTCTGGAGCTTGGCGCGGACGATTACTTGACGAAACCCTTCAGCCCACGCGAGCTGCTGGCCCGCATACGCACGGTGCTACGGCGAACCAAGGGCGCAGCGCTGACGGAAGCGCGGCAGCGTGAGGTGCGCGCGTATCGGTTCGTCGACTTCGAGCTCAACTTGAGAACCCGTCGGCTGACCCGACACGCCCAGCGCATCGAGCTCACCAACGGCGAATTCAATCTGCTGGCGGCGCTGCTGGCAGCACCGCAACGCATCCTCACGCGGGATCAGTTGCTCGAGGCCAGCCGCGTCTATGACAATGAGGTCTACGATCGGTCCATCGACGTTCAGATCTTGCGTCTGCGCCGCAAGATCGAGGCCGATCCCTCGCAGCCACAGTTCATCATCACCGAGCGCGGCGTCGGTTACTCCTTCAGCTCCGCCGTCGATATCCTCTATTGAGGTGGGGGGCACCCCCGAGGATTTCAGACGTAATCGATACACGCCCTCGACGAAATGCCGCGGAAACGAGCGGGGTGCAACCTCTGAACCATCGAAACAGAGGAGCACTCAGCGCATGTCATCATCAACCCAGTCACGCTTGCCCGAGCTCGAACCAGAGTTCGTCGACATTCCAGCCACTTCCCTCAAGGTATCGCGGGTCGCCCTCGGCACCTGGGCCATGGGTGGATGGATGTGGGGCGGAACCGATGAGAGTGAATCGGTTGCCACGATCAGGGCCGCCCTGGACCAGGGGATCAATCTCATCGACACGGCGCCCGCGTACGGCTTCGGCGTCTCCGAGGAGATCGTCGGCAAGGCCCTGACGGGCATTCGCTCAAGCGCCGTCATCGCCACCAAGGTCGGCCTTGAATGGCGCAACGGCAAAGTCTATCGAAACGCAACACGCGAACGGATCAGGGCTGAGATCCATGCTTCGCTGCGCCGCCTGCGCACCGACTACATCGATATCTATCAGGTGCACTGGCCCGACCCGCTGGTGCCCATCGAGGAAACCGCCGGCGCGATGCGCGAGCTGTACCAGCAGGGGAAAATCCGCGCCGTCGGCGTGAGTAATTTTTCGGTATCGCAGATGCAAGCCTTCCGCGGGGTAGCCCCGCTGCACGTGCTGCAGGCGCCGTATAACCTGTTCGAGCGTGGCATCGACACTGAGATATTGCCCTACTGCCTGGCCAGCGGCATCGCGACCTTTGGCTACGGCGCACTGTGCCGCGGACTGTTGACTGGTCGCATGAAGCCAGACAGCCGCTTCGAGGGCGATGATCTGCGGCGAGTCGACCCCAAGTTCCAGTCGCCTCGCTACCCACAGTATCTCAGCGCGGTCGGACAGCTCGATCAGCTTGCGCAGCGTCTGTACAGAAGGCACGTGATTCAACTCGCTGTACGCTGGATGCTCGACCAAGGTATCGGCGTGGCGCTCTGGGGCGCTCGTCGTCCCGATCAGCTGCAGGCTTCGATCGGAGTGACGGGCTGGTCGCTCGGGGCGTCGGCACGCGCCAGCATCGATGGCATCCTGAACTCGACGATCACCGACCCCGTCGGACCGGAATTCATGGCACCGCCGTCGCGGCTTTAGGCACACACGCCACAGGAGACACTCACATGAAGATTGGATTCATTGGATTGGGACACATGGGCTCGGCCATGGCGAAAAACCTCGTGCTCGCTGGGCATGACCTCACGGTTTTCAATCGCACCCCAGGCCGAGGCGGCGCGCTCGTTCAGCTCGGCGCCCACGAAGCGACCGACATTGCCGGCGCCTGCGATGGCGAGGCCGTGATAACGATGCTGGCCGACGACGTTGCGGTCACAGAGACCGCGCTGGGAAAAGACGGCGTGCTCGCAAATCTTCCCCAAGGCGCAATTCATATTTCGATGAGCACGATCAGTGTGGCACTCTCGAAGCGATTGACGCAGGCGCACGCCGAGGCCGGACAGCGTTACATCGCCGCGACCGTCATGGGCCGTCCGGATATGGCTGCCTCCGCGGATCTTTTCGTGCTCGCCGCGGGCGATCCCGCCTCGGTCGAGATCTGCCGGCCGCTGTTCGACTCCCTGGGACAGAAAACGTCGTATGTTGGCCCGGACCCCTCCGCGGCGAATCTGATCAAGCTGACCGCCAACTTTTTGCAGGCAGCCGTCATTGAGGCGCTGGGTGAGGCCGTTGCGCTCATCGGTAAAGCCGGTATCGACCGGCGGGCCTACATCGACGTGCTCACATCGACTGTGTTCACCGCACCCGCCTACAAGATCTTCGGTCCTTTGATCGCCGAGGGTCGGTTCGAGCCGGCGGCCTTCGCTGCGCCGCTCGGATACAAGGATATCCGCCTTGCGCTCGCCGCGGCCGAGAACCTGCGGGTGCCGATGCCTCTGGCCAACCTGTTGCACGATCGATTCGTGCGGCTCTTCGCCCAGGGCGGCGAGCGACTCGATTGGGCCGCGATCGGCGCTCTGGCGGGGGAGGATGCGGGTGATCGTCAGCATCCGATCGCCGTATGAAATACGCATCGATACCGGCCATACCGATTCTACTGAGCGTCACCGGAGGCTACGTCGACACGGCCGGATACGTCGCATTGCAGGGGCTATTCACCGCACACGTCACCGGCAATTTTGTCACGCTCGGCGCCTCGCTGGCATCCGGCGCTTCCGGGGCATTGGCAAAGCTGCTGGCACTTCCGACCTTCTGCATCGTGATCATCCTGAGTCGCTTGCTGGGCCACGGATTGCAGGCGCGCGGATTGCCGGCAATGCGAACCTTGTTGACGCTCAAAGTTGCGCTGCTCGCCGCCGCAGCCGCAAGCGCCATCCGATTCGGCCCCTTCTCGAGCAGTGACAGCGTACCGGCGCTCATCACCGGGCTCACGCTGGTGTCCGCGATGGCCATTCAAAACGCCGTGCAACGAATCCATCTCGGCAGCTCACCGCCTACCACCCTCATGACGGGCACGACCACCCAGATCATGATCGATATCGCGGATCTGGCACGTGGCATGCCGGCCGACAAGGTCGAAGCCGCGCGCGGCCGTCTGACACGGATGACGGCGAACGTCCTGGCATTCGCATTGGGCTGCGCCGCAGCGGCGCTACTTTACGCACAGGTGAGCAGCTACTGCTTCGTGGTGCCGCCGCTGTTGGGTATCGGCACCTTGATGTTCCGCATGGCCGCCTTCGAAGTCGCCGGACGATAGCGCGCCTGTGCAGACTTCAAGTGAAATGATCCACCCCGCGCTTGCAATCATCAGGTGATCCGGCAAGGCGAAAGTCTCCGCCCATGCGGCCTAACACTCCCAGCTCCCCTCAGGTACCCACATGCTCGCCATAGTCCGTATTGCGCTCAGCCGGCCCTATACGTTCATCGTGGCGGCGCTGCTGATACTCCTCATCGGCGGGCTCGCCGCGCTGCGGATGCCGGTTGATATCTTCCCCAGCATCAATATTCCGATCATCGGTGTGGCCTTTCAGTACCAAGGTTTGCCGCCTGATCAGATGGCGGGGCGCATCATCACCCCATTCGAGCGTGCACTGACGACCACGGTCAACGACATCGAGCACATCGAGGCGAATTCCTACACCACCTTCGGTATCGTCAAGATCTTCTTTCACCCGACCGTCAATATCGCCACCGCCAACGCTCAGGTCACCGCGATCTCGCAGAGTCTGCTCAAGCAGATGCCGCCTGGTACCACCGCCCCACTGATCATCAATTACAGCGCGTCGACGGTGCCGATCATTCAGTTGGCCCTGTCCGGTAGGGGTCTGACCGAGCAGAACCTGGCGGATCTGGGCATGAATTTCGTCCGCCCGCGTCTCGTCACGGTGCAGGGCGCGGCCATCCCCTGGCCGTTCGGCGGCAAGACTCCACAGGTGATGTTCGATCTTGACACGGAGGCATTGCAAGCGCGCGGCCTGACCGGCCTTGATGTCGCCAATGCACTTGCGGCGCAGAATCTCATCACCCCGGTCGGCTCTGAAAAAATCGGTGATTACGAGTACAACATCAACCTCAACAGCGCCCCCTCGAAGCTGTCCGATCTAGCCGACCTGCCGATCAAGAGCGTGGGCGGGGCGATGGTGTACATGCATGACGTTGCCCAGGTACACAGCGGCAACGCCGTACAGACCAATATCGTCCATGTGGATGGCAATCGCTCGGTGCTCCTCAGCGTTTTCAAGAACGGTGCCACTTCGACCCTCGACATCGTCAGCGGCATCAAGCGGATGCTTGAAGTCATCAAACCCTCGCTCCCCGACGCGCTCGACATCAAACCGATCGGAGATCAGTCGATCTTCGTGCGCTCGGCGATCCAGGGTGTGATCCGCGAAGGCGTGATCGCCGCGGCCCTCACCAGCCTGATGATCCTGCTATTCCTTGGCAGCTGGCGCTCAACCCTGATCGTGACCACGTCGATTCCACTGGCGATTCTTGGTGCCATCGGCGCGCTCTCGGCGATCGGCGAAACGCTCAATATCATGACCCTTGGCGGGCTGGCGCTCGCCGTGGGCATACTGGTCGATGAGGCAACGGTGACGATCGAGAGCATCAACTACCACCTCGAGCAGGGCAAAGAAGTCGAAACCGCGATCCTGGACGGAGCCTCGCAGATCGTCGTTCCGGCCTTCGTGTCCTTACTGTGCATCTGCATCGTGTTTATTCCCATGTTCTTTCTGAACGGCGTGGCGCGGTTCCTGTTCGTGCCGATGGCGGAAAGCGTGATGTTCGCGATGGTGTTCTCCTTCTTACTGTCGCGCACGCTGGTGCCGACGCTGGCGAAGTATCTGCTGCGCAGGCATGTAGCGCAGGTCGGCGAGCATGATGAGATCAATGAGGCGCCAAGGTCGAGCCATCCGCTGGCGCGCCTGCAGCGCGGCTTCGAGCTGCATTTCGCGCAGCTGCGTAGCGGCTATCATGATCTGCTGGCGCTCGCCATCGAGCATCGGGCGCGGTTCGTCGCCAGCTTCCTCGGTTTCGTGCTCGCCTCGTTCTCGCTGCTGCCGTTTCTCGGTCGCAATTTCTTCCCGCAGGTCGATGGCGGCCAGATACTCATGCACGTGCGGGCGCCCGTCGGCATGCGCATTGAGGCGACCGCGGCCCGGTTCGCTGAGGTGGAGAAGGCGATCCGCGAGGTGATCCCGCCCGCCGAGGTGTCGGCGGTGACAGATAATATCGGCACTTATATGTCGTCGATCAACACGATCTACGACAACACCGGCACGATCGGCGAGTCGGACGGAGACATTCAGGTGTCCCTCAACCAGGGGCATGCACCCACCGCTCATTACGTGAGTCTGTTGCGCAAACAACTGCCGCACCGTTTCCCCGGCACGAGCTTCTCCTTCCTGCCAGCCGATATCGTCAGTCAGATTCTCAACTTTGGCGCCCCGGCGCCGATCGATCTGCAGGTCCGCGGCAACGACCTGGCTGCAGATTACGCCTACGCCAACAAGCTCCTGGCGCAGATTCGCCACATCACGGGACTGACCGATGCGCGGATCCAGCAGTCCGCCGGCCAGCCGACGATTGACGTCAATATGGACCGCACACGCGCCCAATACGCCGGGGTGACCGCGGGCAACGTGACCGACAGCCTGGTGGTCAATCTGGCCGGTTCCAGTCAGGTTGCCCCCACTTTTTGGCTGAACCAGAAGAACGGCGTCACCTATCCGATCGCGCTGCAGACCCCGCAATACCGGATCGACACTTTGCCGGAGCTGAAGAACCTGCCGATCAACGCCAACGGTGCGCCGACCACCGTGCTCGGCGGCATCGCCGACATCCGCCGCGCGCAGGGTAACGCCGTCGTGTCGCAGTACGACATTGCCCCGATGGTGGACATCTATGCGACCACCCAGGGACGCGATCTCGGCGCGGTCTCGAGCGACATACAGCGGATCATCGCCCAGAACGGCAAGGACAAGCCGAAAGGCGCGATCGTCGCACTGGTCGGCCAGACCGCGACGATGAACAGCGCCTACTCCGGATTGCTGTTCGGTCTGCTCGGCGCCATCGTGCTGATCTACTTCCTGATCGTGATCAACTTTCAGTCCTGGAGCGACCCGTTCGTCATCGTCACGGCGCTTCCGGCGGCGCTCGCCGGAATCATCTGGATGCTGTTTGCGACCCATACCACGCTGTCGGTGCCCGCGCTTACCGGCGCGATCATGTGCATGGGCGTGGCGACTGCCAACAGCGTGCTGGTAATCAGTTTCGCACGCGAGAAGCTCACCGAGCTCGGCGACGCGACGCGAGCCGCGCTCGAGGCCGGATTCGTGCGCCTGCGCCCCGTGCTGATGACCGCGCTGGCGATGGTGATCGGGATGCTGCCGATGGCGCTGGGCTTAGGAGAAGGTGGCGAGCAAAACGCGCCGCTCGGCCGCGCCGTGATCGGCGGCCTGATGCTCGCCACCGTCTCCACGCTGTTCTTCGTCCCCGTGGTGTTCAGCATCATTCATCGCAATTACAGCCCAAAGGCGACAACCGCAGCCAACCCAGGAGCCAGCCATGTCCCCGCCTGACCGAAATACCAGCCCTTGCTTCATGCGCCGATTGCGCCTGGTCGCCGGCGCAGTCGCGCTGCTTGCCGTCGGCGTGGTCGCCCACGGCATGGTCTCGCGCGTGACACAAAACACCCGCCTGCGCGCGTTGACCGAAGCGCAGGCCGTGCCGACGGTGGCCATCGTGGCACCCGCCACTGCGGATGATCACGCGAGCCTTGACTTGCCCGGGCGTCTGCAGGCCTACATCCGTGCGCCGATCTACGCCCGCGTCCCGGGATATCTGAAGAGCTGGAACTACGATATCGGCAGCCGGGTCAAGGCTGGCGATGTGCTGGCCGAAATCGATGCGCCCGATCTCGACCAGCAGCTCACGCAGGCCCGCGCCGACCTGAGCGTGGCACAGGCCAACGCGAAACTTGCGCAGATCAGCGCGGAACGCTGGCAGTCGCTCGCGAGCACCGACGCGGTCGCCAAGCAGGATGTCGATCAGCGCACCTTCACCTGGAATGCCAATATCGCTCAGGTGAAGGCGGCTCAGGCCAACGTCGACCGGTTGATTGCTGAGGAGGGTTTCAAACGCCTGGTCGCGCCCTTCGACGGCATCGTCACCGCCCGCGATACTGACATCGGCGCGCTGATCAATGTCGGGGCCGCTGGCGGCGCGGAACTGTTCGTGGTCTCCGAAACGAGCAAGCTTCGCGTCTATGTCGATGTGCCGCAGAACGATGTGCCGAGCGTGCCCCCGGGCACCAAGGCCACGATTCGGGTGCCCGAGCACCCGGAGAAAACCTACGCCGGAACGGTGCAGGCCTCGGCGCAGGCCGTGAACCCGAGCACCGGCACGACACTGATGCAGCTGATTGTCGACAATAGCGCCGGTGAGTTGATGCCGGGCGACTACGCCAGCATCCATCTGCAAATCGCCGATGCGGCCCAGGTGCTCAACGTGCCGTCGAGCGCGCTGATTTTCGACAGCAAGAGTCTGTCGATCGCCACCGTGCGCGCCGACAATCGCGTCGTGCTCAAACCGGTCTCGATTGAGCGTGACCTGGGTTCGGTCGTCGAACTCGCCTCCGGTCTGGCACCGAGCGACCGCGTGATCGAAAACCCTCCCGACGGCATCAGCGATGGCGCCACGGTGCGCCTCGCCGGCGCGCCGTCGCTCAATGCGGCCACTGCCCAAAAGAAGCACGACAATGAGAAGACTTAGCACCCTACGCTGGTCCGGCGCAGCATTGACGCTTCTGCTGGGTGCCTGCTCGCTGACGCCGCCCCTGAAAACCCCGGAGATTCCGACCGCGACTGCCTATAAGGAGGTCGGGCCCTGGACGCAGGCCCAGCCTGCCGACCGCCTTCCACGCGACAGCTGGTGGACGCTCTACGACAGCGCGGAGCTTGACGAGCTGCAGAAAAGGCTCATCGCCGGCAACCCGACGCTCGCCGCGGCACTGGCCAATTACGCGCAGGCGAAAGCCCTCAGTAATCAGGCCCGCGCAGGACTCCTTCCCACACTGGGTCTTGGCGCCGGCGTCCAGCGCGATCGCGAATCGATTAACGATCCCATCAGGGGACCTGCCGCGCCTACCGATTACAGTGATAACTCGGTGGGTGGCAGCGTCAGCTACGAGCTCGACCTGTGGGGGCAGATTCGGAACGAGGTTGCTGCTGGCGAGGCCAACGCCGCGGCATCGGCCGCGGATCTCGAGAATGCCCGCCTGTCGCTGATTGCGCAGCTGGTCGATGATTACATTCAGCTACGAAGTCTCGACCGCGACGGCGCGATCCTCGATCAGACGGTGACGGCCTATACGCGAGCGCTCGGCCTCACCGAGCAGCGGCACGACGCCGGCATTGCGCCTGGCCTCGATGTCTCCCAGGCGCAGACCCAGCTCAATGTCGCGCGCTCCCAGGCCGCGCAGACGCTCGCTCAACGCGCACTGATGGAACACGCCATTGCGGCCCTGCTCGGTGTGTCGGCCTCGACTTTTACGATCACACCCAAGATCATCGACATCAGCCTGCCGCAGATTCCCACCGGTGTCCCCACCACCTTACTGCAGCGCCGACCGGACATTGCGGCCGCGCAGCGCCGCATGATTGCGGCCAATGCCAATATCGGGGTAGCGCGTGCGGCCTATTTCCCCTCGCTCACACTCGGCGCCCAAGGCGGCTTCCAGAGCGGCGCCTTCTCCAACTGGCTCAGCGCCCCCAGCTCGTTCTGGGCGATCGGGCCGAACGCCGTACTCAGTGTGTTCGACGGCGGTCTGCGCCGCGCGCAAGTCGCGCAAGCGCGCGCCGAGTTCGATGCTTCGGCTGCCAATTACCGCGGCACCGTCGTGAGCGCGTTTCAGCAGGTCGAAGACAGTCTCGCCGCCCTCAATCATTACCACGATGCCGCTGTGAACGAAAAGGCGGCGGTTAACGCCGCGCAGCACACACTCGACTTTTCCATGGCGCTGTACCTCAAGGGGGCGGTGGACTACCTCAATGTCGTCACCTCGCAGACTGCCGTTCTGCAGACTCAGCTCGACGCGCTCAGCCTCGATACCCTGCAGTTGCGCGCCAGCGTCGATCTGATCCGTGCGCTCGGGGGCGGCTGGGAATCCTCCAAAACGGCCGATTTAGCGAATAATCGATCCTCAGCGGCGCGATAGGAGACACTGTTTGTCGAGACGGCCTTCGGCGGTCAGATACTGAGGAAGACGGCTCGAACTCCGTAAGCCTCGTAAACCGACGCCGCACGCCGGTCGCAGGTGACCAGCGTCGCCGAGTGCGCTGCCGCCGTAACAGCGACAAGTGCGTCGTAGCTGCCGCCACCCATTACCGCGCGCTCGGGTAACCCCAGAACAAATTCCTTGTATGCCCGAGCATCCAGACGGAGAAAAGGCTCCGCGAAGCGCAAGCGAAGAAAATCGCGAACCACCGTAGCCGGACAGCGGTGTGGCGGCGGGAGCCGTGTCAGCACGGAATAGGTTTCCAGCGCGCAATGATCGATCAGTTGTACACCGCGATCGAGAACATTGCGGGCCGCCTCGTGGTGTTCGTGCCAGGAGGCGAACGCGGCAACAACGATACTAGTGTCAGCGGCTCTCACCGACGAATCTGCTCAAGGGTCTCACGCACCGCGTCGGCCGTGAGCTTGGGCAGTTCGATCGCTGGGATTGAGACGACATTCTTGCCCCGCTTTTGCAGAGTCATCGGCGTCGCGGCGACCTCGATTTCAAGCCGCCCGTCCCCCGCGCGTATCTCAAGAGCTTGGCCAGGTTTTAGGTTGAGTGCCTGGCGCAGCGGCTTCGGCACGACAATGCGACCAGCCGAATCTATGGTGGTCTTCATGCCAGAAAGCATACCATAAATATGGCATTTCGCCTACCAGTGCCCCGGCGACCGCGTTGCGAACGCGCGTGCATGATTTCAATTAAATCAAGGATTTAACAGCCAAAAAGCAGGAGATGGGGTGGACGACGGGACTCGAACCCGCGACAGCCGGAATCACAATCCGGGACTCTACCAACTGAGCTACGTCCACCGTCGATCGTTGGCGCGCCCGGCAGGACTCGAACCTGCGACCACCGGCTTAGAAGGCCGGTGCTCTATCCAACTGAGCTACGGGCGCCAAGCCGTTTGAGCTGGTCGGGGCAGCAGGATTTGAACCTGCGACCCTCTGCTCCCAAAGCAGATGCGCTACCAGACTGCGCCATGCCCCGCTCCCAAACCCGCCGAGGCGCCCCATCGAGCACTGCACCGCTGGGGCGCGGCATCATACGGAACCCCCCGCGCCAGCGCCAGCCGTACCACCGGAGCGGCGCCGCCCTAGAACCGGCGGCTCAGATACAGGCTGGCCGCCTGCATCGTATACCACTCCACCGTATCGCCGTTCTGAGGGTCGGACGGCAGCACTTTGTTGCGCTGCACATGATCGAAATAGCGAGCGTCCAGCGACAGATCCCAGTGGGGCATGAGATTCCGCCAGGTGAGCCCGGCGCCGGCGTAGTAGCCCTGCGCCGGCGTCGGACCCGAATAGCGCGCGAAGCCAAGGAACCCACCGATGGCCAAGTGCCGGTCAAGCCGGTAGCGGTAGTCGAGCGCGCGCAGCGCGATCATGGCCCCATGGAAGTCGTCGAATTCGGCGCGTATGCCAAGATCGCCGTAGGTGGTGACCGCGCGGCGCACGCCGATGCCAAGGTGCGGCGAGATCTCGTTCTGATATGCAAGCGGTGCATTCTCCTGCGCGGGGGTAAAGCCGCCGAGATCCAACCCCAGGCGCCCACCACTGATGCCGAGATCGACGAATCGCTCGTACTTGCCAGCAGGCGCGGGGGGTTGATCGTCGTCATCCTGATCCGGCTCGGGTTCCGAATTGTCGACGCCGGCGGCGCCACCGTCGAAGCGCAGAAACCCCGCCAGCCGCACGAAGCCGCTGCCGAACGAATCGCGGCCCGTGTCGAGCTGCACGCCGCGGGTGTAGCCATTGCGCGGCTGCGAATACTCCAGTGTCAGCATAAGCGCGCGCGAGTAGTCTTCGATCACCGGGCCCGCCGATGAGGCGTAGCGCTGGTTCTGCAGCGTACGCAGCCGCGCATACACCTCATCTCCCGACAGCAGCGGCCAGCCGAGCGCGATCATGGCGGACGTCGCACCGACGTCGTCTCCGGGCGTGCGCCAGTCGGCGCCCCAGTTGCCGGTGACATAGCCGTTGACCGTCATGCCATCCAGCCAGACGTAGTCCGTATACCAGGCGTTCTGCCATTCGGAGGCTTCCACGGTCAGATCGAAACGCCCCAGGAACTCCGGAAAGTGCAGCCCGGCCGACAGGCTGGTCTCGCGGAAGCGATAGGCCTCGCCATGGAAGGTGTCGCGGCCGGCGTATTCGAGGTAGGCTTCGAATGGCGAGCGGGTCGGAAACGTGTAGGCACTCGTAAGCGAAACGGCGCGATTGCTGAAGCGCGCGTCCAGGTTCGGAGCGGGGCTGCCACCGAAGTTGGTCGCCTGGAACAGGTTGCGGAAGAAATCGCCGAACGATCCAGGCCGGCCACCGCCGCCGAACTGCCAGACCGCGTTGCCGGCGAACGACCAGCCGGTCACCGGCTCGAACCCGAGATGCGCGCCTGCAAGCTTGGGATAGCCTGAGCGCTCGGCGCCATTCCAGAGGATGTGGTCGGATTCGCTCATGCGCGCAAAGAAGAACTGATACTGGATACCGAGTGGGCTGATGGGCTGCTGATTCGACAGCGTCAGCGACGGCATCGTCGGCGCCTCGGTGCTGATCAGTGCACTGCTGTCGGTCATGGGTGAGAACCACTGGCTGCGCCAGCCGGCATCGATCTGCAGATACTCATTGCCGGCACTGCCCAGGGTTCCGTCCGGATTGAAGCGGCCGTCGGTGCCTGCATAGGCCACTCCCCCGGCGGTCAGCAGCAGGTGGTCGTATGGCCGGTAGAATGCCACCACCGAGCCGTCTATCGGCGAGTCGAGCCGCTCGCCGCGCTCATTGGGCTGCGTCGTGGTCGATTGCGAGGCGGCGGCCACCTCGATGCTGCCTTCGGTTACCCCCATCTGGCCGAAATAGCGATCCAGGTAGTGCCGCACGCGGCGGCACAATGCCGCATCACGCATGCAGGCGCGCGGCAATGCCTCGAGCACGGTTGCAATCGGCACCGGCCGCGTCATCACCGGATGACCGCCGAGTATCAGTACGCGCTCCACCTGGCGCTCGATTTCGGGCGAGAGATTCAGCGGCAGATAGGGGCTGGCGCCGTTGGCCAGAGCCGCGGCGGCCGCCAGGCCCAGGTAGACGCCCACAATCAAGGCCGCCAGCACGGCTCGGCAGGCGCGGTCGGGCAACCTCACGCGTGGATCTCGGCGGCGGCGCGATCGGGTAGCGGTATGAGCGGGCGGCGCCAGAGCGAATCCCAGACCGGCGTTTCGAGCGGAACCGGGACGCTGTCGGCGATGTGTTCGGATCTATCGATGACCTGGCGCATGCGCTCGCAATTATAGATGACCTGCCCTACTGCACGAATGCGATCTGCCAGATCGCCCTCGAGGCGGCCGCCGCGATGGTAGCCGAAGAAACCGGCATGGTAGGCCCTGGGTCGGTAGGGGTAGGCGATCGGCCGGCGCAGGCCCTCAGCTTCCTGCACGCGCCGGATCAAGCCGTCTTGCTCAACGAACTGAGACCCCACCCGGCTGCAGGGAAAGTGACTCCGGCAGTAGTCGGCCGGCTGCTCGAAATAGGCGCGGCACACATGCGGCGCGATCAACTGTTCGATGATGCTGCGCTTCATTGCCACGCCGAGCGAACAATAGTCCAGCGTCGTCAGGTAGTAACTGCGCGGATCGTCATTGGCGGCCACGGCGCGGTTGTGGTTGCGGGTCGAGAGCGAGCAGAACAGCGCCGACTCAGCCGCATGCGCCGCGTAATGCCAGCGGAAGAAGTCGCGCGCCACGATGACGTCCTCCTCCACCATGAACACCAGCCGACGCGCTCGCGCCGCCGCCAGCAGATAGCCACCCAGCAGGTTGGCACTCTGCCGGCTCCGCCGGTAGGGACAGCGCACCGGCCGGTCGATCTCGTAGCTCGGCAGCCGGTCGGCAAATGCCCTGATCACGCCGATGAGGTCCGGGTCGTGGCCGTAGTCGGGCCTGAATACCACGTGCAGCCGATCGAAGCCCGCCGCGCGTGTCAGGTTGTCGAGGCAGTGCCAGAGGAATTCCGGCCGGCGCCAGCACGGCAGCAGCAGCACGTCCATCAGGGATCGCCGCGCTCTATACGGTGGCGCGCAAGCGCCGCCCGTGCCAGCTCCACCGATTCGGGATGGAGCAGCATTTCGTGCCGCCGCAGCCGCTTGTAGACCGCATAGCTGGCGGCGAGATGCGAGGCTATGTAGCCGCGTGCGCCGTCGAGCAGACCTAGGCGCAGGAAGTAGTCCTTGAGGAAGGTGCTGACGAACACGAACGGTGCTTGCCACAGGCGGCTAGGCCGCCCGCGCGCGCTCCAGTCGCGCGCGCGCAGCTCCGCGTAGTACAGGTCCTTCAGTACCCGCTGCAGCAGCGTCGGGGTATATGCATGCAGCAGCGGCGCGCGCAAATCGATCGCCGGCGCGTTGAAGCGCAGCGCCTCGTGCACGCTGGCGTCGGTCCATTGCGCACGGTCCCGGTGGTAGAGCCGCTCGATGCGTTCGCGCGCCAGCGGCCGGTACCAGCGCATGCGCGCTCCCATGAACCAGGCCGAGCGCCGCAGGAACGCCCCCGCGAACTCGGTTGCCATCAGCTGCGGCAGTCGCAGCGCCATCTCGCGCGCCAGCTCCGGCGACAGCCATTCGTCGGCGTCGAGGAACAGGATCCACGAGTAGCGCGCCATGCGGGTGGCAGCGCGGCGCTGCGGGCCGAAGCCGAGCCATGGCTGCTGCACCACGCGCGCGCCGTGCGCGATAGCCACCGCCACCGTGGCATCGGTGCTGCCGCAGTCGATCACCAGCTTTTCCTGCGCAAACGGCACACTGTCCAGGCAGCGCGCCACGTTGGCCGCCTCGTTGTAAGTCAGTACCAGCAGGCTCACCGGCAGCGGCACAGTCGCGCTCATGCCAGCCCCAGTTCGGTGACCGCGCGGCCGATGCGCGCGCTGAAGCCCTGCTTGTTGTCGAGGAACCAGCGGCGCGCCGCGGCGCCGATGGCGTCCCATTGCGAGCCCGGCATCGCCAGCACCCGGATGACCGCCGCTTCCAGCGCCGGCTCGTCGAACAGTCTCAACGTAACCAGGTTGTGTCGCTCGCCTGCGTGCGTGGTCACCAGCACGCCGCGATCGGCCGACACCAGCTCGTTCATGGGCGCGGCATCGCAGGTGATGGTGACCGCGCCGACACTCATGGCCTCGGCAATGTAGTGCCCCCACCCCTCCGCCTCCGAGGTGCAGAGGTGGAAGCGATGCGCGTTCTGCAGGGTCCGCAGCGCCGCATCGCCCAGATAACCGCGATGTAGGGTCACATTCAAAGCCCCTCCGGTGGCATCGGAATCGGCAGCGCTACCGGGTTCGGGATCCTGCACAATCGTCAGCGCAGGCCACTCCGGATGCCGCTGCCACAGTGCGCGCAATCTTGCCGTGCCCTTGAGTGGGCTGCGGCCCGCCAGGTGCAGGAAACGCGGCTCACGCGTGACGGCGCCGTCGTGCCGGTCCTCACTGTCGAACCCGATGCGCACCGCATGGCTGCCGCGCGCCGCGAACAGCTCCTCGGCCAGTGCCGTCTTGGCCCAGACCCGCTGTGCGCTGCTGAGAAAGGCCAGGTCGCGCCGATCGAACCACTCCGGATTGGGCACCAGTACGTTGCAGCGGGCCTGGTGCAGGAACTGCGGCCAGACGTGTTCCAGCATCAGGTTGAGGTCGTAGCTCCTGGCTCCGGCGTTACGGGTACGGACGAGCCGCAGCCCGCGGATGCGCGCCGCGAGACGCGCCAGCAGGTTGCGCCGCCGCTTTCGATCCGGCTTTTCACAGCCGCGCAGCGTGACCTCGCAGCCGCAGGCGCGCAGCGCCGCGGCCAGCAGATCAAAGTCCCGCGACAATCCGACGCCATTGGCCTTGCCGATGAGTCGAACCTGCAAGGGAACCTGTCCTTGGCGCAAGAGGTAATCGCGGCCTCGATTAGTGCTCAGACAGACTCCTGAAGTTCCTCGGGCTCGAAGCGCCGCGCCGCAAAAAATACCGCATCGAACCCGGCTATCATAGTTGCATGCGCATCGCCCACATGTTGCTCTCGCGCGGCTTTGCCGGCACCGAGCGGGCAACGGCCGAGATCTGCAACGCCCACGTGCGCGACCACGCCGTGCAGCTGATCCTGCGCCACGATCACCGCGGTGCGGGTGGCGCCAGCATTCTCGACCGGCTGGACCCGGCCGTACAGGTGGTCGAAGTCACCCGCTGGTGGCCACGGCCGGCGGTGCGCACGGCGCTGGAACGCTTCGCACCGGACGTCATCCATGCGCACCTGCGGCGCTCCACCCGTCTGCTGGCGCAGATCCGCCCCGACGCCGCCACTGTCGCCACACTGCATCTCACGGTCAACGGCCCGCATTTCGCAACCATGGACGGGCTCATCTGCATCGCCGACTGGCAACGCCGCGATCTGCCAGCCGGATTCCGGGGCCAGGTGTTCTTCATCAACGAATCGATGATTCCGGCGCCGCGCCTGTCGCCGGAGGCCATTACCGCACGCCGCGCCGAGCTCGGCGCCGGACGGGACGACTATCTGGTCGGCGGCGTCGGCCGGCTGGCCCGCAGTAAGGGCTTCGACCTGCTGATCAAGGCATTCGAACGCGCGGCCCTGCCGCAGGCGCGCCTTGCCATTCTCGGCGACGGACGCGAGCGCTCGCGTCTCCAGCGGCTGGCGCGGCGCGCGGAGCCCGCAGTCACGCTGCCGGGGTTCCGCTCCGACATCAAGCAGTACTACCAGGCGTTCGACCTGTTCGTCTGTCCCTCGCGGCGCGAGCCGCTCGGTCGCGTGGTGCTGGAGGCGCTCGATGGCGGCGCGCCGGTGCTGGCTACGGCCACCGCGGGACCGTCGGAACTGCTCGAGCGGCATGGCGGCGACCTGGCGCCCATTGGCGACGTGGCGGCGCTGGCGGCACGCCTGCGCCATCACTACGACGCCCGCACGCCGCGGCGGCAGATCGATCTGTCCGGCTACTACATCGACACCGTGGCGCGACAGACGTACGAAGCCTACGAGCGCCTGATCGTCACGCGCGCGCAGTCCCGCCTGACGGCACTCTCCTAGCGCTTACCCAACGGCTCAGAGCCGCTTCCACAACGTGCGGCCGCCAGGCTGATCCTCGAGCACCACACCGCCGGCGGCAAGCTCATCGCGGATGCGATCGGCCGCGGCGAAATCGCGTGCCTTGCGCGCGGCCAGGCGTGCGGCGATCAACGACTCTATCGAAGTCTCATCGAATGCCGCAGTCACGGCGGCATCTGACAACGGCAGCGCCGCGCTGAGCCTGAACCACTGCTCGGCCGGCAAGCCGAGCACGCCGAGCACGCCGGCCAGCCGGCGCAGTTCCGCCGCCAGCGCCATGGTGACGCCTTCGTCGCCGCGCGCGCGCGCCGCATTGAGCTCGCGCGCCAGCCCCTGCAACGCGGCCAGGGCCTCGGGAGTGTTGAAATCATCGTCGAGCGCCGCCTCGAATTTGGCGCGGTGCTGCTCGAGACGGCCTGCCGCCGCCGCGGTGATGTCGCCGCCGGGCTGCAGTTCGATGCCACGCACCGCGGTGTACAGCCGTGTCAGTGCCGCATCCGCCTGCTCGAGTTGCACCACGCTGTAGTTGATCGGCCCGCGATAATGGCTCGACAGCAGGAAGACGCGCAGCACTTCCGGGTGACGCAGCCGCGGCAGCACCTCGCGGATCGTGAAGAAGTTGCCGAGCGACTTCGACATCTTTTCGTCGTCGACGTTGACGAAGCCGTTGTGCAGCCAGACGTTGACGAAGGCACCATCGTGCGCGGCGCAGGATTGCGCAATCTCGTTCTCGTGGTGCGGAAACTTGAGATCCATGCCGCCGCCGTGCAGATCGAAATGCGTGCCGAGCAGCGCCTTCGCCATGGCGGAGCATTCGATGTGCCAGCCGGGCCGGCCTGCTCCCCAGGGCGAGGGCCACGCTGGCTCACCAGGCTTGGCGCCCTTCCACAGCACGAAGTCCAGTGGATCGCGCTTGCTCTCGTCGACCTCGACGCGCGCGCCGGCCCGTAGGTCCTCGATCCGCTTGCCGGACAGTTGTCCGTAGTTGGCGAAGCGCGCCACTGCGTACAGCACGTCGCCATCGGCGCTGACGTAGGCATAGCCCCGTTCGATCAGCCGCTCGATCAGCGCGATGATCCCCGGCATGGACCCGGTGACCCGCGGCTCGTGGTCGGGCTGCTCGATCCCGAGCGCCGCAAAATCCTCGTGCATGGCCGCTATGAAGCGTGCCGTCAGGGTCTGATATGGCTCGCCGTTCTCGGCCGCGCGCGCGATGATCTTGTCGTCGATGTCGGTGATGTTGCGCACATAGGTGACGTCGAAGCCGCGCCGCCGCAGCCACCGCTGGATAATGTCGAAGGCCACGTAGCAACGCGCATGCCCGACGTGGCAATAGTCGTAGACGGTGACACCGCAGACGTACATGCGCACGCGGCCGGGCTCGATGGGTTCGAACGGCTGTTTGCGGCCCGTCAGGGTGTTGTGCAGCTGGAGCATGTGAGACGGCGTCTAAGAGGGAGCGCGCGCAAACTGCAGCAGCCGCGCGCGCACGCGCTCGGCGGGCATTGCCGCCAGCAGAGGCGCCAGTTCGGGTCCGTGCAGCCGGCCAGTCAGCGCCGCGCGCAGCGGCATAAAAAAGGCCGCGCCCTTACGCCCGGTGGCGCCGCGCAGTGCGTTCAGGCTCGGCTGCGCCTGCACGGCGTCGGCGGCGGCGGCGAAGAACTCCGGGCCGGCCTCCTCGGCTGCACGCAGTGCCGGTTCCTCGTACGACAACGCCTCGCCGAAGATGATCTGCTGCCACAAACGTGCATCCTCGGGCAGCAACACGTTCGGCAACACCGCGCGCATGAAAGCGCCGCGATGCGCGTCATCGAGATCGGGCGGCAGCACCGGCGCCAGCCAGGCATCCGCCTGCTGCGGCGACAGTCCATGCACCCATTCGCGCTGCCAGTGGGCCAGGTGCGCGGGATCGAAGTGTGCCGGCGAGCGCTGCAGGTGCGCCGGCTCGAAGGCCTGCGCCATCTGCGCCAGATCCAGCAATTCGTTGCGCGCGCTCGAGTGCCCCAGCCGGAACAGCTGGTTGTAGACCGCTTCGGGCGCGTAGCCCGCCTCGCGCAGTTCGCGCAGTGTGGTAGCGCCGTGCCGCTTGGACAACGGCGCGCCGTCGGCGCCGATCAGCAGCGACACGTGACCGTACAGCGGCACCGGCAACCCGAGCGCCTGTAGCAGCAGTCGCTGGCGCGGTGTGTTGCTCAAGTGATCCTCGCCGCGCAGCACGTGAGTGACGCGCATCAGCGCATCGTCGATGGCGTTGCTGAAGAAGAAGGCTGCGGAGCCGTCCTCGCGCCTGACCACGAAATCGCCGATGTCGTCGGAGACGAAGCGCTGCGGGCCGTGCACCAGATCATCGAACTCGAGCAGCAGCCCCGGCGGCACTCGGAACCGCAGGCTCGCGCGGCGGCCCTCGGCGCGGCGCTGCTCGATCTGCGCCGGAGGGAGTTGTCGGCAGGTGCCGGCGTAGCGCGGCGGCCGCCCGGAGCCAAGCTGGCTGCGCCGCGCGAGGTCGAGTTCCAGCGGCGTGCAGAAGCACGGATAGACCGCGCCCAGCCGTTCGAGCTGCGCGAAGTATTCGCCATAGATCGGCGCACGCGCCGACTGACGGACCGGGCTGTCATCCCAGGCGAGCCCGAGCCAGTTCAGGTCGGTGCCCAGGGCTTCGACGAAGCGTTCCTGGGTGCGCTCGGAATCGGTGTCTTCGATACGCAGCAGGAAGCGGCCGCCATGCGCGCGCGCCAGCAACCAATTGAACAGTGCGGTGCGCGCGTTGCCCAGGTGCAGTTCACCCGAAGGACTCGGGGCAAAGCGCGTCACGACTAAAGCGGCTGACATCCGTACAATGTAGCCTAAATCACCGCACTTGAGCGCACGCCGTGCCCACGCTGTTCGTCTCCGATCTGCATCTCGACGCGCTCGAGCCACAAGCCGGCGAGCAATTTCTCGACTTTCTGCGCACGCGCGCGGCCGGCTGCGACGCGCTCTATATCCTCGGCGACCTGTTCGAGGCATGGGTCGGAGACGATGATCCGGATGGCTATCGCAGCCACATCTGTGACGGGCTCAAGCAGTTGGCGGCGGCCGGCGTACCCTGCTACGTCATGCACGGCAATCGGGACTTCCTGCTGCAGCGGGGCTTCGAGCAGCGCAGCGGCACCCGGCTGCTGGCCGATCCGGTGGTGATCGATCTGCCCGGCGAGCGCGTGCTGCTTACGCATGGCGATGCACTCTGTACCGCCGATCGCTCCTATCAGCTGCTGCGCGGCGTAGTGCGCAATCCACGCTGGCAGCAGCGCTTTCTGCGGCTACCGCTGCGCGTGCGCCAGACCCTGGCGGAACAGGCACGCGCCGGCAGCCGGCAACACACCGGCAATGTCGCCGCCGACATCATGGATGTCGACACCACCGCGGTCGTCGCGGCGATGCGCGCCTGCGGCGTACGCTCCCTGATCCACGGCCACACCCATCGTCCGGGAATTCACCAATTCGAGCTCGACGGCGCGCCGGCGCGGCGCCTGGTACTGGGTGCCTGGCACCATCAGGGCAGCTGCATCAGCTGGGGGAACGACGCGGTCACACTGGAACAGCTGCCGCGCGCACCGGTCCCGAATGAAAACGCAGCAGCTCATCCGGGCTCGTGACCAGTTGGGCCTCCAGCTCGGCCAGGTGCCGCAGCCGCGGACGCCAGCCGCCCTCGGAGTTGCTGGCCGCGGCGGCGAGCTTCAGGTACAGCGCAAAGTGGCGCGCCTCTGACCGCGCCAGCGTGCCGTAGAAGCTGCCGAGCGGCTCGGTCAGTCGCGGCGCCAGCAGGCCGAAGCGTTCGCACGAACGCGCCTCGATCAGCGCATTCGAGAGCAGCAGATCCAGCTTGCGCAGCGGCTCGTGCGTATGCAGCGCCGCGCGCAGTCTGGTCGCGTAGCGACCGGGCTTCTGCCGCTCGAACGGCACGCCCAGCCGTTGCAGCAGCTGCGATACCTGCTCGAAATGCCGCAGTTCCTCGCGCGCCAGGCGCGACGCAGCGCTGCTCAGTGCCAAGTCGTCCGGGTAGGCGAATATCAGCGCCAGCGCGCTCGAGGCGGCCTTCTTCTCGCAATTGGCGTGATCGATCAGCAGCGCCCGCCAATGCTCGCAAGCCCCCTCGACCCACGCGGCCCCGGTCGGCGCCGCGAGAATGTCTGCGACCGTCAGGCTCAAACCAGCGCGCCCTTGGTGAGCCAGGCGGCGCGTGCCGCATCGATTGCACGCATGGCCTCGGCGGCGTTGCGGAAACGCTCGCGTGCCTGCTTGCCGAGCAGCTGGTCGAGCAGCGGCTGCAGATCGGCCAGTGCCTCGGGCAAGCGCGGCGTCGGCGCATTGCGGTGCATATAGATGATGGCCATCGGGTTGTCGGCCGTGTATGGCTTGCGGCCGGTCAGCATCTCGAACAGCATGACGCCCAGACTGTAGAGGTCGCTGCGCGGATCGAGGTCCTGCCCGTGGCCCTGCTCGGGACTCATGTAGTGCGGCGTACCGAAGATCATGCCGGTATCGGTAATGTCGTAGTCGAGCGCCTCGTGCTTGGCCAGCCCGAAGTCGATCAGCGCGATCTGTCCGTCCATGCGCAGCATGACGTTGCCGGGCTTGAGATCGCGATGCAGGATGCCGGCGGCATGCAGTGCGCTCAGCGAGCGTGCGATCTGCGAGGCGTAGCCGAGCGCCTCGGAGGATGAAATGCCGCCCTTCATCCGCCGGCGCAGATCGCCGCGCTGGAAGTATTCCATGGCCAGGTAGGCATGATCGTCGGCCACTCCGAGTTCGTACAGTCGCACGATGTTGGGATGGCGCACCCGCTGTGCGATCTCGTATTCCTGCAGAAAGCGCGCGAACACCTGGTCGATGCCGGATTCGTCCCGCCGCGACGGGGTCACCTTGAGTACCACCAGCGTACCGGCCTTCTCGCTCTCAGCCACGTAGAGTTGCGATACCGAGCCGCGTGCCAGCAGCCGGGCACGCCGGTATTCCGGTATGCGCGCCTCGCCGAAGCGACGGGATTCCACCGCTTCCGGCGAGATGCGCCAGTCGGCGAGCTGCCGCCGGTGTTCGCGACTGGCGGACTCGAGCAACGCCAGGAAAGCTTCGTGCTCGATGCGGGTCTTGACGACCACGCCGTGTGCGCCGGCCTCACTGGCTCGTTCCCGCAGTGCCGGCTTGTCGCTTGCGCTCATGAAGATGACGGGCGCAAAGCCCGGCCGCGAACGCAGCTCGTGCAGCATCGCGATGCCGTCTTCCTCGTCGGTGGCGGCACTCAGCAGCACCGCGTCGTAGCCCTGCGCCAGGAACTCAGCCGGCAGCGGCCCGCGCTGCAACGGCGGATGCGCGCTGAGCTGGACGTCCGGCCAGCGGCAACTGAGGTGATGCCGCAACAACGAGCGGACCCGGGGATCTTCCTCGATCAGCAACAGCCGCATGCGCTAACGGACCCTGGATTGCGCGTCAGGGCTCGCCAACGGCCTTGAGGCCGCCGCGCGCCATGCGCCGCCGGACCTTGGCTTCGTCCGAGCGCGCACGCTGCAGCCGGTCCAGGTACTCGAAGGTAACGTCGCCGGTGACGTATTCGCCGGAGAAGCAGGAGGTGTCGAACTCCTCGATCTGGGCGTAGTCATGCCGGCAGGCGGCGATCAGATCCTCGAGATCCTGGTACACCAGCCAGTCGGCACCGATGAACTGACAGACTTCCTCGACGCTGCGTCCGGCGGCCACCAGCTCGCTGGCGGCAGGCATGTCGATGCCGTAGACGTTGGGGAACCGAACCGGCGGCGCGGCCGAGGCGAAATACACTTTCTTGGCACCGGCCTCTCTCGCCAGGTCGATGATCTGCGCCGAAGTGGTGCCGCGCACGATCGAGTCATCGACCAGCAGCACATTCTTGCCGCGAAACTCCAGCTCGATGGCGTTGAGCTTGCGCCGCACCTGGCGCTCGCGCTGCTCCTGCCCGGGCATGATGAAGGTGCGGCCGATATAGCGGTTCTTGGTAAAGCCTTCGCGGTACTTGATGCCGAGGATCTGCGCCATCTGCAGCGCGCTGGTGCGGCTGGTGTCCGGAATCGGAATGATGACGTCGATGTCGTGCTTCGGATGCTGGCGCATGACCTTGGCGGCGAGCTTCTCGCCCATGCGCATGCGCGCGCGATACACCGAGATATTGTCGATGATCGAATCCGGCCGCGCGAAGTAGACGTACTCGAAGATGCAGGGCGTGTGCCGCACTGTGGCGACGCACTGCTGCGAATGCAGCCGGCCATGCTCGTCGATGAACACCGCCTCGCCCGGGGCCAGGTCACGCACCAGCTCGAATGACAGCATGTCGAGTGCCACGTTCTCGGAAGCCAGCATGTACTCGGTGCCGCGCGGCGTGCGGCGCTGTCCCAGCACCAGCGGCCGGATGCCGTGCGGATCGCGGAAGCCGAGAATGCCGTGGCCGATCACCATGGCCACCACAGCGTAACCGCCGCGGCAGCGGCGGTAGACCGCGCTCACGGCCGCAAAGATGTCGGCCGGCGTCACGCGTGGCGTGCCCACGCGCTGCAGTTCGGATGCAAACACGTTGAGCAGCACTTCGGAGTCCGACTCGGTATTGAGGTGGCGCCGATCCTCCCGGATCAGCACCTCGGCCAGCTCCTGCGAATTGGTCAGGTTGCCGTTGTGGGCCAGGCAGATGCCGTAAGGAGCGTTGACGAAGAAGGGCTGCGCTTCCGAGGCGGCATCACAGCCGGCCGTGGGATAGCGCACATGGCCGATACCGACATTGCCGGCCAGCTCGAGCATGTGCTGCTGCTCGAACACGTCTCGCACCAGGCCGGCGCCCTTGCGAGAACAGAGCCGACCCTCGAACGCCGTCATGATGCCCGCGGCGTCCTGACCGCGATGCTGCAGAACCGTCAGCGCATCGTAGAGACGCTGATTGACCGGGCTGGTGCCGACCACCCCGACGATACCGCACATGGTTGAGCCCTGATCCTTGGCGACATCTAGAGTGTCGCCGTAGCCGAATTCCCAGCCACTATTTTACGCTCGCCGACCATCGACCGCAGCACATTCGCCACATGCTCGGCATACGGCACCAGCAAGGAGCCACGCCACCAGGACTCGCCCTCCAGGCGCACGGCGTGACACAGGATGACAAACACACCCAGCATGATGAGCCCGCGCAGCAGCCCAAAAGCGGCGCCGAAGGCGCGGTCGGTACCGCTGAACAGCGACAGCCGCACCAACCGGTTGACGATCAGCGCGATGGCCGAGCCGAGCAGCAGCACCACGATGAATACGATGGCGCGCGCCGCCCAGATGCGCACACCCTCGTAGGCGAGCAGGCCGCCGAGATGCGGCTCAACCACGCCGGCGAAACGCCATGCCAGCCAGACCGCTGTGACCCAGGTCACAAGCGAAATGACCTCGCGCAGCAAGCCGCGCATCAGGCCAGCGATGGTGGAGACTGCCACCAGGGCGATCAGCAGGTAGTCCAGCCAGTTCATGCGCGCGATTCTAGCGTTGCCCGCGATCGTCGCGGGGCTTCAATTCACACTTGTACGGGTCAACGCGGCGGCACCACGGCGGCCGCAAAGCCCTGATCGTGCAGTCGGCCCTGCATGACCAGCGCGGCGGCGCGGTCGGTCAGATTTACAACCTGGACGTGATACAGGCCCTTGGCGTCCTTGTCGGATACGCTGACCGAGAAGCCCTTGGCCTGCGCCGAACGCAGCATGCGTTCAGCGTTGTCATGCTGCGCAAACAGCCCGAGCTGCACGCTCCAGCCGCCGCTGCCCGCGTGGCCAGCCGACGCGACCGTCGCGCTGGCGGGCTGCGGCTTGGCTGCTGCCGCAGACGGCTTCGCAGTCGCGGCCGCAG
>JBAUYT010000124.1:0-17881 GCA_049584935.1 Steroidobacteraceae bacterium
CTGCTGCTGGCTGCGAACGCGGTGCTCTACTGGCTGGTGGTGCGGCCGGTGCGGCATATGGCAGAGCTGGCCGATCGGCTCAGTCGCGGAGACAGCAGTGCGCCCGAGTTTCCGGTAACCGGTGGCAGGGAAATCGCGACGCTGGGACGCTCGTTCAACCGCCTGCGCATCAGCCTCGACAAGGCTTTCCGGATGCTCGACGGGCCACGCTGATGCCGCACGACGTGTTCGTCAGCTATGCGCAGGCGGACCGCGAACCGGCGCTGGCGTTGACCTGCCGGCTCGAGGCAGCGGGTCTGCGCTGCTGGATTGCGCCGCGCGACATTTCACCGGCGGCGGACTGGGCCCAGGAAATCCTCGATGCCATTGCGGGCTGCCGCATCATGCTGCTGCTGTTCTCCGCCGGCGCCAACGGCTCCCCGCACGTGCGTCGCGAGGTCGAGCGCGCAGTCCATCGGAAAATAACGCTGCTGCCGTTGCGGATCGAGAACGTACTGCCCACCGGGAGCCTCGAGTACTTCCTCAGTACCCAGCAGTGGCTCGATGCTTTTCCGGGTCCGCTCGAGGCGCACGGCGACCGTATCTGCGCCCGGGTGCGCGCGCTGTTGCAGGCGCCCCCAGGCGGTACCGCGGAGCCCCCGGCTGACCCGTCGAAGGGTGGGCCAGTGCGCTTTACCGAGGCCGAGCTCCGTGCCATCGAGCGCGAGCTAGCGGCCCATGTCGGCCCGGTGGCGCGCTACATGGTACGCAGGGCATCGACTCAGGCGATTGAGCTGGCAGAGTTGGTGCGGCTGCTCGCTGCGGAAATCGATTCAGAGCCGGGACGCCGCGAATTCCTCGACTCTTGCCAAGTACTTAGCCGCGGCCACTAAGCCGCATCTCGTGAGCTCCTGGTCCGCTGATCCCTCGGCGTGGCCGTTGATTGTCATCCATTTGCAACACGACTGTCCCGGCGCCGAAATCAGCGTGGCGCAAACTGCAGCCGGCAGGGAGCGTTTCCAAGTCCACGCAGTACCCCAGGCAGAATCTTCGCCCGCGGCCAGTGTTGTATAAAAGAAACGCCTTCCTCTTGACCGGGTGCTATCGCCCGATGAGAATGTCTTAAATATCTAACAAGACCTAATGGTCCCAACCAATTCAGGAGCACGAGCGGTGAGCAACGTGAACGCGTTTTCGTTAGCCAGAACTTTGATGCCACAGGGTCGGCGGGGACGCGCCGTGGCGGGCGGGGCCCTGTTGCTGGGATCCTTACTGACCGGCGCCGCGCAGGCGCAAAGCGCGGCGGGTCCGGTTCCACAGCCAGCGGATAGCAGCCTGACGATTCACGGCGTCACACTCTATGGCATCGTCGACGCCGGTCTGCAGTATGAGAGCCACGGCGCGCCCTTCAACGATTACTTTCCCGCGAACAGCGCCGACATCGTGCAGAAGAACAGCAACGGCTCGCAGGTTGGAGCCACCTCGAGCAACCTCAGCCAGTCGCGCATCGGCCTGCAGGGCATCGAGGCGCTGGGCGTCACTGACTGGAATGCCATTTTCCGCCTCGAGACCTACTTCAACCCGACCACCGGAAACATCAGCGATGCGCTCAAGTCGCTGGCGCAGAACAATGGGCGCGCTGCAGCCAAGCAGACCACGAACCTCGATTCGAGCATCGCAGGTCAGGCGTTCGAGCAGTCGCTCATCGGCCTGAGCTCGGCCACGTTCGGTTCAATCACGTTCGGTCGACAGAACACGTTCATGGCAGATGGCGTGGCCAAGTACGATCCGCAGGGCGCCTCGCAGGCGTTTTCGCTCATCGGCCTGTCCGGCACCACCGCGGGCGGCGGCGATACGCAGGATCGGCGTGTGGACAACTCACTGAAGTACGCCCACACGATCGACGGCTTCCACGTCGGGGCCGAGTACAAATTCAATGGCGCCAGCGGTGCGGCCAACACCGTCTTCCAGGCTCAGCTGGGTGCCGAGCTGATGGGGGCGTCGATCGACGCCTATTTCTACAAGGTGCGGGATGCCGTGGCCGCCGGTGCGCTCAGCGCGGCGCAGGTCGCGGAACTGCCGACGCTCGGCTACTCGGTCAGCAACTCGCTGACGGGCACGGTCTCCGACAACACCACCTTTGCCTTGATGGCCCTGTACAACTTCGGCGACCTGAACCTGAAGGTGTATGGCGGCTACGAGCACATCATGTTCAAGAATCCGGAGACGCCGCTGGCCGCCGGCTTCGACGACATCGGTGGCTACAAGCTGGCATTCGTCAACAACACGGCATTTCCGAACAACAAGATCCTTCAGGTCTATTGGGGCGGTGTCAAATACACCGTGTTGTCCAAGCTGGACCTGACGGCGGCGTTCTACGGCTACTCGCAGAACAGCTACGCCGCGGGGGCGGATGCTGGCTGTTCGTCGACCATCTCCGGCGCCTGCAGCGGGCACGAGGTGGCCGCGTCCTTCTCGGCCGACTATCGCTTCACCAAGCGCTTCGACATGTACCTTGGCGCAATGTACACCGCCGTGTACGACGGTCTCG
This sequence comes from Steroidobacteraceae bacterium, assembly GCA_049584935.1. Lineage (GTDB taxonomy): Bacteria > Pseudomonadota > Gammaproteobacteria > Steroidobacterales > Steroidobacteraceae > FEN-1191. The sequence continues at coordinate 2,531 of JBAUYT010000124.1, forward strand.
CCAGTGGTTACGATCTCCAAACCACGGATATAGACCCGACCGTCGGCTTCCGCTTCCGCTTCTGATCGGCTCGTAAACGAGCCTTTGACTCGTCAAATCCGGCCCCGGGCGTCCGACCCGGGGCCGGTTGCGACCGATTGCGTCCCCATCCCTTCGAGAGCTGACCCCGGACCGCGTGCCGACTGGCAAGCGCTGCGCCACCGGTATACATTCGTCCACGCCTAAGGGCGGAGAGGCGCGACATGACTACCGAACAAAAAAAAGGCGGCACCCGGCGCTGGTGGTACCTGCTGTTCCTGCTGCAGTTCATCGCGGTGCTGTGGCCACCGTTCTACAACCGCGTGGAGCCCACGCTGCTCGGACTCCCGTTCTTTTACTGGTACCAGCTGGCGTGGGTGTTCATCAGCGCGCTGATGACGGCCGTTATCTATTTCGCGACCGCCAAGTACCGATAACAACCAGCATCCAGGGGAGCGGCGACGTGCAGGGCATTAACTGGGTTGCGCTGATCATTTTCGTTGTGCTGTTCGGATTCATCAGCTGGCTCGGATTTGCCGCAGCCCGCTGGCGCCGGGGAGACCTGGACCTGCTGCATGAGTGGGGACTGGGTGGCCGCCGCTTCGGAACCATGGTTACCTGGTTCCTGGTGGGCGGAGACCTCTATACGGCCTACACCTTCATCGCCGTGCCGGCGCTGGCATTCGGCGCCGGTGCCATGGCCTTCTTCGCCGTCCCCTACACCATCGTCATCTATCCGTTCCTGTTCCTGGTGTTCCCGCGGCTCTGGCACGTGTGCCACCGCAAGGGCTACATCACGGCGGGGGACTTCGTGCGCGGCCGCTTCGGCAACCGCTGGCTTGCGTTGGCCATCACCATCACCGGCATCGTAGCGACCATGCCGTACATTGCGCTGCAGCTCGTGGGCATACAGGTGGTGGTGGGTGCGCTCGGCATCTCGGGCACCGGCCTGGCCGCCGATCTGCCGCTGCTGATCGCGTTCCTGGTGCTGGCCGCATTCACGTATTCGAGCGGCCTGCGCGCGCCGGCCTCGATCGCCATCGTCAAGGACATTCTCATCTACATTACGGCGTTCACCGCCGTTATCGCCATTCCGATCCAGCTCGGCGGCTTCGGCAAGATCTTCGAGGCCGTGCCCGTCAAGAAGATCCTGCTGGCGATACCCGACGCCAATTCAACCGGGGCATATGGCACGTACGCGACCCTGGCGCTGGGTTCGGCGCTGGCGCTGTTCCTGTATCCGCATTCGATGACCGGCATTCTCAGCGCCAGCAGCGGCAAGGCCATCCGCCGCAACGCCGCCATGCTGCCCGGTTACTCGTTCATGCTGGGCCTGCTGGCCCTGTTCGGTTTCTTCGCCATTGCCGCCGGGGTCGACAAGCTGCCGGAGTTTGCAGCCGGGTTCAAACAATTCGGCAACAACTTTGCGGTGCCGGCGCTGCTGCTGCACAGCTTCCCGTCATGGTTCGTCGGCGTGGCGTTTGCGGCCATCGGCATTGGCGCGCTGGTCCCTGCGGCAATCATGTCGATAGCCGCGGCCAATCTCTATACGCGCAACATCCATCGCGAGTTCATCAACCGCAATCCAACCGACAGGCAGGAAGCGCAGATGGCGAAATGGGTATCGCTGATCGTCAAGCTGGGCGCCCTGGTGTTCATACTGTTCGTGCCGACCAAGTACGCCATTCAGCTGCAGCTGCTCGGCGGCATCTGGATCATCCAGACACTGCCGGCCGTCATGTTCGGGGTCTATACCCGCTGGTTCAATTCGTGGGCGCTGCTGATCGGCTGGGCCGTCGGAATCTATACCGGCACGGCGATGGCGGTGGCGGCCAACCTGGCGCCGGCGTATCCGCTCGCGTTCGGGAGCCATAAATTTCCCGGCTACACGGCGTTCTATACATTGCTGCTCAATCTCGCTGTAGCGGTAATCCTGACGCTGCTGTTCCGGGCGCTAAGTCAGGCGCCGCCGGTCGACGAGACAATAGCGGCCGACTACGAGGCCTGAACGGCAGCAAACCTCCCGCGCCCTGCGAGTTGCCCCGCGCCCGGACGCCCGGTCTCGGTGCGCCGCCTCTGGCGTACGCCGGGCATGGACTGTGATCCCGTTCTCGATCTCTGGTCACTTCAGGCGGGCATTAGAAGGATTTAATGCAGACCTAACCCATCTCTAATGCAATTGCGATGAGATGTCGGTCGCCGAAGAGAACCGCATGCGACTGCTCATCGTCGAAGACGACCGTAAGCTGGCCGAGATAGAGGCGCGCACGTTACGTGGCGAGGGCTTCATCGTCGACGTGGCGAACGATGGTCTGAGCGGCCGCGAGCTGTTGGCGACGCACCAGTACGATCTGCTGATCATCGATCTGATGCTGCCATTGCTGAGCGGGTCGGAGCTATTGCGGATCGCACGCAAGTCCGACGCATCATTGCCGGTACTGGTGGTCTCCGCGCGAGATACAACCGAGGACAAGGTCGTACATTTCGAGGCTGGCGCCGATGACTATCTGACCAAGCCGTTCGATTTCGCCGAGCTGCTGGTCCGCATCAAGGCGCTGCTGCGGCGCACCCCCGTCGAGCATACCGACGTGATTCTGCTCTCCGATCTGGAGGTGAACCGGCTGACGCACGAGGTGCATCGCGCTGGCGAGCGCATCGAGCTGACGCACAAGGAGTATGCGTTGCTGGAGTACCTTCTGTCGTCGCCGAATCGCGTGCTGTCCCGGGGGATGATTCTGAACCATGTTTGGGACCAGAGCTTCGAAGGCGTTACCAACATCGTCGACGTTTACGTGCGACATCTGCGCCGCAAGGTCGACGACCCGTTTCCGGTGAAGCTCATCCATACGGTGCGTGGCGTCGGTTACTGCGTACGCGAAACGCAGAGCGGCGGCGCACAGGACTAGCCGGCTACACCCGAGGTATCGAGATCATGTCCCTGGTCCGTTTCGTTCTCAGGCATCCATACACGGTTGCGGCCATGTTGATTCTGGTCTGCCTGCTCGGCGTCGGCGCTGGGCATCGCATGCCGGTCGACATCTTTCCGGAGATCAACATTCCGGTGGTCAGCGTGGTCTGGACCTACAACGGCATGAGCGCTCGGGACATTCAGAATCGCATCCTCTCGCTGCATGAGCGGCAGATGGCGTCGCTGGTCGATGATATCGCGCGCATCGAGGCCACGAGCTACGTCGGGGTCGGTGTGGAGAAGGTCTACCTGCACGAGGGCGCGGACGTCAGTCGGGCGGTCTCTCAGCTGGCCAGCAGCGCGCTGGTGGTGCTCAAGTACATGCCGCCCAATATCACGCCACCGCTCGTGATCCGCTACGGTGCCACGGACGTGCCGATCATCCAGCTGAGCCTGTCGAGCAAGACGCTGCCCGACACCAAGCTCAACGATCTGGGCCAGAACATCATTCGCCCCGACCTCGCGGTGGTGCACGGTGCCGAAGTGCCGCAGCCCTACGGTGGCAAGCCGCGCGTGATCATGGCCGACTTGGACGCCGACGCCCTGGCGGCGCGGGGGCTGTCGCCATCCCAGGTCAGCGACGCGTTGCAGCGTCAGAACGTCATCTTGCCGGCCGGTGACGTCAAGATCGGCAGCAAGGATTACGAGCTGTCGATGAACAACAGCCCGAACGTCATCGATTCGATCAATGCCTTCCCGGTCGCTCAGGTGCAGGGCAAGACCGTGTTCATGCGCGACATTGCACACGTGCACGACGGATTCCAGGTCCAAACGAACTCGGTCTCGGTGGACGGCACCCCCGGCGCGCTGATCACAATCCGCAAGACCGGAGGGGTGTCGACGCTGGCCGTCATCTCCGGGGTGAGAGAGGCGCTCGGCGACATCCGCCGGGTCATCCCGTCGAGCGTTACCATCAAGCCGATCTTCGATCAATCGATCTTCGTCAATGCCGCGCTATCGAGCGTCAAGATGGGCGGCCTCATGGCGGCCGTCCTCACGGCACTGATGATCATGCTGTTTCTCGGCAACTGGCGCCTTACGCTCATCATTCTGGCAGCCATTCCGCTCTCGATCATCACTGCCCTGCTGATCCTGTATGCGGGCGGCCAGACTCTCAATACCATGACGCTGGGCGGCTTTGCCCTTGCGGTCGGTATCCTGGTCGACAACAGCACGGTGGTGATCGAAAACATCGAGCGGCACGTCGGGCTCGGCGAGCCGCTTGAGCAGGCCATCATCGACGGCGCCAGTGAAGTCGCGATTCCAACCTCGCTCGCAACACTGTGCATCTGTATCGTCTTCGTACCGGTGTTCCTGCTGCAGGGGACCGCCAAGTACCTGTTCTCGCCGCTGTCACTCTCTGTCTGCGTGGCGTTGCTCGCGAGCCTGGTGCTGTCCTTCACGATGGTTCCGGTGCTGTTTCTGTACCTTATGCGCTCGCAGGTCGTCGGGCACGGGCCGGCGCAGGCCGAGGCGGTAAGCGGCGAGGTGCCCGGAGAGCAGCCGCCGAGCGGCCGCACGGGCAATCCCGTCATGCGGGTGCATCTTGCGTTCAACCGCGGCTTCGAGCGCTTTCGCGAAGGCTACCGTAATGCGCTTGGCTGGACCCTGAACGAACCGCTGCGTACGGTCGTATTCTTCGCGCTGCTGATTGCGTGTTCGCTGCTGTTGTTTCCCGGTCTCGGACGCGACTTTTTCCCTCAGGTCGACGCCGGCCAGATGCGCCTGCACGTGCGCGCACCGCCAGGCACGCGACTGGAGACGACGCAGCAGGACTTTGCGAGGGTAGAGAGTGCGATTCGCGAGATCGCCGGCGGCGGACAGGTGGAGACCATCCTCGACAATATCGGACTGCCGTACAGCGGCATGAACATCGCACTGAGCGATTCGGCGACCGTCGGTCCGATGGACGGTGAGATTCTGATCTCGCTCAAGCAAAAGCATACGCCCACCGCCGAGCTCATGGCCCGGCTGCGCCGGGAGTTGCCGGCCCGCTTTCCGGAGATGACCTTCTTCTTCCAGCCGGCCGACATCGTCGATCAGGTGCTCAACTTCGGACAGCCCGCACCGATCGACATCCGCGTCAGCGGCCCGGATTCCGATCAGGCCTATGCGCTGGCAGGCAAGCTCTCCCACGATCTGCAGCGCGTGCCGGGCGTGGTCGATGCGCACGTGTTCCAGGTCAACGACGCACCGACAATAGCTGTCGACGTCGACCGTTCGCTAGCGCAGCAAGTCGGGCTGCAGCAGCGCTCGGCGGCCAACGATGTGCTCATCACCACCAACGGCAGCGCTCAGAGCGCGCCGAACTTCTGGGTGGATCCGCACAATAACGTCAGCTACCCGCTGGTGGTGCAGTTGCCCACCTATCGCATCGACTCGACCCATGACCTGTGGACCATGCCGCTGACGCCCATGACCCACGGTGCACCCGGCGAGCTGCTCATGAATGTCGCAAAGTTCACTCGCAGCGCTGCACCGCTAGTGCTGTCGCAGCTCAACATACGTCCCGTCTTCGACGTCGATGCGGACGTGCAGGGTCGTGATCTCAATGCCGCTGCCGCCGACATCGACAAGGTCATTACCGCCGATCAGCCTCCGGCGGCGAAGGCAATCCACATCACGCTAAGTGGCCAAGTGGAGACCATGCGCGAGAGTTATGCAGGCTTGTTCTCCGGCATGGCGCTGGCGGTAGTGCTGGTCTACCTGTTTCTGGTCGTCAATTTCCAGAGCTGGCTCGATCCGCTGATCGTGCTCATGGCAGTGCCGTTTGCGCTCGGCGGCGTGATGTGGATGCTGTATCTGACCGGCACACACTTGAGCGTGCCGGCGCTCATGGGCACGCTCATGTGCATCGGGCTCACCACCGCGAACAGCATCCTGGTCGTCACCTTTGCCAATCAGCGCATGGCGGCCGGTGATGACCCGCACGCGGCGGCGGCGAGCGCCGGCTACACGCGAATCCGGCCCGTACTCATGACCGCCGGGGCCATGATTCTCGGCATGATTCCGATGGCGCTCGGCATTGGTGAAGGCGGCGAGCAGAATGCGCCACTGGCCCGCGCGGTCATCGGCGGCTTGCTGTTCGCCACGTTTGCAACGCTCGTCTTCGTACCCACGGTGTATCGGCTGCTGCGGCGGCAGAAGCCGGTCGCCGCCTCGAGTTTGAACCAGGGAGAACCTCTTGCCAGTCACTGACATGGGTGGGGGCCTGCAGCGCGCAGCTATCGTATTCACGATCGTGCTGCTGTGTGCCTTTTTGATCATGCATCTATTCAAAATGCATCATGAGCATGCGTTGGCACGCCAGACGCGGCTGGACACGGCAACGGCGCCAGCCGTCGACGTCGTACAGGTCAGTGGCAAGAGCGGTTCCGGGAGCCTGTCGCTGCCCGGTGAGACAGCCGCCTGGTACGAGAGCACGATCTACGCGCGCGTGGACGGCTACGTCGCAAAGTGGTATGTCGACATTGGCGATCACGTCAAGAGTGGACAGGTGCTCGCGTTGATCGATACCCCGGATCTGGACGCGCAGTTGGCCGCCTCCAGGGCCAAGCTGCAGGTCTCGCAGGCGCAGGTCAAAGTCAAACAGGCGGATGCGACGTTTGCGCGCAGCACCTACGAGCGCTGGCGCGACTCGCCCAAGGGCGTCGTATCTGAGCAGGAGCGAGAGGACAAGAAGGCCGGCGATGCCTCCGCCGAAGCGCAGCTGGCCGCCGCGCGGGCGCAGGTCCAGCTTGACCAGGCGGATGTCGATCGCCTGTCCGCGTTCGAGCAGTTCAAGCGGGTCACCGCACCTTATGACGGTACCATCATCGAGCGGCGTATCGACATCGGCAATCTCGTCACCGCCGGCAGTTCGAGCAATACCACGCTGCTCTATCGTATGACGCAGGATAATCCCATTCGCGTCTTTGTCGACGTGCCGCAGTCGGCCGCGGCCGATCTGATGCGACCGGGAGTCAAGGCGCAGATTACTTCCGATTCAGTGGCGGGCAACCAGCCCATCGATGGCACCATCACGCGAACCTCGAGCGCCATCAACCCTGAGGCGCGTACCTTTCGTGCCGAGGTTGACATTCCGAATCCGGATCGACGCCTGGTGCCGGGTCTTTACGTCAAGGTGGCATTTGCGCTGTCGAATGCCGACTTGAGCCAGGTCCCCGCCGCGGCGCTGATGTTCACCCCGACCGGGCCGAAGGTCGCAGTCGTGGGCGCAGACGACGCGGTGCACTTCCGCGCGGTGACGATCGGACGCGATGATGGCGACAAGGTCGAGCTCAGCTCCGGCGTTTCGGACGGCGAGCGGCTGGTTCTCAATATCAGCAATCAGATCGTCGATGGCGAAAAGGTGCGTATTGCCGGCGGCGACCAAGGCAATGGCAAGCAAAGCGCCGCCATGCAGGCGCGCGAATGAAGGCACTGCGGGCCACAGGTGTCGGCTTGCTCGGCCTGTTTCTGGGCGCGTGCGCCGTTGGGCCGAATTACCATGAGCCGCGCAACGATGCGCCCGCGGCGTTCGCCAGCGCTCCAGCGGAACAGTCGCCTGCCATGGCAAGTGATCAGCGCGTGGACCTGAGCCGCTGGTGGCTCTCCTTCAACGACCCCGAACTCAACTCGCTGATCGAGCGTGCCGTTCACGCTAATCCGGACGTGGAAATTGCGCTGACCCGATTGCAGGAGGTGCGGCAGCAGGAGGCAATGCTCATCGGCGGGGCGCTGCCCGAAGCGGCTGCCAGCGTGGCCGCCGGCAAGGGCACCGGTAGCGATGCGACACGCGCTGGCGCCCTGCCTCCGCTAAGGGCCGGCGACAACAAAGGTAATCTCCCACAAGTCCGGCAGGTCGCCGGATTTGCGGCCAGCTGGGAGCTGGACTTGTTCGGCGGTTATCGTCGCGCTATCCAGGCCGGCCGGTATGACGTGCGAGCGGCTGCGGCGGCGCGAAGTGCCGTGCTGATCGGTGTCATCTCGGACGTGGCCCGCAACTACGTCGATCTGCGTGGCCAGCAGCAGCGGCTCATCATCCTGCGGGGGAACATCGACTCCGCGAAGCAATCGCGCGACTTCGAGCAGGCGCGGTTCGATCGTGGTCTGACCAACGAATATGATCTGCAACTGGCAATTCGCGAGTACGAAACCCTGCTTGGCGAACTGCCACTGCTGCAGAGCGAGATCACCAGCACTCGATATCGGATCGCAGTGCTGCTGGGTCAGTATCCGGAGAATCTGGCGTCCGAGCTGTCAGCGGTGGGCAAGCTGCCAGAGCTGCCGCAGTCCGTTCAGGCCGGCCTGCCGCTGGAACTCCTCAAGCGGCGCCCCGACGTCACTGTTGCCGAGGATCAGCTCGCGGTGGCCACCGAGGGCATCGGCGTCGTAACGGCAGCGCTCTTCCCGCAGGTCGCCCTCGACGGTGGCATCGGTACGCAGTCTGGCACGATCGGCATGCACGGTACGCACATCTGGGATTTCGGCCCGTCGCTGTACTGGCCGCTGCTCGATTTCGGCACACTCGATGCGAAGGTCAACATAGCGGACCTGCAGGCACACGAGCAGCTCGTGGCTTACAAGAAGACCATCATCGGTGCCGTGGAGGATGCGGACGAGGCCATCGCAAGCTATGGCGCACAGACGCAGCGCCTGGACAACCTGGTGCAGGCCATGAATGCGAGCGCGCGGGCGGTGGAACTGGCGCAGAAGCGTTACAACCGCGGACTCACCGACTTCCTGAACGTCGTAGACGCGGAACGGCAGGAATATGCCATCGAGGCTGACTATACAACGGCGGAACAGAGTGCCGCCGATGCGCTGATCTACCTGTACCGCGCACTCGGCGGAGGCTGGGAGAACTATCAGGACATTCCACGTATCCGCCTACCCGAGCCCGCGGCCATCGCCATGTTCCGTCGCCTGCTGAGCAACAACGATCCGCAGCAGCGGTCCGGCCCGATGCAGCCCGGTCCCTGACGGCTGCCGCGGGGTACGCGAGCGGCGCCGCTATTCGTTGTATCAACAGATCGTTTAGAAACAGGCGGGCCACAGCGCGCGCATCTCGATCAGAAGCTGAAACGTCCACCGATCGCGGGAGCAAAATTGCTGTCGTAGTTATAGGGGACGCCGGGGCCGTGAGGAATGGCGATGGCGAGCCCGCCGCTGACGTAGGAGTACGCGACCCCCGCATAGGCGTCGAATCGCCTAGTGAAGTGATGATCCACGTAGAGCGACTCTTCGTTAAGGGTGCCTGCGCAGGAGCTGCGGAAACCGGCGTCGATCGAGCAGGTCGACGGAATGCGAAAGTCGTTCTGCAGCTGATGATACCAAGCCACGGTGATGTCGGTTTTGCTGTCTAAAGCGTATTTGGCGCCAGTCCACCAGATCTGCACAATCTTCGGCGAATCAAGATTGTCGTCTTCCACACCGCTCAAGACGTAACCGCCCTGAGCCGATGCGCCCACGCCCAGCGGGTAAGCCGGGTTGGTGTAGCGAACGTGTTCGTAGCCGGCGAAGAACTTGAACTGGTTCCACGTGTACTTGGCGGCCGCCATGATGGCGGTGTTATCGGTGACGATGCCATATTCAGTGTTGTTCGTCGCTACCAGGTTATTTCCGGAGATGGGGTTTGTATTGATGCTATCGAGAGTCGACTGGTACGGCTGCGTCGGACTTTGAGGTCCGAGCAATGGGTTGACTACGCTGATCGCCTGGTTGTTACGCTGGAAAACCACCTCGGCGGAGAACTTGTCGTACTGTCCACCCAGATCGAAGCCATAGGCCGTGTTGTGCGCCTGCTCGGCCGTACAGTTGGCGGCACTCCAGATTCCGGAGGTGGAGTAGCAGCCGCCTGAGCCGTCGGCGATCTTGTACATTGCGCCGAAATGGGTCTGACCATAGCTGAGGCGGTATTTCACGGCGTCATCCCAGCGAGTGTCCTCGGTGTCGCCGCCGCCGGCCATGGTGCCGTTATACCCAATGTACGAGAAGGCGTAGGCGCCGCTGGCCGGATCGTAAAGCAGCATTGCATCCGTACCGAGGGCCCTCTGCCGACCAAATGTCAGCGTGCCGAAATTCGCCGACGATACACCGCCATACAGCTCATCATTGAAGGGTTGACCCGCGCGCGCGCCGTCGCCGGTGATCGAATAGGCGCCCCGGGGCAGGCCGCCGTTGATGGTGTTGGTTGCCGCCATATTGGCGAGCTGGCCGGACTGCGGGTTGAAGCCAGTGGAAGCGTTTCCCACAACCGACCACCCGGGCATGAACTCTTCCTTGATCTTGATGCCCAGTCCCGTCTGCGACAGGTTGTTGGGTGCAATCAGGAATTGCGCGTGATTGCCGTTCCGATTGACCAGCGATTCGCCTTCATAGTTATAGCCGTTTTCCGCTAATCCATGGCTAACCCAGCCCAAGCCGATGTCATAGGTGCCGTAAGCCGTGATGCCGTACCACGTAAGCGGGCAATCGGTGGAGACGAAATCCCGGAAGGTGCCGCAAGCCCTGTCGGCAGGCGGAACGGATGACGCCGGCTCTGCGCCTGCAGCGCTCGCCGTTTGGCCGAGGGCGAAAGTTGCTGCAACGGCGACAAGGGCACAGTACCAAGCAGGCCGCATTTTTACATCCCTCTGGACGAAAGCATCACAAAAGCGAATTATTCGAAGGCAGGTTGGCGACGCGACGGTTGATGGAGCTTTTCCGCGCCTGCGTCTGATCCGCCATTGCGTTGACGACTACCAACCGTGGGCGGGTTTCAGAAGGGGTGTCGAAACCTCGGCATGGGTTTGCGTTGCCACTCGTTATATTCTTTCATATATAGCGTGCCTGCGCAAAAGGTGCCGGCGCAATGCGCGGGAACTCGCTGCCCGCACCGATCTCCGGTATCTTTAACAAGGGGCCCAGCCCGCCCGGGTCCGCATGGGCGGCGCGGCGCCGCGTAGTCATCTGCCTGCAACATGCAGAGGGCTGAATACGCCACGGAATCTCCCTATCCCCACCCGTCAGGAGACTGGACCGTGCATCGATTCGTTCGTTTGGCTTCCGCCATGGGCGCTGTGGCGCTCTTATGTGCCTGGATGGTCCCGGTGCGCGCTGACGACATCTCGGGCGCCGGGGCGACCTTTCCCTATCCGGTCTACGCCAAGTGGGCTGAGGCGTACAAGCAGAAGACCGGCATCGGTCTGAACTACCAGTCGATCGGTTCGGGCGGCGGTATCAAGCAGATCGAAGCCTCGACGGTCACGTTTGGGGCGTCGGACAAACCGCTCGAGCCCGCCGATCTGAAGCAGAACAGACTGGTGCAGTGGCCGCAGATCATCGGCGGAGTGGTGCCGGTCGTGAACATCCCGGGAGTCAAGCCCGGTGACCTAGTGCTGGACGGTCCGACACTCGCGAGCATCTACCAGGGCGAGATCTCACGCTGGAACGACCCCGCCATCAAAAAGCTCAATCCGTCGCTGAACCTGCCGAAGCTGGACATCGCACCGGTGTACCGCTCGGACGGTTCCGGCACCAATTTCCTGTTCACCAACTACCTCTCGCAGGTGAGCCCAGCATTCGCCAAGGCCATAGGCGCCAATACCTCGGTGCAGTGGCCGGTCGGCATCGGCGCCAAGGGCAACGAGGGCGTCGCCAATCAGACCACGCAGACCAGCGGCGCGATCGGCTACGTCGAATACGCCTACGTCAAGCAGACCAACATGACCTACGCGCGGCTCGTCAACAAGGACGGCAAGCTGGTGGCTCCGGATGCCAAGACGTTCCAGGCCGCCGCTGCCAGTGCCGACTGGGCGCACGCCGAGGGCTACTATTTGATTCTGACCAATCAGGCTGGGCCGGCAAGCTGGCCGATCACCGGGGCCAGTTTCATCCTGGTACATGCCGACGGCAAGGACAGCAACACGCAGGCCGCGCTCAAGTTCTTCGACTGGGCCTATACCCAGGGGCAGGCGCTCGCGGAGGGTCTGGACTATGTGCCGCTGCCCGCCAACGTCATCAAGCTGGTCGAGAAGACCTGGCAGGACTCCATTAAAGTGAACGGCGCGCCGGTCTGGCCGGCGAAGTAAGCGTCCGAATTCCCCGCCGCACCGGCGGGCTCGAGGCGCGGTCCGCCGGGTGAGGTAGAGTGCGCGCATGGCTGCGGTGACGGTCCCGTACAAGGTGCAGTTGCGCCGCGAGGCGCGTACGGAGCGGCTGTTCCGTCTGATGGCGACCTCGGCGGCGCTGCTGGTACTGGCATTGTTGGCAGGGGTGCTGATTGCCCTCGCCTATGGCGCCTGGCCGGCGCTCAGGACCTTCCGCTTCGGCTTCCTGACCAACACCATCTGGAATCCGGTAACCGAACAGTTCGGCGCGTTTGCAGCCCTGTACGGTACGGTGATCACCTCGCTGATCGCCATGATTCTTTCGATTCCAGTGGCTTTCGGCATCGCCGTGTTCCTGACCGAAACCTGCCCCGTGTGGCTGCGTGCGCCGATCGGCACCTGTATCGAGCTGCTGGCCGCCGTGCCGAGCATAGTTTTCGGCATCTGGGGCCTGTTCGTACTCGCCCCGGTGCTGCAGCACCACATCCAGCCCTGGCTCATCGAGGTGTTCGGTGATCTGCCGATCGTCGGCAAGCTGTTCCGTGGACCGCCGTTCGGCATCGGCCTGCTGACAGCGGGTTTCGTCCTGGCGGTGATGGTGCTGCCGTTCATCACTTCGGTGATGCGTGAGGTGTTCCTGTCGACGCCGCGCTCGCTCAAGGAAGCCGCCTATGGCCTGGGGGCCACGCAATGGGAAGTCATCTGGGACGTGGTGCTGCCGAATGCACGCGCCGGCGTGGTTGGCGGCATCATGCTCGGTCTCGGGCGCGCGCTTGGAGAAACCATGGCGGTTACCTTCGTGGTCGGCAATGCCCATCGCATCTCGGGATCGCTGCTCGCTCCCGGCACCACCATATCGGCCAGCATCGCCAACGAGTTCACCGAGGCGGTCGGCCAGCTATACACCTCCTCGCTGATCGCCCTGGGCCTGCTGCTGTTCGTGCTGACCTTCATCATCATCGCGGCCGCGCGGCTGCTGCTGCTGCGCCTGGAAGCGCGCGGTGCACAATTATGAGCCGGGGTAATCTGCGCCGCCGCCGTATCACCGCCGCAGTGGCGCTGGTCGCCTCGGGTCTGGCGACCGCACTTGGCCTGGCGACGCTGGCGGCCATTCTGTGGACGCTGTTCTCGCGCGGCTTCGCTGGCATGACCTGGAGCGTGTTCACGCAGAACACTCCCGCGCCGGGTAGCAGCGGCGGCCTCATCAACGCGATCTACGGCAGCGTCGTCATGACGTTGCTGGGCCTGGCAATCGGCGCGCCGATCGGCATCCTGGCGGCCACCTATCTGTCCGAATACGGCCGCGGCAAGCAGCTCAGCACCGTCATCCGGTTCATCAACGACGTGCTGCTGAGCGCACCGTCGATCGTCATCGGCCTGTTCGTCTATACGCTGGTGGTGCTGCAGATGGGGCACTTCTCGGCCATCGCCGGCGCCATCTCACTCGGCATCATCGCCATCCCGGTCACCGTGCGCACCGCCGAGGACATGCTGCGCCTGATCCCGATGAGCATGCGCCAAGCATCGGCCGGCCTCGGGGCGCAGCCCTGGCGCACGATCACCAGCGTGGTGTATCCCGCGGCCCGCAGCGGACTGCTGACAGGCGTGCTGCTGGCAGTGGCGCGCATCAGCGGCGAAACCGCGCCGCTGCTGTTCACGGCACTCAACAATCAGTTCTGGAGCGCCAAGCTCAATCAGCCGATCGCCAACCTGCCGGTGGTGATCTTCCAGTTTGCCACCAGTCCTTACAAGAACTGGCAGTCCCTCGCCTGGACCGGAGCGTTGCTGATCACGCTGTTCGTGCTGGCGCTGAGCGTGCTGGCGCGGCTGATCTCGAACTTGTTCGGAACGGGCGAAGGCCGGATCGAGTGAGCGGCACGAGCCCGCCTCACAAGCGCCGCAGCCGTTCGAAGTAGAGCGATTCCTGCGGCGGCAAGCCGCTGCGCTGCGCCTCGGCCAGAGTCTGCCCCAGCACTTCGATCATGCGATGCTCGGCCGTGTGCGCATCACCGAGCCGTGTCGCCAGCCGTCGCTGGATCAGCGCAATGCCCGCCGGCCGGTCGGTGGCGATCTGCTCGCGCAGCGCCATGTGCAATCCCAGATGCAGGAATGGATTGCCCTGACCGCCGGCAGCATCGAATTCTCGCTGGACGCTGTCGTCATCGGCGAGCAGCGGCTGATATTCGGGGTGGGCCGCAATGACATCGACCAGCTGCGCCTCGAACGGTTGCAGCGGCAGTCCTGCCAAATGCCTGCGCCAGGCCTGCCGGTAGGCGGCGCGCAGCTGTTCGCGGTTCTGATCCTGGAACAGCGTCACGCCGGGGTCTTCTCCGGGTACTCGCACCAGCGCCGGATCGGGCAGCGCGGACACGCCGGGGCCCGTGCCTTGCAAGTGTAGCGGCCGAGCAGTATCAGCCAGTGGTGCGCATCCTGAATGAATTCCGCAGGGATGGCGCGCAGCAGCTCATCTTCGACCGCGCGCGGATTGGCGCCGCGGGCGAGGCCGGTACGATTGGCGACCCGGAACACGTGCGTGTCGACCGCAATCGTGGGCTCACCGAAAGCGGTGTTGAGCACCACATTGGCTGTCTTGCGGCCGACCCCAGGTAATTGCTCGAGCGACTCGCGATCGTGCGGGACCTCGCCGCCGTGATGCTGGATCAGCTGCCGGCAGGTGGCGATGATGTTGCGTGCCTTGGCGTTGTACAGCCCGATGGTGCGGATATGGCGCTTGAGCCCGGCGAGACCGAGCTTGAGCATGGCCGCCGGCGTCGGGGCCTGTCGGAACAGCTCGCGCGTGGCGAGGTTGACACCCTTGTCGGTGGCCTGCGCGGACAGGATCACCGCGATCAACAGTTCGAAAGGCGAGTCGAACAACAGCTCGCTGCGGGGGTGCGGGTTGTCTTGTTGCAGATGGCTGAAGATCTGCCGGACGTGCTGCGGCGTCATGGCACCGGGTGCGTGCGCTTGCGCTCGGCGAGCAGCTGGGCGCGCTCGCGCGCGACCGCCTGCAATCGCGATCGGTGCAACTCGTAGCGGCGACGGTTGTCGGCAGCCGACGGCGGCGACTGAGCCGGCCCGCGCGGGTGCAGGCTGATGCAATCGACCGGACAGGCCGCCACGCACAGCTCGCAGCCATTGCAATCGCGCTCCAGAACCGTGTGCAGGTAATGCTGCGCGCCCAGGATGGCATCGACCGGGCAGGCCGGCAGGCAACGCGCACAGCCGATACAGGCGGCGGGGTCGATGCGTGCTACGCCCTCAGGCTGCTCCTGCCCGCAGGCGGGGTCGAGT
>JBAUYT010000125.1:0-12742 GCA_049584935.1 Steroidobacteraceae bacterium
GCACCACTGGTATGTGCCGGGCGTGGGTGGCGGTCATGAGCTCCATGACCGAGTCAATCGTGTCGTCGGGCGCGGCGGTGGGAGCATCCCGGTGCGCAAACTCAAGCGCAGGCCTGTCGAGCACCCCAGCCTCGGATGCGACCGCATGCACTACATCCCGCTCCGACAACACCGCGAGCAGACAATTGCCGTCTTCGACCACCAGAACCGATCCGATGCGGTGGCGCTTCATGAGCGCGACGGCCTCGCGCAGGGTGGCCGATTGCTCGACGCAGATGAAGCCCGCTCGCTTTCTGGGCAGGATTTGACTGACACGCACGCTGGTCCCCTCGTCCAATACAGGAACACCAAGGCCCATACCCGAATATAGCGCGTCGCGACAAGCAGGCCTATCGGAGGAATCCGTCAGCCCGCCGCGACGCCTTTTAGGCAGATTTGGCGCGCTGGATCTGCCGAATGTCCATCTGCCGCAGCACCTCCGCTACGGCGGCCACCGCGCCCCGCATCACCTGCTCGTCGATGGCACCAATACAGCCGACACGGAAGGTCTCGAGGCTGGTGAGCTTGCCCGGGTAGAGGGTAAAGCCCAGGTCCCGCACGCGGCGATAGAACTCCCCGAACTCGTAGGCCGGATCCGGCGGAGCGTGGAATGTAACGATAATGGGTGCCTGCGCGGCCGAGGGCAGAAAGGATTCGAACCCCAGAGCGCGCATGCCGCTGAGCAGGCTATCGCAGTTGCGCCGGTAGCGTGCCAGCCGTGCCGGCTGGCCACCTTCGGACCGGTACTGGTCGATGGCCACTCGCAGTGCCGCCATGACGTGCGTCGGCGGGGTGTAGCGCCATTGGCCGGTCTTCTGCATGTAGAGCCACTGATCGGTGAGATCGAGCGCCAGCGAATGGCAGTTGCCCACCGCCGCGGCCAGCTCCGAGCGGCGAGCGATCACGAACCCCATGCCCGGCACGCCCTCGAGGCATTTGCCCGATGCCGCAACCAGAGCGTCGAACGGCACGCTGCGCGCATCGATCGGGATGACGCCATAGGAGCTCATCGCATCCACGATCAGCCTGCGGCCCCGGCCAGCGACCACGGCTGCGATCTCGGGCAGCGGATTGAGGATGCCGGCGCTGGTCTCGCAGTGCACCTGGGCCACGTGCGTAATGCCTACGTCGGCACTCAGCGCCGCATCGATGCGGGCCGGATCGGCCGGCTGGTCCTCCCCAAGCGCCAGCACCACGACCTCACGGCCGAGATACCCCAGTGTGCGCACGATACGCTTGCAATAGGCGCCGTTGTCCGGCACCAGCACCTTGCCGCCCCTGGGAACCAGCGTGCCGAGCGCCGCCTCGACCGAAAACGTGCCGCTGCCCTGCAGTGGTACGCACACGTGCGTTTCCTCGCCATGCACGATCGCGAGCAGATCGCGGCAGACCGAGGCCGTCAACTCGTTGAAAGCGCTGTCCCAGGAGCCCCAGTCGGTCAGCATCGCCGACTTCGTGCGCGCGGTCGTGGTGAGCGGGCCGGGCGTCAGCAGTATGGGATCAGCCATGACGGCGCATCATATCAAAGGCGCATTCGGCTCAGGATGAGGGGGGACGCCATGCCGTGACGATGCTTGATCGCGTCCAGATCCGGTGAGGACAGAAACGACAGGAATTCGCGTGCCGCGGCGACATCCGCGCAATGCGGCGTCAGTGCCGCCGTAAATGTGGTGATTTCATTGATTACGGCTGGCAACCGCCCGACGATCTCGATGCCGGGCGCGCCCAGCAGCTCACTCAATTGCTGAAAACCCAGCCGGACCTGCCCGCCTGCCACCAGACGCGCCACCGGCACCCCGGGTGGCGGCACGACGATGCGCGCGCGCAGGCTATCGAGAATTCCCCAGCGCTCGAACAGCTTTTCGAGATAGCGTCCGCTCGGACCCGTCGAATAGCTGACGGACGGCGCGTTGGCAACCGCGGCTTTGACGGCAGCCTCATCGGCAAGATTCGGGTGCGCGGCACCGGCCGGCACTGCCACTGCAATCTCCGAAGCCATGACGTCCACGCGGCTGTCCGCGGTGAGCTGGCCGTTATCGACCAGTTTGTCGATCGCATCCCGCGACAGGAGCACTATGTCGACAGCCTCGCCGGCGCCAATGCGACGCGCGACATCGACTCCCCCGGCGGCCTGCGCCTCGAGCCTGCCGGCATGGCCCTGCTGATAGGCGCTGATCGCGGCCGCCAGCATCTCGCGCGGCGCCATCGATGACAGGAGCTTGAGCGTTGCAGCCATCGGGTTGATCATACCTCTTGCGCCGCACAGGCTGCCGCGCATAAAGTTTTCCAGAGTTTGAGGCCGGGAGAACGCCCAATGAGCCGCTTCGTCATCCAGCCCCATTTCCGCCTGCAGGAATGGGTTGCAGAGGAAAAGGGATACTTCGCAGCCGAGGGACTCGAGTACGCCTTCCGCGAAGAAATTCAGACGACCGACGGCAAGATTCACGACAAGGGCGCCAGAATCGGCGCGTACCAATCCCTCGAGGAAGGCCGCGCATCGGATGTCAGCTGCGCCTGTCACTGGACCGTCAACGTTGCGGCTTCCAACGGTCATGGCAGGCTGTATGCCCGCGCCTACTCGGTAGCTCCGGCCGGTATCTTCGTTGCGCCCGACTCTGACGTAAAGGAACCCTCGCAACTGGCAGGCATTCCAATCTCGGTCGGCTACCAGTCAGGCAGCCACTACTCGAGCCTGCAGGCGCTCGAGCAGTACCTGCCACACGAGCAGATACGGTTGTCCTTCAATGACGGCATGCTGTTCAAGCGCATGGAGCTGCTGCTCGAGAGACGGCTGCCGGCCGCAGCTCTCTTCAGCGGACCCTACTACCTTGCCGAGCAGCTCGGCTTCCGCAAGATCATCGACACCACCTTCATGATCGCAACCATGATCGCCGGCAATGCAGAACCGCAAGACATCGAGAAGTACTTTCGCGGGCTACGCCGCGCCCAGCGGGACATCGACCTTCGTCCTGAGCTTTACACTCACTACTACAAGCGCGAGTTTCCGCTGCGCTATCACGCTCTCATGGACACGAGGCGCTGGGGTCCGGGAGAGCGGCTGGTGTTTGAGCCCTACACGCAGGAAGCGTTCGATGCATCGCGCGAGTGGATCGCCGCCCACGCAATATTCCCGCGCGAGCAACTCGGATCAGGCCTGTACGATCAGGCCACCGACCTGCGCCCACGCCCCACTGTGTGAGCTGGTCAGGCCAGCCGCCCTCGGGTCCCGCCGCATTGAGCACGCGGCGCAGCTCACGGCTCAGCATGCGGCATTCGCCGACAAACGCGCCGACGTCAATCCGCTAGGATTGTGAAAACGGCAAACCAGCAGGCGGCAGCCATGACGACAATTGAAATGGTACGAAACGGCGTCGAATCCACCATCGTGAGTCCGGAACAGGACCAGCTGCGCGTTCAGATCCAGTACCGGGTATTGGGACACGGGCATGCGGAGTCCATCCAGCTCGATGTCGTTTTGCCCCAAAGGGACCTTACCCTTTCGGCACTGCAGGCACAGGCTGTGGCGCGCGCGCAGGAACTTCTCGAGCGCTTTCAGGCCCAATACCGGCTGGACCAGACGCAGACGCTGGCGCCGGTTGCAGCCGAGGCGACCGCGTCCCTGATTCCGGCAGCTTCGCGCAAGGCAGAGTAACCATCACGCCGGGCAGGTCTCCCCAGTCTCGGGCACGAGATATCGGCAGACGTTTCGCATCGCACGACCGACGTATTCTTCCTTTTCCCCGACGGGCGCCACGTAGTGAATGGCGGCCCGCGCGGCACCGGCATCCGCGTCGGCTTTGTGGCCGCGCCGCGCACCTGGATTCCCCGGCTGGAACGAGCTATCCGCTCGACCACCTGGAATACTCCTGGCGTCATGACCGCGATTGTTTGCGGCTGGGTCGATGACGGCGCGGTGACGCGCCTCGAAACCGAAAAGCGCAGGGACGCGGTGCGGCGGCAGGCGCTGGCCGCTGAGATATTGCGGGAACTGCCTCTGGTCCGGCACCCCTCCTCATACTTCATTCTGGATTCCCCTGGCAGCCGAAGTTCGAGCTGACCGGGTTGTGGCGGCCCTTGCCCGCCAGCGGGTTTCAGTGTCGAGCGCGGAACCGTTTGCGGTAGCGGCTCCCGTGCCGCAGGCAATCCGCTTGGCTCTGGGTTCGGTGGACATCCAGACGCTGAAGCGTGCGCTGATCAGCGTCAGGAAGGTGATTGGACTGCAAACTGCCTGGGTGGGAAGCGCGCCTGCGAGCGGCGCGCCGCCTGCGTATTGCCAGCCCACCCGGGAATGACATACGTTCACTCTGCTCGAATGTCGGAGTTTCCATTGACGCATGCCACCTACCCGAGACGCGTAGTTACCGGCCATGACGGCAGCGGCAAATCCATCGTCCTGTCCGATGGGCAACCGCCGCAGCATCATGCAATGAGGGGACCGGACATCGGCGCGGATTTCTACGAGATCTGGCAGAGCGCCCTGCCGGTGCCGATGCTCACCTCGACCGAAGCGCACGAACCCAATGAGCGCGGCTTCACGATCATGCCGGTGTCGGGTCACCTGCTGCGTATCATAGAAATCTACCCCCCGCGGGACGGTGGCAAGCGTACGGTCATGCACCGTACCCGTACGCTCGACTACGTGGTGGTCATCGATGGCGAAATCGTCCTGATGCTTGACGACTCGGAAGTGGAGTTGCACAAGGGCGACGTAGTGGTTCAGCGGGGCACCGATCACGCCTGGGAGAATCGTTCCGAGCAGGTGGCGCGCGTGGCTTTCTTTCACATCGATGCCGAATTCAGTGAGGAGCTACTGGCGAAACTGCCCAAGCCGCTCGCGCTCATGCGATAACGCAGACACGGAGGAGATGTGGACCAACCCGAAGACGCGGCATTCGCCGCAGGCATGCAGATACGACGCCAGATGTTCGGACCCGGCGGCGCCGAGGAGCGCTATGCGCAGGCCACCGAGTTCAATCGGCCGTTCGAAGATCTGGTGACGAGATACTGCTTCGGCGACACCTGGGCCCGGCCGGGCCTGGATCGCAGGACTCGGAGCCTGATCACGCTGGCAACCCTTGCCGCGCTGACCAAGCCCAATCAGCTCAAGGTCCATGTCGCCGGTGCGCTCGCCAATGGCTGTACCGTCGAGGAGATCCGGGAGACATTGCTGCATACCGCCGTCTACGCGGGCATTCCTTGCGGTGTCGAGGCATTCACCGCCGCAGCGGAGACACTCGCGCGTCACCAGCGCAAGCCATGAAAGTCGCATTCATCGGCGTGGGCGCCATGGGGACGCCGATGGCGGCCTGCATCGCGCGCGCTGGTCACACGCTCACGTTGTACGACACCGCGTACGATCGAGCGGCGCGCGTGGCCAACGAGCATGGCTGCGGTATCGCTCGCGATCTCGACGGGCTGGCAGCTTCCGACTTGATCGTGACGATGCTACCGACTGGACAGATCGTGCGCGACCTGTACCTGAGAGATGGCCTCGCTCGCAAGCTCAGGCGCGGTGCCATCGCCATCGACATGAGTTCGTCCGATCCGGTGGGCACGCGGGGGCTCGGCGTGGCACTGGCGGCTGATGGCATCACGCTGATTGACGCACCGGTCTCCGGCGGAGTGCCGCGCGCGGCCGCCGGTACACTCACGATCATGATCGGTGGGGATGAACCGGCAGCGATCGAGCGCGCCCGCCCGCTGCTGCGTGCCATGGGAGATCGGCTGTTCGACACCGGCGGGCTGGGCAGCGGACACGCCATGAAGGCACTGAACAACTTTGTGGCTGCGGCGGGCTTCGCCGCCTGTGCCGAGGCGCTGCTGGCGGGCCAGCGCTTTGGCCTCGATCCCGCGCGCATGGTCGAGATCTTGAATGTCTCTACGGGTCGCAGCTTCCACACCGACGTAGTGCTGCGGGACCACGTGGTCGGAGGCAAATTCGCCACCGGATTTCAGCTCGGGTTGCTGGCCAAGGATGTGCGCATAGCCGCCGACCTCGCAGATCAACTCCATCTGGAGGCGCCGCTCGCGCACCTGGTCAGCGAGCGCTTCGAGAGCGCTCGCGATGCGCTCGGCTACACCCGCGATCATACCGAAGCGATCAAGGCGTGGGACCAGAACAGCGCCCCATGAACCCGACGGAGTCAGCCGTCGACGTCGTAGAAGTCATCGACTCGGCACCCTACCTCGGTTGGTCGCTGGCCATCACGGTCCTGACGATTCTGATCATGCTGGTCGACGGCTACGACCTGCAGACGATGGCATTCGTGGCGCCCGCCATCCTGGCCGACTGGGGCGTCGCCCGCGCCGATCTGATCTGGGTCCTGAACGGCAACCTGATCGGCATGGCGATTGGCTCGGTGATGCTGGGCCGGCTTGCCGACCGAATCGGTCGCAAAAGGGCTTTCATCGGCTCGCTGCTGTCGCTATGCGCCGGTTCCCTGCTGAGTGCCCATGCCGAAAGTCTGGGTGCATTGTTCGTCTGGCGTACGCTCACGGGCGTAGGACTGGGCGGCCTGACGCCGCTGGCCGCCACATTCATCTCGGAATGGACACCGCGCCGCGTGCGCAGCGTCGCGGTCGCATGCGCCGTGGTATCCGTGCCGCTCGGCGGCATGCTGGGAGCGATGATCGCGCAGCGCGCAATTCCCTCTTTCGGCTGGCGTTCGATCTTCCTGATAGGAACCGCCCTGCCTCTGCTATTCGTGCTGCTGGCCGCCTGGCTGCTGCCCGAATCGCCAAAATTTCTGGCTCAGAGCCCAGGTCAGTCGCAAGCTCTAGCCGCCATGCTGAACCGCCTGCTGAGGCAGCCGCGTTTTGCGGGCAACGAACACTTCTACATGGGCGAACCGGCAGCGCATACCCGGCACTGGCTTGGCCTCATCCTGGGCCGCGAATACCGGCTGACGACATTGCTGCTCTGGATCGCATTCGCATTCAACACCCTGGGCCTGTACTCCTACGCCAATTGGTTGCCCACCGTGCTGACATCAACCGGATTCACGCAGACTGCGGCACTCGGACAGCACCAGTACTTCAATTTCGGCAGCTTCTTCGGCGCGGTCGGCGGCGCAGTCCTGATCGGCCGCTATGGTTCGCGGCTCGTAGGCACCGGACTCGCACTGCTGGGTGTCGGTGCCACGCTGCTGATCGGGGTCACACTGGCGAGTTCCAGCGTTCCCGGGGCGCAGCTTTCGCTGCTGATACTCGCCGCCGGCGCGGCCTTCAGCGGCATGCAGTCCTTTCTCTACGCCGTCGGCGCTCATTCCTACCCGACCTTCGTGCGCGGCGCGGGGGTCGGTTCCGCGCAGACCATTTCCCGCATCGGCGGGGTGCTCGGCGGACTCGCGGCCGGCGCCTTTTTTGGATTACATCCGCAGCCGCCCGTGAGCCTCTTCTTCTATGCTCTCGGCACGCTCATGGTCACGGTGGCCATCAGTTTCTACCTGCTGCGCACGCATATCCCGCCAAACCGTGCCCGCCCGGAAGGAGCCTCCTAGCCGATACTTTTATGATCGACGGCAAGCCACTGATTTGACAGAGCTTGCACGGATGCGGTTATGATGCATGGGCCAGACCAATAGAGGGGGTAGCGCATGACCGCACGTGCGAAGATCAGTGCTGAGGAAACAGCCGAGCTGCAACGTCTCTACTCGGAATTGCCCTGGGCCATCGCCGAAGCGTCAGCCGAAGCGGCCCGGGCCGAACGGCCGCCGGGTCGCAGCGCGGATGATGACGCCCTGGAAGGGGAGGAAAAGGTCGACACCATCATCAAGCGCATCGTTCAACTGACGCAGGATTCGGAAGACGAGGATTGACGATCGCGGTTCGCTGACCGAATGCCGCCAACAGCAAGCCGGCATTACCTCTTCTGATTGCGCTTCTCGGCCTTGGCAGCCCGCTTCTCCATGAGGTTTTTTGCAGGTTTCTTCTTGCTCTCTTTCTTTCGGTCGGTACCTTTACTCATTGGACTCTCCACCGCGATGCCCGTGTGCCGGGAACCGGCAGTGTAAATCTAATTCGTTGCAGTCGTCGGGAAATAAACGCGGTGGCAATGGGAGCGGCATGCCGTGATCTCGCGCCTGCCGCGCCTGGGGAGATTTCGATGGCCGCCAGCATTTGGGTCGATGCGGACGCCTGCCCCAATGTCATAAAGGAGATCCTTTTCCGGGCAGCCGAACGCACCGGCGTGGCGGTGACACTTGTCGCCAATCGCGCTCTTCCCATCCCACGAGTCCCGAGCCTGCGGCTGCTACAGGTGGCCGACGGCTTCGACGTGGCAGACAAGGAGATCGTCAATCGCACGTCCTCGGGTGATCTCGTCATCACCGCCGATATTCCGCTGGCGGCAGAGATCATCGCCAAGGGTGGCGAGGCGCTCAATCCGCGCGGCGAGCGCTATTCACCAGATACGATCCGAGGCGTGCTGACCATGCGCGACTTCATGGACACCATGCGAGCGAGCGGCAATGTCGGTGGTGGTCCACCGGCGCTCACGCAGGCCGATCGCAACGCGTTTGCGAGCCATCTGGATAAGTGGCTCAGCAAGCAATCGAAGACTTGAAGGCCTGGCCCAAGCCGCGCTCTCAGGCGGATGGAGGAAGCGGCGCATCGGGCGGTGCATTCTGCGCCGGTGACCTGATGCGGCGCTTCCATCCGTGCGGTTCTTGCGTCCCGTCGCTCTGCATGTAACCCTAATCGACACAAAACGGGAGGGGCAAACAGGTGCTCATACCACTCCTCCGCTGATTGGGGGAGTCATGAAAGATACGTTCCATTCCCGGAATTTCCTGATCGGCGCCGGTTTCGCCCTGGTGCTTGGCGCGCTCGCGGTCGGACACCTTGTGGTTGCCCGCGCGGCCCTGGAACAGGGCACCATGGCGCCGAAATACGAAGTGAACCCCTTTTGGCCGAAGCCCTTGCCAAACCACTGGGTCATGGGCATGGCGATTGGCGTCTGGGTCGATAACAACGACCACATCTGGATGGTGCACCGCGCCTCCACCATCGACCGCACGGAGAGCCAGCTGCAGCACGGCCTGGGCGAATGTTGTCAGGCGGCGCCGCCGGTTCTGGAGTTCGATGAGGAGGGCAACGTGCTCCATGCCTGGGGCGGTCCGGGCAAGGGCTATGACTGGCCGGAATCCAATCACGGCATCTTTGTAGACCAAAAAGGCAATGTCTGGATCGGCGGTAACGGCGGTCCGGACTCCCAGATCCTCAAATTCACCCAGGACGGCAAGTTCCTGATGCAATACGGCAAGTCGGGCGCGCGCCGAAAGGCGGGCGCGGTAGCCGATGCCAACGTGGAAGCCTCGGAGAAGAATTTTGCCGCCGATTCCAACGATCCCAACAATTTCGGCCGCGTCGCCAAAATATTCGTCGACGCCAGGGAAAACGAAGCCTACATCGCCGATGGCTACCTGAACCATCGCGTGGCCGTCATCGATGCCGATACCGGCAAGATGAAACGCTGGTGGGGCGCCTACGGCAATAAGCCGGACGACACACCGCTCGGGCCTTACGATCCGGCGGCGCCGCACGCCCAACAATTCGGCAATCCCGTGCATTGCGCCGACATGTCGGTCGAC
This sequence comes from Steroidobacteraceae bacterium, assembly GCA_049584935.1. Taxonomy (GTDB): domain Bacteria; phylum Pseudomonadota; class Gammaproteobacteria; order Steroidobacterales; family Steroidobacteraceae; genus FEN-1191. The sequence continues at coordinate 9,630 of JBAUYT010000125.1, forward strand.
CGGCTCATTTATGTCTGCGATCGCGTCAACGACCGGCTGCAGGTCTTCACACCCGATGGCAAGTTCGTAAGGGAAGCCTATTACAAGCCTGCCACCAGGTTCGACGGCTCGGTATGGGACATCGCTTTTTCGAAGGATCCTCAGCAGCACTGGATCTTCATGACGGATGGCGTCAACGAGCAGGTAGTTGTCTGGGACCGCCAGGCCCTGAAACCGGTGACAACTTTCGGCGACGGCGGCCGCTATGCCGGCGAATTCCATGGCGTGCACTCGATCGCCATCGACTCCAAGGGCAATCTTTTCACCACGGAAACCTATGAAGGCCGGCGCATCCAGAAGTTCATCTACAAAGGCATGGCGCCGGTGACGAAAATGGATCAGGGAGTGCCGTGGCCTAAATCCTAACGGCCCCGACGCTCAGGTATCATCATGTTGAAGCAGCTCATGCGCCGCTGGCCTGCTTTGCTGGTTGCGGCGCAGGTTTTTTTTGCTCCATACGCCGTGGCGCACAACATCCCGGTCAGCGCAACGGTACAGATGTTCGTCAAGCCCCAGGGCCACAGCCTTAGGGTGCTGGTGCGGGTACCGTTGAGCACCTATACGGATGCCGAATATCCGCGACGCGCTGGCGACTACGTGGATCTCGCCCGGGTCGACCCTTCGCTGCGGAGCGCCGCGACTGTAATCCTGCTGGAAACGCTCACAATCTACGAGCGGGACCGGCAGCTCCCCGACCCACGCATTGTCTCGGCGCGGATGTCGCTGGATTCAGACAATTCCTTCGCCAGCTACGATACGGCGCTGGCTCATGTTACAGGGTCACCACTGCCGCCAGAGACGAACATGTTCTGGGAGCAGGGCAAGCTCGATGTTTTACTCGAATATCCCATACAGGCGGAGAAGTCCTATATCTCGCTGCACGCCGCCTTCGACCGCCTGGCGCAGCACGAAATTACCACGGTCCAGTATCTACAGCCGGACGGCGTTGCGCGCGCTTACGAGTTGCAGGGCGATGCCGGGTTGGTGAGGCTGGACCCCAACTGGTACCACGCCGCGGGCCTGTTCGTGGTGGCGGGGTTTCATCACATTCTGGAAGGCATCGACCATCTATTGTTTTTGTTTTGCCTGGTGATCCCGTTCCGGCGTATCCGTCCGCTGATCCCCATCGTCACCGCGTTCACCGTGGCCCATTCGATCACCCTGATTGCCTCAGGCTATGGATTGGCGCCCGATGTGCTGTGGTTCCCACCCCTGATCGAAATGCTGATTGCCCTGTCGATCGTCTATATGGCGCTCGAGAATATAGTGGTCGAGCGACCGAAGCGGCGCTGGATCATCGCCTTCTTCTTCGGCCTGGTACACGGCTTCGGTTTTTCCTTCGTTCTGCGCAATACCTTGCAGTTTGCCGGCTCGCATGTTCTGACGTCGCTTTTGTCCTTCAATGTCGGCGTGGAAATAGGTCAATTGTTCGTACTGCTACTATTCGTGCCGGCCCTGAACCTGTTGTTCCGTTACGTCGTAGCTCAGCGGCTGGGCACTGTCATCCTCTCCGCCATAGTCGCCCATCAGGCCTGGCATTGGATGGAAGACCGCTTCGATGCGTTAAGGCAATTTCCCTGGCCCACGATCACCGCCGGCGGGCTCATGAGCGCATTGAGCTGGCTGACCGTACTGGTGGCGGTGGCGGCCGTAATCTGGGGCATCTCCCTGGCAACGCGGCGCTGGGGGCAGCGCGGCGTAGCCCAGGTGCCGGATTGGCCGGCGGAATAGCCTCGAGTTCAGCCGCAGACCAGCGGCGTCTCGGCCTTAGGCCGCAGGCGGTGACGCGCCATGATCGAGCGCCTCGCCACTGCTGCAGTTATTCCAAAGAGCCTCCACCGCTCTTTTCAGCAGCAGCGCCTCCTCCCAGCGATCGGTGGTGTCGTTTCCATCTCGATCAACGATCGCATAAGGCCGAGGACCCAACTCGCAGACGAACGCCAGGGTGGCATCAGGACCCGCCCGCCGAGACCAGCTCCGAAATCCGTAATCCCACCACCCGAGAAATATCTCGAGCCACTGACGGTGAACGGGAAAGCTGATTTCGATCTGGACCTGCTCGCGACTGGCGACCCTGCCATGAAAAGCCCACGAGTTATCGATGATCTTCCGCATATAGATCTCATTTTCCGGTGAGATCGGCACAGAGAACTCTCGTCCGACCATGATGTGCGAAAGATCAGCCAGCAGTTTGAGGTCCGGAAAGCAGTCGAGCAGATCCAACGTGAAGTACAGATCAGTGGTCAATCGATCGCGGTGTGTCTCAAGGTAAACCGGAAAATCGACCTGCTCCGACAGCCGTTGCCAACCTTCTATCAGCGGAAAGCAATCCGCGATCCTCCGCGGGCGCACATCGGGCTGCACATCCAGATGATGCACCCCGAGCTTCGCCGCGAGTTCGAGGGCCGGCTTAAGATCATCCACCGTCTTTGGGAAGCACTGCGCCTCGATCGCCTTACCGTACGGCCTCAATAGATTGCCAGCTCTTTGCGCCAACTCCGGGTCCGATATGCTCGTGCTAATCCCGTCGTAGCCCGCTGCCAGGATCATTTCCACACTTTCCTCCAGCGAGCGCTCCGCGCCATCCGGCTGACGGCGTTCCATCGCCCATAGTGATTGTAGAATTAGCAGTCGCTGCATGTCCGACCGGTCGCTAAGATTTAGAGCCGCAGGTTGCCGCCCGCAGAAAGCGGAGCCGCTACCGCTCACCCAGGCGCTGAGTAGATGAGTGGATTTTGCCGATCATCGTTGAGCAGATCACCGATCACCAGCTTGGCCAGATACTCATCTGACAGGATGTTCTTTTCTCCGTTGAAGGTTGAGCCATCCGGCATATAGGCGCAGGTCATCGCTCTTCTGGGTCGCGGCGTCATGTTAGGACCAGCCCCGTGAATAGTCAGCCCATTGTGAAACGACGCGCTACCCGCCTTCATGGGCACGGCCACTGCCTCCCTGGTGATAAGGGCCGGGTACGTCTCGAATATGGCATTCATATTCTTGGTGATGCCAATTTCCCGATAGGTGGTGACCCGGTGCGTCCCAGGCATAAAGTGAAGACAGCCATTCTCCAAGGT
>JBAUYT010000126.1:0-5719 GCA_049584935.1 Steroidobacteraceae bacterium
AAAATAATGTGCTTGTCCCTGGTGAACAGTGCGTCGTAGTCCTGGTCGCTGAGGCCATGGGGATGTTCGCTGCTTGACTGCAATTTCATCAGATCGACCACATTGACCACGCCTCGCGCAGGAGATCATTGCAACACTACGGACACACCAGTACATCGACAGGCACGGCAGGGATATGCCGGAAATCCTCAACTGGAAGTGGGGTTCGCTCACGGGGTTGCCGGTGCCGCAGATTCTACCGCCGGCGGCGTAGGTCGCAGCGCCTCGAAGCCGGAGATAACGTCGAACAGTTCCTCGTCGATATCGCTCTGACGCATTCGATGGAATGTACCCTGCAGGTTCGTCAGTAACTGATCGATGTTGCGGTCGGCGCGCTCCATTGCCGCCAGACGGCTGGCGTTTTCGCTCGCGAGCGACTCCGCGCACGCCCGGAACAGTGAGATGAACAGATACTCCCGGATCAGCGCCCGCATGGTTACAGTGCCGGTTCCCATCACCTCCGGCAGGTTCCGCCCCGGCCATGGCGTGTCGGCCAGAGTGCGGAACCATTTCTCGTCCAGCGGCAGCAGTTGCCGGCTGACCGCCGCGTAGCCGGCGGCGATGACGGGACGGTTATAGCAGAGCAGCAGCTGGCTGGCTGCGTCAGACGGCGGATTGGTCGCCACGAGAATCTGCGCTATGAGCGGGCCGATGCGCCGGACGGAATCCGGCACCGCGAACAGACCCACGGGTAGCAGACCGGCGTCCGCCAGGCGCGCATGAACGCGCTCGCCGACGGCCCAGATACGTAGCTTTGCAGCGGGATTTGCCAGCAGACTGACCACCGCTTCGACCACAACGTCATTGAATTGGCCGACCATCCCCTGATCGGAGCCGAACACCACTACCTGGACGGTGCCGCCGCCGACGATTTGCCGCCGTTGCATCGCGGCGGCTGCGATCTCGCCGTCCCGAAAGCATGCCACCAGCCCCAACTCCACCGCACGATAATAGTCCGCCAGCGCGCGCACCGATTGCTCGTATTGCCCGATGCTCGAGGCCGCCAGGGCCTTCATGGTACGCACCACGCCTTGAAGATCCGCCGCGCTGGCAAGCTTGTGGCGCAGGCTCTCGGTGGCCCTGCTCATGATGGTTGCTTGCCGGCGGCCTGGGGCTGGAAGCGAGCCAGCGTTGTCCGGCAGAGTTCGAGGATCGTGTTCCGATCCTCCTGGCGGAGCTCCTCTGCGATTTCGAATCGGGCGCAGATGTCTGCCGGAATATCTTCCGCGGCCTGCTTCACGGCGCGCTCGGCCTCGGGCATCTGGTCCAACGCCACCTTATCGAAGAGCTTGCCGGTCAGCGCAGTCAGAACGGCAATCTGTTGCGGCACGGACATCGGCGCGGACTCATGTTGCTTGAGGCAGGCGCGGATTCGCTGGCCATGCTCGATGATCGCCTGCGTGTCGGCATCCAGGCGGGCACCGAACCGGGCAAAGGATTCGAGTTCTTCGAACTGCGCGTAGGCAAGCTTGAGATCGCCGGCTATGGCACGAAAGGCCGGGCGCTGCGCCTTGCCACCCACACGCGAGACCGATTTGCCGACATCGACTGCGGGCAGCACGCCCAATTCGAACAGCGACGGCGACAGATAAACCTGCCCGTCCGTGATGGAAATGAGATTGGTCGGAATGTACGCCGAGATATCCTGTGCGTCGGTCTCGATGATGGGCAGCGCGGTCAAGGAGCCGCCGCCAAGTTCCTTGCGATAGTGGGTCGCCCGCTCCAGCAGCCGCGAGTGGATATAAAAGATATCGCCCGGAAAGGCTTCGCGCCCCGGCGGCCGCCGCAGCAACAAGGAAAGTTCGCGATAGGCCCGAGCATGCTGCGTCAGGTCATCATAGACGATCAGCACGTCGCGACCGGCCTGGGTAAAGTGCTCAGCTATGCTGGTCGCGGCGTAAGGCGCGATGTAGGTGAGACCCGGAGGGTCGTTGCCCTCGGACACGACGACCGTGGTGTACTCCATGGCACCTTTGGCACGCAGGGCGGCGATCGCCTTTGCTACACCGGAGGCCCGCTGCGCAATGGCGCAATATACGCACACGACGTTTTGGTCGTGCTGATTGAGTATGGTGTCGATCGCAATCGCGCTCTTGCCCGTCTGGCGATCGCCCAGGATCAGTTCCCGCTGCCCGCGGCCGATCGGAATCAGCGCGTCGATGACTTTGAGTCCAGTCTGCAGCGGCACCGTCACCGGCGCGCGATCCATGATGCGCGGGGCGGGCCGCTCGATCGGCAGCCGCTCGCTGCTCGTCACCGGGCCATTGCCATCCAGGGGTCGGCCAAGCGGGTCAATGACACGCCCCAGCAGTGCGTTGCCCACCGCCACGTCCATGACGCGTCCGGTGCGCCGGACTTCGTCGCCAGCCTGCAGGCGTGAGTAGTCATCGAGCAGGACGACGCCGAGGGCGTCCTCATCGACGTTGAAGGCGATGCCGAAAACATCCCCGGGGAACTCGAGCAACTCTTCAAAGCCCACGCCGGGCAGGCCCGAGACGGTCGCAATGCCGGTGGCAACACTGGCGATTGCACCCACTTCCCGCGGAATCAGCTTCGCCGTGAACCGCTCGCGCGCTACTGCCACGTCCGCAAAGATACTGTCGAAGACAGCTTTCAGACCGTCACCCGGCATGCTTGACCTGGGTCTTGACGACGGCCTCGAGGCTTTGCTCGAGCGAGGCGAGGTAATCGGCGATGTTCCAGGCGACCTTCTGTCCGTTACTTTCGAGTTCGATGCCGGCTATCAGGTCGGGCGCCGTCTGGAATCGCAGGTGCATGTCGGTCGAGAAACTCTGATTCAGCGCATTTTGTATCGCGGCGTGCTGCTCTGGCGGCAGTTCAAAGGCGCTGCGAACGATCGCAGGGGCGGTCGAGGTCTGAATGGCGTTGGCCAGGATCGCCTTCGCTTGAGCGTCCATGTTCCGCACTTTCTGCGTAAACGTATCCACCATGCAATCGTTCAGATTGGCGGTGGCCAAATCCCTTAGTGCCTGCGCGGCAATGGCGAATACTTCCTGCTGAGTACGAGTGCGCAGAGCCTGGTCGAGGTTTCGAAGAGCGCTTTGCAGCGCCAGCTGCCGTTCGGCACTGACGCCATCGGCGGCCTGGCGTGCAACCGCGATCAGTCGCCGGCCTTCGGCGTTTGCGGCAGCAGTCGACTGGGCCAGGAGTTCGGTGCGCTGCTGGTTGAATTCTTCATTTTTGCGCAGGAATTCGTCGCGCTGCCTGTCCGCCTCGGTCTGCTTGGTGGCTGCTTCTGCCAGTTCCCTGGCAATACGTCGCTCCCGCGCGTCGATCGCAGCAAGAATGGGCTTGTAAAGTAATCGCTTGAGCAACCATACCAGGATCAGGAAGTTCAGGGCTTGCGCGCCGACCGTGAACCAATCGAGCAGCATGAGCTACTTTCCGGCGCCTGCGGCGATGAAGTGATTCCAGAACGGATTGGCGAAAATGAGAATCATGGAGACTACGAAGCAGTAGATGGCGGTCGACTCGATCATCGCCAGACCGACGAACAGCGTCCGGGTGATGGTGGCGGCAGCGTCAGGTTGCTGCGCCAGGGAGGTCAGCGCGGTAGCGACGGCGCGGCCCTCGGCGAGCGCGGGGCCCATGCAACCGAATCCGGTAGTTATTCCAGCGATGACGATCGATGCCACCGCTATGACAGTCATGTTGTCCACTATGAATCCTTGGGTTGAAGCTTGTCCGAATGCGTAGCGGCTGCGATGTAGACCGCAGCCAGAATGCTGAAGATATAGGCTTGTACCATGCCGGTCAGGAGACCGAGTGCCGTCATGATGATCGGAAAGATGAAGGGCGTGATGCTCAGCAGTATGCCGATGATCATCACCCCGCTCATCATGTTGCCGAACAGCCGTACCGCCAGTGCCAGCGTACGCGAGAGTTCGCTGATCAGGTTGAACGGCAGCATCAGCAGCGTGGGTTGGGCGTAGGACTTGAGATAGCCGCCTAGTCCCTGCTCCTCGATACCGAACATCGGCACCGCCACCAGCACGCACAGGGCCAGGGCAGCAGTCGTCGACAGTGAGCCGGTCGGAGGCTGGTAGCCGGGAATGATGGTGCAGATGCTGGAGGCGGCGATGAACAGGAACAGCGTGCCCAGGAAGCCGAGATACTTCTCCGCCCGCGCAAGTCCGACCTCCTCGATCTGGCCCTTGATGCCAGTGACGACGATTTCCAGCAGGTTCTGCCAGCGGGAGCGCTGCAGATCCAAGGAGAGATTGCGGGTTATCAGCAGCGATCCGACCGCCAGAAGCAGCATCAGCGCCCAGGTGAATGCGATCGTGGCATTGAGTTTGAGGAATCCGTGCTGCCAGAAAATAATCTGGTCCGGGCTAAGGTGCATGCGGGATCTCTGGAGCCCGGCTGGGTCGGCCTCGAGCGGACAGCCACGACAGGGCGATCACTCTCGCGGCGGCAAATCCCACGGCACAGGCCGCCAGGCGATGCCAGTCTCGACCCCCGACAAAGTAGAACCCGCCCAGGATCACCCCCACGCGCAATAACAGACTGACGAGAAACCAGGGCGCGGGATTCTTGGCCAGGGTCCCCAGTTGCACGGTCCACCACAGGCCAACGAAGAAGATCCCGCCGAGCGCGGCTCCCGCTATTGCCGCCTGCAGCAGTGATTCCGCTTCAAGCATGGTCGTCATTCTCGTTGTCCTGGATGGTGTGCGCCTCTTTCGCAACCCAATATCCGGCATTCAGGCAGCCGATCGACAGGCCGGCGACCAGCAACGCCAGCGTCCAGGAATGTTTGCTCCAATGGTGACTGTCCAACCAGGAGCCAAGCGCTGCGCCCATAAGCGCCGGCACGGCGACCGACCAGCCGATGACTCCCATTGCTCCCAGGCCGAACCATAGGCCCGGTGCAGGATTGCGGCGGGCTTTGAGCTTGCGTGCCACACTGGCGCCGATTTGCTCGCCGAAGCTGCGTTGGTCCCGTATGGGCTTCCGTGGCGTGTCAGTCATGCTGAAGGCCGGCGAGGCGATGCAGAAATCCTGCTTCCAGCTTCATCATGATCGCTCGCGCGCTTCGTTCGTCGTCATTCAGGGTGCGGAACTCACGTTCCACCGCGGCGCGCAGCTCTGCCAGATCGGTTCCAGCTATCGCACGGGACACCGACACGAGCACCTCTGGTCCGTCCTTTACGAGTACCCCCTGGTCCACCGCAACGTAGACTTCTCCCAGCGCAACGGTTTCGTAGAACAGCACTCCCGCTGTCAGCGCGGTCACACAATCGCGTCGATGCGGCAGGATGCCAAAAGCGCCGTCCGGCGTCTGGACCACCAGACGCAACACGTCTTGCACCTTGGTGAAGATCCGGAATGGCAACAGAATGCTAAGGCGCATGAGGAGTGGTGGCTCGCTTGCTGCCCGCCGGCTGCTGCGCGCCGCGCTGCGGCTGCGACCCGGCACTCGGCGGTTGCTTCACTTCGTCGATTGCTCCAATCATGTAGAGCGCACTCTCGGGGTAGTCCTTGAACTCATCGTGCAATATCCGCTCGCAGCCGCGCAGCGCGTCCTCGAGGCGCACGAGTTTGCCGGGGAGGCCGGTGAATGACTCGGTAGCGAAGAACGGCTGTGTCAGGAAGCGCTCCAGTCGACGCGCACGCGCGACCACGCTGCGGTCCTCGGGCGAGAGTTGCTCGAGGCCAA
>JBAUYT010000127.1:0-18331 GCA_049584935.1 Steroidobacteraceae bacterium
CGGGCGACCGCCCGCGCCGGCTCGACGGTTTCCGCGGCTGCCACGGCGACGAGCTCGGCGCCGAAATAGAAGCCGGTGGCGGCGACGGCGCCGGTCATGATGGGCAGAATACCGTTGGGTGCGAAGCCGCCGTTTGCGGTTAGATTGGAGAGATTGGCGGCAATTCCCGGCCACAAGCCGAGCAGGTAGGTCGAACCCAGCAGCAGGAACGCAACGATGGCCACGACCTTGATGGAGGCGAACCAGAACTCGAACTCGCCGAACGCCTTGACCGAGATCAGGTTTGTGAGCGTAAGCGTCAACAGCAACGTCAGGCTCACGAGCCAAGGCGGCATATGCGGCAGCCAGTAGCGGACCAGACCGGCACCCGCGACCGCTTCCAGAGCCACGACGATGACCCAGAAATACCAGTACATCCAGCCCGTTAGAAATCCGGCAAGCTGGCCCAGGCGCGGACGGTCAGCGAAAGCGAGGCGCGCATATTCGTAGAACGAGCCCGCGGCCGGAAGCGCCACCGCAAGCTCGCCGAGCATGCGCATGACCAGCACCACCAGCAGGCCGGTGATGACGAACGACAGCACCGATGCCGGTCCGGTCTGATGAATGACGACGCCGCTGCCGACGAACAGCCCCGCGCCGATGACGCCACCGAACGCGATCATCGTCATGTGACGCTGACGCAGACTCTGGCGAAGTCGACCGGCTGCTGCGATTTTTCTTTCCATTCGAGCGCCCTGACCGCTTGTTCACGTCGCGGCCGTCGTGCGAGAGTATGATGCAGAAGACATGAAGATTGTTGCAGTTACTAATATCAAGGGCGGGGTGGGCAAGACCACGACCGCCGTCAATCTGGCCTATCTGGCCGCGACCGCGGGTGCAGCGACGCTGCTGTGGGACCTCGATCCACAGGGAGCCGCCACTTACACGTTACGGTGTGATCCGGCTACACACACTTCCGCCAAGAAGCTCGTGGCCGGCAAGCGCGAGCTGCCGGAGTTGCTGGTGCCGAGCGGCTATCCGCACCTGGATGTGCTGCCCTCGGATTTCTCGTATCGCAATTTCGATCTGCACCTGAGCAGCCGCAAGCATCCAACCGAGCGTCTGCTGCGCATGAGCCGTTCGCTGCGCGACGTCTATGCCACACTGTTCATGGACTGTCCGCCCGGAATCTCGCTGCTCTCCGAGAATGTACTGCGCGCGGCTGACGCCGTGGTGGTGCCGCTGCTGCCGTCGCCGCTGTCGGTGCGCATGCTGGCGCAGTTGCGTCAATTCGTGCGCGACAATCAATGGAGCGATCTTGCGCTGCTGCCGTTCTTCTCGATGGTGGACCGGCGCAAGTCGCTGCATCGGGACATGATCGCGAGCACACGGGAGCAATACCCGGAGCTGCTGAGCACCGAGGTGCCGTACTGGAGTGACATCGAGCGCATGAGCCTGCGGCGCGCGCCACTGCCGGCCTATGCGCCCGCAAGTCCTTCGGGCCAGATCTACTCGGCACTCTGGCAGGAGATCCAGGCACGTATGGCACAGCAGCCGCGCGCAGCCCAGGTTTTGTTGGAAACGGAACCCGACGGCGCCGAGCCCGATCACCGCGAAACCGCGTTGGTCGATGACGAGGGCGACTACTGACCCACAGGCGTCCGGGACTGCTGGCCGCACCAGAAGATGTGCGCTGGGTGAGCCCCGTTCGCAATGGTGGCTACCGGCACCGCTGCCGTCCACAGTCCGCAGCCGACCAGCAGCGCACCAGTGATGCGTGCCCACGTGCCTTGCGGGCGGGGTAATCTCGAGCCGGCGAGACTCAATCCGAGCATGGCCGGCAACGTTCCGAGGCCGAACGCGAGCATGCTGGCCGCACCCTGTGACGGGCCTCCGGACATGGCTGCCGCCAGCAGCGCGGAGTACGCCAGACCACAAGGCAGCCAGCCCCACAACAGGCCCAGCGAGTATGCCCGCAGCGACGGTTGCGTCGGCAAACGCGCGCGCACGGGCGGCGCGAGTCGCTGCCATAGTCTGCCGCCGAGACGCTCCGGCAGCGCCAGCCAGGCCGGTCGGTGCGCAGACCCGAGTGCCAAGTTCACGCCAATGAGGATGACGACGACCGCCGTGCCGAGCCGCAGCGAGTCCCGCCAATGCGAGCTCGCCAGGCTGGCGCCGGCAGCACCAATCGCCCCGGCGACGCCGCCGGCGCATATATAGCTCGTGATGCGGCCGAGCTGGTACAGCAGCGGATGTCGCAGCCCATTGCGTGCGCCGCTGCTGCCGAGCGCCGTGGCGATGCCCCCGCACATGGCGAGGCAGTGCGTGCTACCGAGTAATCCCGCCAGGAACAGCGCAACCGGCGCGACCTCAATCATGGGTCTTTCCAGGCGCCCGATCGTCGTCCAGCAGAATCTGCAGGCCGGCCGAATCCAGATCGTCGAACTGCCGTGCGCGCACCGCCCAGAAGAAGGCCCCCACGGCCACTGCGAGCAGTATCAAACCCAGCGGGATCAACAGAAACAGAATATTCATGCCGGCTGCAGCCCGAGCGACCCGGGCCTCAGCGCACCGCCGATATCGCGGCTGTGCCGGAGCAGTCGCATCGTGTTCAGCACCACCAGCAGCGAACTGGCCGACATGCCGATGGCGGCCATCCACGGTTGCAGGTAGCCGAGTGCTGCCAACGGCACCGCAGTGGCGTTATAAAGGCCTGCCCAGACCAGATTCTGGCGAATGATGCGGCGAGTGCGCCGCGCGATGCCGATGGCGTCCAGCAGCGGCGCCAAGCGCTCGCCCCGCAGCACCAGGTCGGCGCTGACCTTGGCGAGATCGGAGCCGACGCCAATGGCAATCGACACGTCGGCAGCCGCGAGCACCGGCGCGTCGTTGATACCGTCGCCCACCATGAGCACGCAGTGACCTTGCTCCTGGAGCTTGCGTACCAAGGCCACCTTGGCAGCCGCGTCGAGGCCGGCGCTCGCCTTGATGCCGCCGACCTCCGCGGCCACTGCGGCCACCACGCTGGCGCGATCGCCGCTGGCGATCCACACATCGAGCCCCTGGGTTTGCAGCTGCCGCAGCGTAGTGCCGGCGTCTGCTCGCAGCGAATCACCGAGCGAGAAGCAGGCGAGCACGCCAGCGCTGCTGGTCAATGCAATTGCCATCATCGAATCGTCGGCGCCACGGCCAATGCTGCTCCCATCCGCGGGACACAGCTCCAGCGCGTAGTCCCAGCGGCCGATGCGATAGCGCACACCGTCGATGCTGGCCTCGATGCCGCGTCCGTCGGTGCTCGCGACATCGCGGACGTCCAGTGCGGGCTCGGCGGCGGCGAAGGCACTGGCGACGGGATGCGCAGAGCAGCGCTCCAGCGCGGCGGCGATGGCGCGGCAGCGCTCGACTCCATAGGCTGGGTCGAAGACGCGCGTCTGTTCCAGCCGCAGCTGCCCACGGGTCAATGTGCCGGTCTTGTCGAAAACGACGCAATCGGCGAGCGCGAGCCGGTCGACCGCACGTCCACGTGCGACCAGCAGCCCGCTGCGCGCCAGCCGTGCAGTGGCAGCCGCCAGTGCCGCCGGCGTGCCGAGCGACAGCGCGCACGGGCAGGAGACGACCAGCAGGGCGAGCACGGTTGGGAAGGCGTGCGTGGGGTCAGCATGCGTCCAATAGATGCCCACGGCCAGGGCGAGCAACAGCAGCGAGCCGACGAACCATGCGGCGATGCGATCCGCCTGATCCGCTATCTGCGGCCGCGAGGCTTGGGCGCGCGCGAGCAGCCGCGATATGGCTGCGAGCGTCGAGTCCTGCCCAATACGCAGGACGCGCAGCTCGAGCGAATCAGTCAGGTTGAGCGATCCGGCCGTCAGCTCGTCCCCCGCCTTGCGGGCGTGTGGCAGGGATTCGCCGCTGAGCAGCGATTCATCCACTTCGCTGCTGCCTTGCTCGATAATTCCATCGGCGGCAATGCGCTCTCCCGGCAATACGCGTACGCGATCGCCGACCAGCAGCTCTTCGGGCGTAATGCGCTCGGCGATGGTGCCGCGCAGGCGCAGCACGCCGTCCGGCAGCAGCCGCGCCAGCGCCAGCTGCTGCAGACCAGCGCGGTGCCGCAGGGACATCTCGACGTAGCGCCCCAGCAGCAGGAAGAAGGTGAACATGACGGCGGAGTCGAAGTACACGGCACCGTGGCCAACGAGTGTCGACCAGACACTGCAGACATAGGCTGCGCCGATCGAGAGCGCCACCGGCACGTCCATACCCAGCACGCGAGCGCGCAGGCTGCGCCAGGCACCGGCAAAAAATGGCTGGGCCGCGAACAGTACCACCGGCGTGGCGACGATCATGCTCACGAGCCGCATCAGATGCTCGAGATTGGCGTCCATACCCTGCAGCGCGCCGGCGTACAGCGAGATCGCAAAGGTCATGACCTGCATCATGCCGAAGCCTGCAACTGCTAGGCGTTGCAGCGCCGCACGGCGCTCGCCGTCATCGTCACCGTCGGCGGCAGTGAAGCTCAGCGGCCGCCCGACATAGCCGAGGTCGCAGAGTCGCCGCAGTAACGCGCTCAGGCTCACGCGGCGCGGGTCATAGCGCAGCTCGGCGCGCGCCGCTGCGACATCGACCAGCACACTGTGCACGCCGGGGAGTTGCTGCAGACTGTTGTGGATCAGCCAGGCGCAGGCCGCGCAACGCAGTCCCTCGAGCTGCAGGCTGACTGCCCGGTCGCCATCGGGGAGCGACTGGGTGTAGCGCTGCAGCGACGCGTCGCGGTCGAACACCGACCAGTCGTGCCGGCCGGGATTCGGCATCGGCGCGGCACCGCTGCGGAAGCGGTAGAAGCGGCCGAGTCCCTGGGAAAGCACCAGCTCGACCGCCGCCTGGCAGCCGGCGCAGCAGAGCCGATGGCGCACGCCCTCGAGATTGATTGAGTAATCACTTGCCGGTGGTAGCGCACTGCCGCAATGAAAGCAGCAATCGTCGCGGGACGCTGCCACGGAAAATCACCCCGCCTGATCAGCGTGTGGCAGCACCTGATCGGGGTAGTGCACCGCCAGATACGCGCTCGCAACACTGCCGAGCACGGCGCTGCTGAGCAGCACGATGATGAACCACGGCCAGAACTGCCGATACCAGGGTGAGGACGGCGAGGCGCTGCAGTCATTCACGTGTGTGGCCCTATGAACCGCGCCTTTTCGCGCACCGAAATCCGCGCGTCGTCCGACGCCGTCAGCGTAAACAGGATCGCATGTATACCCGCCGCGTGCTCGCTCGGTGTCTGCAGCCGCACCGATACCGTGCCCACCGTGCCGGCCGGGATATCGATGGGGCCTGCCGGTGCGGCGACCTCGAGCTGTTCGATACCGGCAACCTGCAGACGGTAGTGATGCGGCTTCGAATCGAGGTTGATGACCTTGAGTTCGTAGGCGTTCTCGATGCGATCGCCGTGCACCTCACGGTACAGAGCGTTGCGGTCGCGGATGACATCCACTATCAACGGCGTACGAACGGCCAGGGAGTAGACCAGCGCGGCGGTTATCAGCAGTAGCAGCGAGGCGTAGACCAGCGTCCGCGGGCGAAGCAGGCGCTTGGCTTGGCCCGAACGGGCGTTTTCCGTCGTGTAGCCCACCAGACCACGCGCCATACCCATCCGATCCATGACTGAGTCGCAGGCATCGATGCAGGCGGCGCAGGCGATGCACTCGTATTGCAGCCCTTTGCGAATGTCGATGCCGGTGGGGCACGCCTGGACGCAGAGCGTACAGTCGATACAGTCACCGAGCTCCGGCACGCTGGCGCCGCGCCGCCGAGCGCCGCGTGGTTCGCCGCGCTGCTCATCGTAAGAGATGATCAGCGTGTCGTGATCGAACATGGCGCTCTGGAAACGCGCATACGGGCACATGTATTTGCAGACCTGTTCGCGCAGGAAGCCGGCGTTGCCGTAGGTCGCGAGCGAATACAGCGCTATCCAGAACAGCGCCCAACCGCCGAGGGTCAGGTGCGCGAGCTGCCCCCCCAGTGAGCGGATCGGCGTGAAGTACCCGACGAAGGTGAATCCGGTAAAACAGGCGAGGGCAATCCACGATGCCTGCTTGGCGCCCTTGCGCAGCAGCTTGTCGACGCTCAGCGGCATCCGATCGAGCTTGATGCGCTGCGAACGATTACCCTCGGTCCACTGCTCGATCCAGATGAACAGTTCCGTCCACACCGTCTGTGGACAGGCATAGCCGCACCAGAGCCGGCCGGCTAGGGCGGTGACGAAGAACAGTGACAGCGCGGCCAGAATCATCAGCAGCGCCATGTAGAAGAAATCCTGTGGCCAGAGCGTGAGGCCGAAGATGTGGAACTTGCGCGCCGGCAGATCGAACAGCAGCAGCTGCTGACCGTTCCACTGCAACCAGGCCACGCCATAAAAAAGGCCCAGCAGCAAAAACACGGCGTGCCGGCGCATCGTCGCGAATCGGCCCTGGACTTCGCGCGGATAGATCTTCTGTGCGGCGGCGTAGAAGGCGGGCTCTTCGGGCGCTGCGGCGCTCGCATCCTGCCCCATCGTCAGCGTCGCGCGCGACACGGTCAGTCGCCGCGGTTACCGGCGCCCAGCAGCAGGCTGAGCGCGCTGCCGATGGCTGCCGTGGCCCAGAAGAAGAAGAAGCCGAGCGCGTAGCCGTATGGCCGGTCCATGCCGGCAAAGACACGCGGCCCGGCGTCCCGCAGCAGTTCCGGATCGACGGCGGCGAAAAACAGTCCGCTGGCGACGCAGGCGGCAAGAAAGGAGGGCCACAACACCACTGCCACTGGCAAACCGCGGGGACGGCTGGATTTGCCGTCGGCACCGCCCATTGCCGACCGCCCGCTCATGGTTCGCGCTCGTGCGACAGGCTGTAGACGTAAGCCGCCAACAGCCGGATCTTGTCATCGCCGAGCCATTGGTGCGCCGGCATCTGCCCGTGGCGTCCGAAGGTAATCGATTGGCGGATCGCGTCGGTCGAGCCGCCATAGAGCCAGATGTCATCGGTGAGGTTGGGTGCGCCGATGATCTGATTGCCCTTGCCGTCGGCACCATGGCAGGCGGCGCAAACGGCGAAGCGGGCTGCGCCGGCGGCAGCCTTGTCGGCTGGTGCCGACCGGCCGCTCAGTGTCAGGACGTAGGCGACGACTTCGTCAACGCCCTGCGGGCCGAGCACGCTGCCCCAGGCAGGCATGATGCCCTCGCGCCCGTGGGTGATCGACTCGATGATGTCCTTGGGCTCGCCGCCGTGCAGCCAGTCATTGTCCGTCAGATTGGGAAAGCCGGTGGCGCCGCGTGCGTCCGAGCCATGACAGTTGATGCAGGTGTTGAGGAACAGGCTGCGGCCCAGTGCCACGGCCTTGGGATCCTGCGCCAGAGCAGGCACGTCCTGGCCGCGGAAGGCCGCATAGATGGGCGCGTAGCGGGCCTCGGCAGCGGCCATCTCCTGTGCATACTGCGACTGCTTGCTCCAGCCCAGCACGCCGCGGAAGGTGCCCAGCGCCGGATAGAGTGCGAAGTAGATCAGACAGAAGATGATGCTGCCGAAGAACAGCAGCAGCCACCAGCGCGGCATGGGATTGTTGCGCTCCTGCAGATCGCCGTCCCAGACGTGGCCGGTTACGTCGCCCTTGGCGGCCTCCCCCGGACGGCTGCGCGCCGTCCACCAGATCAGCCAGCCGCAGCCCAGCACATTGAGGACGGTGACGACACCGATGACAATCGATAGTGTCACTGACATCAGTGCCTCTCCCTGGCAGTCGGTGTCATCACCGAATCGGTCTCATCGAAGGGCAGCCGGGCAGCGGCGTCGAATTCCGCACGCCGCCGGCCGCTCCAGGCATAGGCGCACAGCAGCACGAACAGCAGGAACAGTGCCACCGTCACGGCGCTCCGGATGACAATCAACGTCAGATCCATGCGTAGCTCCTCAGCGCGGCCGATCGATTCCGAGCGATTGCAGGTACGCAATCATGGCGTCCAGCTCGGTCTTGCCGTCGACCGCCGCGGCCGCCCCGGCGATGTCCCGGTCTGAATACGGCGTTCCGAGCATTCGCAACACTCGCAGTTTCTTCGTCATCAGCGGGCCGTCCAGCTTGGTTTCCGCCAGCCAGGGGAAGCCGGGCATGTTCGACTCCGGCACGACGTCACGCGGGTTATGCAGATGCACGCGGTGCCAGTCGTCGCTGTAGCGTCCGCCGACACGTGCCAGGTCCGGGCCGGTTCGCTTGGAGCCGAACTCGAACGGGTGGTCGTACTGCGATTCCGCGGCCACCGAATAGGGTCCGTAGCGCTCGGTCTCGCTGCGGAACGGCCGGATCATCTGCGAGTGGCACAGGTAGCAGCCTTCGCGCACGTAGATGTCGAAACCGGCCTGCTGCAGGGCCGTGCGCGGAGTGATGCGCACGTCGCCCTGTTTGGCCGCCGCACTCAGCGCCAATGGCACAATCTCGACCAGCCCACCGACGCTGA
This sequence comes from Steroidobacteraceae bacterium, assembly GCA_049584935.1. GTDB lineage: Bacteria > Pseudomonadota > Gammaproteobacteria > Steroidobacterales > Steroidobacteraceae > FEN-1191. The sequence continues at coordinate 8,459 of JBAUYT010000127.1, forward strand.
TCACGAGCACGATCAGAACAGTCAGCAGTCCGAGCTTCTTTTCGACGATTTCGTGACTCATGCGTGCGCTCCGGCGGGCAGCGGCACCCGCACCGGCACCGGCTTCTCGCTACGAATCGTCATCCAGACGTTGTAGGCCATGATCCACATACCAACGAAGAACAGCGTGCCGCCAAGCAGTCGCACCAGGTAGAACGGATAGGTGGCCTTGACCGATTCGACGAAACTGTAGGTCAACGTGCCGTCATCGTTGAATGCGCGCCACATGAGGCCCTGCATGACTCCGGCACTCCACATGGCGGCGATGTAGAGCACCACCCCGATGGTCGATGTCCAGAAGTGCACGTCGATGAGCCTGACGCTGTACATCTGTTGGCGATTGAAGAGCCGCGGAATGAGGTAGTACATCGAACCGATGGTCATCATCGCCACCCAGCCGAGCGCGCCCGAATGCACGTGCGCGATGCCCCAGTCCGTGTAGTGAGACAGCGCATTGACGGTCTTTATCGACATCATGGGACCTTCGAAGGTCGCCATGCCGTAAAACGACAGCGATGTGATCATGAACTTGAGGATCGGATCGGTGCGCAGTTTGTGCCAGGCACCGGACAGGGTCATGATGCCGTTGATCATGCCGCCCCAGGACGGCGCCAGCAGCAGCACGGAGAACACCATGCCGATCGATCCGACCCAGTCCGGCAGGCTCGTGTAATGCAGATGATGCGGGCCCGCCCACATGTAAACCGAGATCAAGGCCCAGAAATGCACCACCGAGAGGCGGTATGAGTAGATCGGCCGCTGGGCCTGCTTGGGCACGAAGTAGTACATCATGCCGAGGAAGCCGGCCGTGAGAAAGAAGCCGACGGCATTGTGTCCGTACCACCACTCCATCATCGCGTCGACGACACCGGCGTAGATGACGTAAGACTTGGTCAGCGTCACCGGTACTGCCAGATTGTTGAAGACGTGCAGCACCGCAATCGTGACAATGAAGGCCGCATAGAACCAGTTGGCGACGTAGATGTGCTGCACCCGCCGCCGTGCGAGGGTGCCGAAGAACACCACGGCGTAGCTTACCCAGACGACCGTGATCAGCAGATCGATCGGCCATTCGAGCTCGGCGTATTCCTTGCCCTGGGTGATGCCGAGCGGCAGCGTGATGGCGGCTGCCACGATGACCAGCTGCCAGCCCCAGAACGTAAAGGCCGCCAGGTGATCGCCGAACAGGCGAACGTGGCTGGTGCGTTGCACGACATAGTAGGAAGTGCCCATGAGGGCGCAGCCACCGAAGGCGAAGATGACGGCATTGGTGTGCAGCGGCCGCAGGCGGCTGTAGGTCAGCCATGGGATGTCGAAATTCAGCGCTGGCCAATAGAGCTGGGCGGCAATCAGCACACCGACCGCCATGCCGACTATGCCCCACACGACGGTCATGATGGCGAACTGCCGAACCACGCGGTCGTTGTAGGTTTCTGCGACAGGTTCGCTCATGAATCGGCTTCCGTTGTTGGCAACTTGCGGCCGGCATGCTACCGGCAGCGCCGGCGTGATCGCGTACGTAGTTGCCACAGCGGAGTCGCGTTGGGGAGAAGTGCGGCTGCCTCGAGCCGCCAAACGCGGCTCGGGACGGCCCGATCAGGCCGGTCGGTCGGGCCGTACCCTACGGCCGCGGGTAGCGACTTTGCCGCGCAAAGGATTATTTACCCATATAAGATTTTATTTACTCATATAGGTGAGGCAGAATGGGCACTTAGCTGCGGCAAGACAGGGGTCTCTCGATGGCAATGGGCAGGGGAGCTGTCAGCGCCGCAAGGTGCACGGGCCGGAACATAACCAGCGCGAGCAGGCATTCGAAGGTGGCGCTGGCGGTCGCTGTTGCGATTTACGGCGCGACATCGCTGCGGGCGACGGTCCGGGCGGACGACGATACCTCGGTGGGCGCCACGTTGCAGGAGATCGTGGTCACCGCGCGCAAGCGCACCGAAAACCTGCAGGACGTGCCCGAGAGCATCGACGTCTTCACCTCGAAGGATCTCGAGAATCTCTCGATCTCGCAGTTCGAGGACTACGCCACCAAGACCCCTTCGGTCACCTTCAACAGCATCGGGCCGGGTCAGACGCAGTTCTTCATGCGCGGCGTCTCCGACGGCAGCAGTCCCAACGCCCAGAACTTGTCGACCACCGGCTTCTTCGTCGACGACATGTCGATGAGCTACTACGGCGTCATCCCGGACCTGCACAGCTACGATATCGAGCGCATCGAGGTACTGAACGGCCCGCAAGGCACGCTGTTCGGTGCCGGCTCGATGGCGGGTGCGGTCCGCATCATCAGCAAGAAGCCCGACACCGATTCCTTCAGTGCCGGCTTCGACGGCGACGCCGGCAAGATCGATCACGGCACCGACAACACCACCTACGAGGGCTTCGTCAATCTGCCGCTCATCGACGGCCGCACGGCGGTGCGCCTGTCGGCCTATTCGGTGCATGACGGCGGCTTCATCGACAACCTGCTGACGACACGGCAATGGGTCAATGGCGCGGTGTCGAACAATGCGGCCTGGGCGCGCAACGACTACAACACGCAGACCGTCGCCGGCGGCCGCGCCGCCATCCGGCAGATCATCGCCGATGGCTGGGAAGCCACGCTGACCTACGACTTCCAGCGACAGCTGCACAACGGCGCCTGGGACCAGGACCCGCAGCACTACGCTCTCGACGAGGTATCCCGTTTCGGGCCGGAGAACGGCAATAACTATCTGCGCAGTTACGATCTGCATCTCGACGGCGATGTCGGCATCGGCGATCTGGTGTATGCCGGCACCTACTGGTCGCAGAGCCAGCACATCGTGGATGAGTACTCCAACTACGTGCAGTACTCGAATGTGTCGCCTTTCACGGCGGCAAACATCCAGAGTTTCGCCTGCACTACCGGGCCGACGATCGCCAACACCTATCAGGGGTTGCCCCAGTCCGCTTACAGCGGCTGCCAGGTGCCGACCATGTGGTACGTCTACAACGCCGCCACGCAGCGCTGGTCGAATGAGGTGCGGCTGCAGTCGAAGGCCGGCGGCCGCTTCCACTGGCTGGGCGGGCTGTATCTTGAAAAGACCGAGCAGCAGTATTCGGATTTCTACGACATGCCGAACATCCAGCAGAACGGCCAGGCTTTGCAGAGCCAGATTTCCTATTACAACGTCTACGCCAACGAGCATGCGACGCCGCTGCCGCACGAGTGGTACAGCTACATCACCGAGTCGCAGTACCTGCAGTACACCGAATTTGCCGACCTGAGCTTCGATCTGACGCCGCGATGGAACATCGAAGGCGGCGTGCAGCACTTTCAGTCCAAGTTCGACACCGCCAGCGAGTGGGCCAGCTACGCCTGGCAACCCAAGGTACCGAGCGTCTACTCGGGCGGCTCCCACAAGTTCAACTTCAAGGCCGGCACCAACTACAAGGTGACCGACAACTTGATGCTCTATGGCATCTTCAGCCAGGGCTTCCGCGACGGCGGCGTCAACGGCGGCATTGGGCCGTCCTGCCTGGCGAACGGCGCGCCGACCTATTACACGCCCGATACGCTCAACAATTTCGAGATCGGCTGGAAGTCGACTCTGCTCGGTGGCCGCATGACCTGGAACGGCGCGCTCTACTACATGCCGTGGAAGAACTACCAGGTGCCGGTCTACGACCTGGCCATCTGTCCGAGCACCTTCAACGCCAACATCGGCAACGCGCGCATCTTGGGCGCGGAATCCAACGTCACCTACCGCATCAGCGAGGGCCTGACGGTGGCAGCGTCCATGAGCTACACCGATTCCAAGCTGACGTCGAACAAGTTCGAGAATCCGGACTACATCGTGTTCCCGGGCGAGCGGCTGCCGTTCGTGGCGTATTTCAACTCGAGCGCCAATGCCCGCTACGAGCGGCCCGTCAGCGCGGCGCTGCGCGGCTTCGTGCAGTTCGACATTGCTTACAAGGGCGACACCTGGAGCGACCTGCGCGCCTTCGATCCCCATGGCTTTGCGCGCACGCTGCAGCCCGCCTACGAGATCTCGAATCTGCGGCTCGGCGTCGAGGCCCCGGGCGGGCGCTGGACCGGCGAGTTCTATGTCAGCAACCTGTTCGACACCAATGCCGTCATCTTCTCCAACACCGGCAATTACGATCGCCGGCAGACCACGAATGAGCCACGCGTCATCGGCCTGCGTGCCAGTTACCGCTGGGGTAAGTCCAAGTCGGGCGGGGAATGAGCCAGCGCCGCCGCTGCGGACCGTTGGGCAGTGCGGCCCGCGCCCGCTCGTGCTAGCGCCGGCTGCCGGCGCCGAGTACGTCCGCGATCGGGGCGGCTGCCGCCGGTTCGGCTCTGGGATAGTCCTTGCCGATCAGCGCCGCGAGCGTCGCGGCGATCTGCGACTGCGTGACCGCGGCGGTCTGTGTCCGCTCACCCAGCGCCGGCGTATCGGGCCCCATGACCGCGATCCAGACGTTCTCGGAGCCCGGCTCCTCGACGCCGTGCTCCTTCCACTGCTCAGTGCCGCTGCCGCGGCCGTGGTCGCAGGTGATGATGAAGGTGGTGCTGTTGCGGTAGTCCGGAATCGCCTGCATGGTGTTCCAGAGTTCCTCGACGAAATGATCGAAGTCGTGCGCCGCGTGCAGCACCAGGTCGTAACGACCCTGGTGCGCCCAGTTGTCGGTCTCGCCGTAACCGACGAACAGCACGCGCGGATGCTGCGTGCGCAGCGAGTCCAGCAGGCCAACCTGCATGAAGGAGTCGTAGACGTCCTCGTCGTCGAACCGGGTCGTGGTCCGGTACAGGCGGTTCATGAGCTCCTCGCGCGGCGTAAGCTTGCCGGCGTAGGGCGCATCCCAGCCCACGTGCAGCGGCAGGTGGCTGCGTGCGACGTTGAAGATGTCCTTGAAGGTGACCCAGGTCGCATATACGCCAACCTGTCCGTGCAGCTCGGGCAGTCCGTTGAGCCATTCGAATACAGTGGTATTGGGATTGGGACCGAATTCATTGGAGTCGATGCGCGAATCCGGGTGGCCGCTCAGCATCTCGTTGTAGCCCGGGTACGAGAATGCCATGCCGTTGGTGACATGCGCGTCGCTGCCCTTGGTCCGATTGCCGAACAGTTGGCCGTGGATGGCCACGGTGCCCCAGAGGAACGGGAACAGCGCCCGGCGGCGCTCCTCGGCGCTGTCCCGCCAGAAGTCACGCCGCAGGTCCACTTCCTTGTCCCAGATGCCGCCATTCTGCTCGTTGAGCAGCAGCGGATCCGCGCCGGTGAAGATTTCCTGCCAGCGCAGTCCGTCGCTGACGATCAGCACGACGTTGCGTGTCTTCAGCGGCGTGGCTGCCTGCGCGTGCGCGAGCGACTGGAATGCGAGCAATGCGACCAACGCACAGCCGCCGGCGTGGAACAACTGTCGGGAGAACATGCCCGTATGCTCGCACGGCCCGCGCCCCCTCGCCAGCGTGAACGCTCGCGATGGCGCCGGTTCTGCCAGCGGCGCCTGTTTCCTTGGCTGCTGGCTACCGCGGCAGCCGCCGCCACGGTGTCGGCGACAGCGTCCGAACCTGCCGCCGCGCTGCAGGTCGGCCAGGTGAGCCTGCGCCGCTGTGACACACCCGCTCCCTGGTGCGCCCATCTGTCGCGTCCGCTCGATCCGGGAGGCTCCGTGCCCGGCGCGGTCGACATCTACTTTGAGTATTACCCGCATTCGGCGCCAGGGCCCGCGGTTGGCACGCTGGTAGCGGCGGAGGGCGGTCCAGGCTATCCATCGACCGGTTCACGTGACGACTATCTGGCGCTGTTTGCGCCGCTGCGCCGGACGCACGACGTGCTGCTCATGGATGATCGCGGCACCGGTCGCTCGGGCGCAATTGACTGCGAGCCGCTGCAGCAGGCGCCGATGCTGACGGCGGCGGACATCGGCGCCTGCGGACGATCGCTCGGAGCTCGGGCGCCGTTCTACAGCACCAACCTGGCGGCGGACGATCTGGCTGCCGTGCTCGACGCGCTCGGCATCTCACGCGTCGACCTGTACGGAGACTCGTACGGAACCTATTTCTCGCAGGTATTTGCGCTGCGCCACGCCGACCGACTGCGCTCGCTGGTGCTCGACGGCGCCTATCCGCTCGAGGGTCCGAACTATGCGTGGTATCCGCATTACGGCGCGGCGACCCGGGCGAAATTCGACCGCGCCTGCGAGCGCTCGCCCGGTTGCGCCTCGCTGGCGGGCAGTTCGATCGATCACATGCTGCCCGCGCTGCAGGAGCTGCGTGCCCACCCGTTCGAGGCCACCGTCAATGACGATGCCGGCCAGCCGCTGCGCCTGCGCGCCGATCCGAGCTCACTCGCCATCGTCCTGTTTGGCGGCGCGCCGGCTTATGCCACGGTGCGCGAGGCGGATGCGGCGGCGCGTGCCTTCAGCGCCGGCGATCGCGTGCCGCTGTTGCGCCTGATGGCCGAGGCATGGACCAGCGTCGATTCGCGCGACGCGAGCCGCTCGGCGCGGGTCTTCAGCTCAGGGCTCGCGGCGGCGGTGTTCTGCCAGGACCCGCCGCAGGTGTTCGATCTGGCGCTCGATCCAGCGCAACGTCTGGTCGCGTTCGAACGCGAATCCGCTCGTGTGCAGCAGGCAATGCCGGATCTCTATACGCCGTTCACGCTCGATGAATACCGAGGCATGCCGCCGGATTACGTCTTCATCGACGAATGCCTGCAGTGGCCGGCGCCGGCTGCCGGAACCCCGACACCGCCGCTGGTAGTGCCGCAGGGGCCGTATCCGGACGTGCCGGTGCTGGTGCTTTCGGGTGAGCTCGATAACATGACCAGCGTCGCGGATGGCCAGGCTGCGGCCAGCCATTTTCTGCGCGCGCGCCACGTGGTGATCGCCAACAGTTTCCACGTCAACGCATTGCCACGCGCGCGCAGTGACTGCGGTGCGCGGCTGGTGCGCCACTTTCTCGCGCAGCTCGCAAGCGACGATGATGGCTGCGCGACGCAGGTGCCGCCCGTGCCGCTGGTGGCGCGCTTTGCGCGCAGCGTGCGCGAACTGGTCCCGGCGCGCGCACTCCCCGGCAATCGGGCGGATGAGGCTACGCTGCGGCAGGTCTCCGCCCTGGTGTTGACCTGCCAGGATGTCCTGGTTCGCGCCGAGGCCAACGGCCCGGGAGACTTCGTCGGCCTTCGCGGTGGGTCGTTCCACGCCGAGCTGAACGCGGCCGGTTACCGGCTGACCCTGCAGGGGGTACGCTGGACCGAGGATCTGGCCGTTTCTGGTCGCATCGACTGGCGTGGCGCCCGCAACGGCGTGCGGGCGCGCCTGAGCCTGCGGGACGCGGCCGGCACGCGCGGCACGCTGGCCTTGCAGTGGCAGGCTGGCGATGCCCACGGCGTTGCCCTGGCACACGGGCGCATCGGCGGCAGTTCGGTCATGGCGGTAGCGTCCGAACCTTGAGGCGGAGATAGGGCTATGTGGAAACAGAGCTGGCTGCGACTGTCGTGCATTCTGGCGATGACGCTGAGATTCGGTCTGGCCGCCGCGCAGAGTGCAGACACGCCGGAGCCCGGCTCGGCCGAAGAGATCGCGCAGGCCACCACCGAGGCGCGCTTCCTGTCACCCTGGGTGGCCTCGCTACCCGCGTCGGACAGCGTGGTGTCACCGCGCAAGTTCCTGCACCGGATTCCGGGAGCACCCGGCGAGCTCGCTGACACGCGTGCGACCTACGCCTACTGCCGCGCACTGGCGCAGTCCTCGCCCCGCGTGAAACTGTTCACGATCGGGCGCTCGGAGGAGGGCCGCGACATCGTGCTGCTCGCGATCGCCGACGAACAGGGCATCGCCGCGCTCGACCGGCTCAAGGCGGCTACCGCGGCGCTGGCCGATCCGCGCCGCACGGATCCGGCGGCGGCGGAGCAGCTGATCGCAGCTGCCCGCCCCATCTACTATTTCAACGCCGCGCTGCACTCGGACGAAACCGGGTCCACCGAGGCCATGCTCGAGCTTGCTTACCGGTTGGCCGTGTCCGAGGAGCCGATGATCCGGCAGATCCGCGAACACCTCGTGGTGCTGATCAACCCGGTCTCCAATCCGGACGGCCGCGACAAGCAGGTGGACTGGTTCAACGCTTATCTGAAGGGCAAGACGGACCTGGCGACTCTGCCGCGGCAGGCGCCCCCGTACTGGTCAAAGTACGCATTCGTCGACATCAACCGGGACGCGCACCAGCAGGTGCATGAGACCACCCGCGCGGTCTACCGCATGTTTCACGAATGGCATCCGCAGGTAATTCACGATCTGCACGAAAGCGTGGCACTGCTGATCACCTGGAACGGGACCGGGCCGACCAGCCCGTACATCGACCCGTTGTCATACGACGAGCGGCTCGAGCTGAGTTTCCAGGAAATGGAGACGATGACCGGCTTCGGCATGCCGGGCGTGTGGACCTGGAACTTCGGCGATGACTTTGCCCATCTCTATCTGGACTCGATTGCCACCAATCACAACGCCGACGGTCGCGGCTATGAGACCTTCGGCAACGGTACCGCCGAGACGCTGCTGCAGGAATCACCGGCTGACGAGGTGAGCCGCGAATGGTACCGGCCACTGCCGCCGCCGACGACGCCGTTCCGCTGGTCGATGCGGGATAACCTCAATTACACCGAGACCGCGGCACTGGTCGCGCTCAATGCCGCCGCACAGCAGTCGCATGCGCTGCTGCGGAACTTCTACCTGAAGGCGCTGAATTCCTGGCACAAGGGCCTGGAGGAAGCACCCTATGCAATCATGATTCCAGCCGATCAGGGCGATCCGATGCGTGTGGCGCAACTGGTTGCGCGCCTCATGAGTCAGGGTATCGAGGTGCAGCGGGCAAATTCGGCCCTGACGCTGGCCGAGGGCAGCTACCCGGCGGGGACCTATGTGGTGCGGATGGATCAGCCCTATCGTAACTACGCAATGGATCTGCTGACGCCGCAGCACTATCCGGCCGATGCCACCGAGCCTTATGACGATGTCTCCTGGGAGCTGCCGGCGCACTATCACCTGGCCGTGTCGCCGACCGCCGATGCGCACGTGCGCGATGCCGACCTGACGCTGCTCGCCGAGCCGCCGCACGTCGAAGGACATGTCACGGGCGACGGGCCCGCCTACCTGTTGCGGGACACGGGGCAGGAGGGGCTGTTCGAGGCGCGCTACCGCCTGAATCGGTTTCAGCTCGCCGTTGCTGAAACGCCGTTTACCTCGGGGGGAGTCGACTACCCGGCCGGGTCGTGGCTGCTGCCGCCGCAGGCAGGGCTGGGCGCGGCGCTGCACGAGATCGCCGCGGCGCTCGGTCTCGAATTTGCAGGCGTGGCCTCGCTGCCGCAGGTCGCGCGGCACAGTGCGCCGCCGCCGCGGCTCGGCCTCTGGGTGCCCTGGGCCGACACGGATACCATCGGCTGGGCGCGCTACGCGCTCGACCAGAGACACATCCCCTATACGTATGTGCGGGACGAGGATGTCCGCGGCGGCAACCTCAAACGCAAGTTCGACGTGCTGCTCTACGGTCACGTCGATCTGGAGCTGGCCGAGCAGATTCAGGGCATTCCGCGCGCCTGGGGCCCGATGGCCTTCAAGAAAACGGCGGCGACACCGAGTCTCGGCACGCCGGCCGAGTCCGATGACATCACCGGCGGCATCGGCTGGAGCGGGCTTGCCGAGCTGCAACGATTCGTCGATAAGGGCGGCCTGCTGATCACACTCGGCAACGGCTCGATGCTGCCGCTCGAAGCGGGCATCGTCCGCGGTGTGCGGCGCGAAGCGGGCGGCGTGCCGCGCAGCTCGCAGGGTGGCGGTGCGGCCGCGGCTTCCGCGGCGCAGGCC
>JBAUYT010000128.1:0-10307 GCA_049584935.1 Steroidobacteraceae bacterium
TCGCAGTGCTGCGCGCCGCGCGTATCGCCGAGCACGTTGATCGGCGCCAGCACCTCCTCGCCGAAGCGCGCCGCTTCCTCGAGGATCGAATCCGACAGTTCCCGGCTGAATTCGGCGTAGCGCGGTAGCTGCGAGAGCTGCTGCGCCTGCAGCAGCTCGTTGAGCACGAAGCGCAGATCCTTGAGGGGTGCCTGATACATGCAATATGACAAGTGTAAGCGAGCCCGCCCTTTGAGCGTAATGAAACGCGAGCGCTGTCACGCTGTGCCATTGCCCGCAGTGGCAACATTCTAGCGATGACCCGCACCAATACTCCCGAAATCGAGCGCAAGGTTGCCGCGCAGCTCGGCCAGCGGCTGCTCAAGATCCTGGGGCCGCTGCGCGTGCGCGGGCTGTCGCTGCACGACGCAGCCGGCGAGTTGCTGTGGATCAATCACGGCGAATATGGCAACGATCGCCGCCAGCAGGTGCAGGAGGCGCTCGACGCCTTCGCGCTGGATCGCAATCTGCAGCACCTCGAACGCGATCTCGATGGCGCCCGCGCCCTATTCTTCTGCACCAGGTCCGCCGATGGCGAGCGCTCCGGCCTGGCGTTCGCGATCATCTCCAACCGCCGGCGCCCCGATATCGATCCCGCTGCAGTACGCGAGCGGGTGTTCACGAGCATGCGGCGGTTTGCCGCCAGCGAGCCTGTGCCCGCGGGATTCGTCGCCGCCCGGCCGCTCGCCCCGTGGCCGACCGAGTCACAGAAGGCTGCGATCGAGGCGGGGCCGCCGGACTCGCTGCGTTCGCGGCCGTACGCGCGGCTGCGGCCTGGCGGCACGACGCGCCGCTATGAAATCGCCGAAACTGCCGCCGCTTCGCTCGAGCAGGACCTGAGCCGTACAGCACGCCTGATCACCCTGTTGAAGCGTCGTGGGACGCGCGACACTCCCGCACCGGCCAGCTTCGCACTGCCGTTGTGCGCTGCTTCAGTGCTCTCGGAGCAGTTCCTGAGCCGGCTCGAGCCCATGTTGCACGATGCTCATCTGAGCGAGGACATGCTCGGGTTTACGGTCCCGCCTGCGGCCTGGGAGCTGGATGCACCAGCCACCGAACGTTTCATGCAGCAGTGCGCCGGCCTGCGCTGCTTCGTTGCTCTGGATGACTTCAGCCTGACACGCGGCGGGTTCGCGCTGTTGCGCGCGCCCGGCCTGCGCTGCCTCAAGCTCGACGCGGCATCGACCACCGGTGTGCCCGACGACAAGTTCGCGCACGCCAACGTCGCCGCGATCGTCAAGGCCGCACGCATACTGGGACTTTATTGCGTGGCCAAAGCGGTTAAGTCGCCGGACACGGCCCGGTGGCTCGCGTCCGCTGGTGTCGAGTTCGCCGACCGCGCTAGCCGCGTCGGAAAAGCCGGCTCCACCACGAGGCGCGCTCGCGCGCTGCGCCTGGCGAGCGGTCCTTGATGCCGGCTCCGGCCTTCACCGCGGTGGGGGCGGCGCTGCGATGCGCCTCGCGCGCGCGCACCTGCTTGCGCGGCACTGCGCTGGTTTCATAAGGATTGACGCCACCGCCCGGCATCGGCCCGCTGCGCCGCGCGGGCCGGCCGCGGATGCCGGAATCGTCCTCCATCGACAGCGAGCTGTTATCTAGCTTGCGTAACACCTGCGAGGTCGACAGCGCCACCATGCGCGCGGTGTCCGCGGCCCATTGCAGCACATTGCGGCCACCCTCCTGGCGAATGCGGGGAGCTGCTCCCGTGTCAGCCGCTGGCGTGCCCTTTGGAATGGGCGCAGCTCGCGGCGGATTCGCCGCAGATGAGGGCGGCACAGGCTTTGAAGGGGGTGCGGTCACTGCTTACTCTTGGACCCACTCTAGCGGGACTATATCCGGATGCCGTCATCCCAGGCCCCAATTTTGTGACTCAGTTCCCCCTACACAAGCGCCGCGGTAGAAATGTGAGCTGCCGCGACACCCTATGACGGGGTTCCGGGCACGATAGCGACATGCAACCGGCGGGCCTTTCCACTGAAGACCGGCGCGAACCTGCGCCCGCTCCCGCGGCCGAGAGCCGCGCTCCGCTGCCACTGCCATCCGTGCCCGCGCAGGCGGGCATGGATCGCAATTTCATCGCCCGCAATCAGATCGTCGAGCGCTACCTGGGCGGCAAGCTGCCTCTCAGGGGCGCGCAGGACTTCGAACGCTACTGCAAGGATCACCCCGAGCTGCTCGACGAGATCGGTCTGACCGAGCGCCTCAACGCTGCCCTGCGGCTGCTCGAAGCCGGCGGCCATGCGCCCCCCTGGGAAACGCGCACCAAGCCCTGGTGGGAAAAGCTGCCGGTGCTGCTCGGCACGGCGGCACTGGCGCTGATCCTGAGCGTGGTCGTGCTGGTACTCGTGGGCAAAGTGGCGGAGCGAAATCGCTCGATCGCCGGTCTGCAACAGCAGCTGGCTGCACGCTCACTCGATCCGGCACTCGCCACTCGGTCTGTTCCCATTATGCCCAGCCGTGAGGGAATTCCGGCGCACAGCCAGGCGACCATCGGCGGCGCCCAGACCGAAATGGCAGACATCAAGATCGACCTGGCGTGGGCGCCCTTCGCTGCCTACCGCGTCATCATCGACCGTGTCGATCAGGGTCGCGTCGGCATCATCTACAACGCCATGCGCGATTCCAACGGCGCGCTGCATTTGGGACTGAATTCGTCCGCGCTCGGGCCGGGGGAGTATCTGCTGACGTTCCAGGGACTGACCTGGCGGGGCGAGCCGGTGCCGACGGCCTGGACTTTGATAACCATTGCCCGCTAATACAGCACCGCCCGCGGCGGCACGTTCACCATCGAGCGCGTCGAGATGGCCCCAGCCGCGCCCAGCAGCAGCGTCGATGCCACCACTCCCGCGACCCATAGCAGCGCATTGAAGCGATAGTTAAGCTCGAGCGCATGCGCCAGCCAGGCGCCGCCGAGCGACGCCCCGGTGGCCGCCATCAATCCCGCCAACGTTCCCATCAGGGAAAACTCGGACAACACGCTGGCGAAGATCATCGAGCGGCGGGCGCCGAGCACCCGCAGTATCGCGATTTCGTAACCACGCTCCTCACGGCTCGACTGCACCGATGCGAACAGCACCGTCAACCCGGCCAGCAGCGTGAATAGAAACACGCTCTGTACGGCGGTCACGGCCTTGTCGATCACGGCCCGCACCTGCGCCAGCAGATCGCCGATGTTGAAAATCGACACCGACGGGAAACGATGCACCAACCGCGCCATGGCACCGCTGGTGGGCGTCAGAAACGCGCTGGTCATGTAGGTGCCTGCGGCTGCATCCAGCAGACCCGGAGGAAACTCGACGAAGAAATTCGGCTTGAAGCTGTCCCACTTGACCTTGCGGAAGCTGGTGATCTTTGCCTCGATCTGCTCGCCCGCGACGTCGAAGGTCAGGCGGTCGCCGAGCTTCAGGCCCATCGACTCCTGGTATTCCACGGCCAGCGACGCCAGCGGCTGACCGTACTGCGCCGGGGTCCACCACTCGCCGTCGACAATGCGGTTGTCATCGCCGAGTTCGCCCGACCAGGTGAGGTTCTGCTCGCGGTCGGCAAAACCGCGGCCGCGCTCTCCGGGAAAGTGCATACCGCTGACCGGCCGGCCGTTGATGGCGACCAGCCGGCCGCGGATCATCGGCAACATGCGCTCGAGCCGCGCGCCCTGCGATTGCAGTTCGCGCTGGAAATCCTCGCGCTGGTCGCTCGGTATGTTGATGAAGAAATAATTCGGCACGTCGGCCGGCAGGCTGGCGCGCCAGTCGGTGATCAGGTCGTTGCGCAGGATGGCCAGCGCCAGCAGCAGCATCAGCCCCAGTCCGAAAGCCACGATCTGGGCGATGCTCTCGGTGCGGCGACGCGCCAGGTTGGCGACGCCATAGCGCCAGGCCGCGCCGGCATTGCCACGCACGCGCGCCGCCAGACTGACGAGTCCCGCGCCCGCCAGCGCCAGCACCAGAATCGCACCCCCGAGACCGAGCACGAACCAGGTACTCAGTTGCACCGAGCCGAGCGCCGCGTACACGACCCCGCCGATGGCGAGCACCACGGGCAAGCCGGCCGCCCACAGGCGCAGGGCCGGCGGCTCAGCGTCGCGTCGCAGTACACGCAGGGCCGGCGTGCGCGTGAGTTGCAGCAGCGGCGGCAGCGCAAAACCTGCCAGGATCGCCAGCGCGATGACGAAACCGACCAGCGCCGGCCAGAGCCCCGCCGGCGGCAGATCACTGCGCAGCAGCCCCTGGAGCACGCGCACCAGCCAGAGCTGCGTCACCCAGCCGATGGCGGCACCGAGGATGCTGGCGGCCAGCGCCAGCAGCAGCACCTGCCAGAGATGCACTCCCAGCACGGTACGTCGTGACGCGCCGAGCGTCTTCATCAGTGCCACCACGTCGAGGTGACGCCGCACATAACTGCGCGCGCTCATGGCGATGGCCACCGAGCAGAGCAGCACCGCCACCAGGCTGGCGAGCGCCAGGAAGCGCGCCGCGCGACGGCTGGCCTCGCCGATCTGCGGACTCGCCTCGGCGACGTCCACCAGCCGCTCGCCGTTGGCGCCCAGCTCGGCATGCCAGCGCCGGAACGCCTGCAGGGCGTCCGCCGATCCGGCCAGCAATAGGACGTAGCGCACGCGGCTGCCGGGCTGGATGAGCTGCGTCGCGGGCAGGTCGGCATCGTTGATCAGCAGCGTCGAGGCGAACTCGACGAAGGTGGTGTTCTGGTCCGGGCGCGAGATCAGGATGTGCGTCACCCGCAGGGTGCGCGAACCCACGTTGAGTTCACTGCCGAGCGTGGCTCCGAGCGCGGCCGCGAGCCGCGAGTCCGGCCAGGCCTCGCCCGGGCCCGGAATTGCCCGCGTGACGGCGCCCACGGCAAACGGCCGGTCGGCAATCGTCAACTGGCCACGCAGCGGGTAGCCGGCGCTGACGGCGCGCACGTCGGCCAGCTGATTGGCATCGCCGTTGAAGATTGCCGACAGCGTCCGTGTCAGGCGCGCGCTGCTGAGTCCGAGCGCGGCGGCGCGGGCTTCCTCGGTAGCGGGAATGGCCGCATCTCCCTCCACGCGCAGATCGGCCGCCAGCACCTCGCTGGCCTGTGCAGCCACGGCATGACCGATGCGATCGACCAGAAATCCCACGCCGCAGAGCGCCGCGACCGCCACGCACAGTGACAGCCACAGCACCGCAAGTTCACCCGAGCGCCATTCGCGCCGCAGCGCTCGCAGTCCGAGCAGCAGGCTACGCATGCGCGGCAGCCTCGATCCGCAACGCGCCGGCCTCCATGGCGAGCACCCGGCCGCAGCGTGCCGCCAGCGCGCGGTCGTGCGTCACCAGTACCAGCGTGGTCTCTCCGCCGGAATTGAGCTCGAACAGCAGCTGCGCGATGCGCGCCCCCGTGGCGGTGTCAAGATTGCCGGTCGGCTCGTCGGCAAACAGCACTGCCGGCGATCCGACCGAGGCGCGTGCCAGCGCCACACGTTGCTGTTCACCGCCCGATAGCTGGCGCGGGTAGTGACGCATGCGCGCGCCCAGTCCTATCCGCTCGAGCATATCGGCGGCCGTGCTGCGCGCATCGCGCAGCAGCGCCAGCTCCAGCGGCAACATGACGTTCTCGAGCGCCGTCAGCGATGGCACCAGGTGGAACGACTGGAACACGAATCCGACCCGCTGCGCCCGCAGCCGCGCCCGCGCATCCTCGTCCAGGCCGGAAAGATTCGTGCCTGCCAGCCAGACCTCGCCCGTGGTCGGTTGATCGAGCCCGGCGAGCAGCGCCAGCAGGGTCGACTTGCCGGCTCCGGACGGCCCCACGATGGCGACCGACTCGCTGGCCGCGACCTCGAATGACACGTCGTGCACGATGGTCAGCGGACCTTCGGGACTGCTAACCTGCTTGCCTACGTTTCGAGCCCCGAGAACGATGTCGCGCGTCATTGGCATCCTGCTGGCCTGGCTGGCCGTGGTGGCATCGGTGGTCACGGCCCTGCCCGTGGCTGCCGCCGCGGATGGTGCAGCGGCTCCGCCGCAGTCGCCGCCTGGGGCACCGGTGATACTGGTATTCGGAGACAGCCTCAGCGCCGCGCACGGCATCAGTGTCGAGCAGGGGTGGGTGCACCTGCTGGCGCTGAAGCTCTCGCAACAAGGTTACGAATTCCGGGTGGTGAACGCCAGCGTCAGCGGCGAGACATCCGCGGGAGGCCTGGCACGTCTGCCGCGGGCGCTGACGGTGCAGCAGCCGCGCATCGTGCTGCTCGAACTGGGCGCCAACGACGGGCTGCGCGGGCTGCCGCTCGATCAGACCCAGGACAACCTCGACCAGATGCTCACCCTACTGCAGAGCCGGCATATCCCCGTGCTGCTTTTGGGGCTCCGGCTGCCGCCGAACTACGGCGAGCGCTACACCAGCGGTTTCATGGCCATGTACCGGACCCTGGCCGACCGGCACCACGTGCCGCTGCTGCCCTTCCTGCTCGAGAATGTGGCACTCAAGCCGGATCTGATGCAATCCGACGGCCTTCATCCCAACGAAAAAGGCCAGCCGTTGTTGCTGGACAATGTCTGGCCCAAACTAGAGCCACTGTTGCGCGCCGCGACATCGGCGGGCGCGGCACACAAGCCGCACTGACGGCGTCGCCTCGGGGGGAGGCATGGAGCGATTCTGGTTATCGTTGTATCCACCCGGGGTGCCCGCGGATGTCGACACCTCCGGCGTCGCCTCGCTCAAGGCGCTCATCGAAACCACCTTCGAGCGCTACGCCGATCGCCTGGCGTTCATCAGCATGGGCACGCACGTCAGCTATCGCGAGCTCGAGGCGCAGTCGAGGGCCTTTGGTGCCTGGCTGCAGCGCGCCGGGCTCAGGCAGGGCGATCGCGTCGCCATCATGCTGCCGAACCTGCTGCAGTACCCGATCGCGATGTTCGGCGCGCTGCGCGCCGGACTGGTGGTCGTGAATACCAATCCGCTCTATACCGTGTCGGAGCTGTCACATCAGCTCAAGGATTCCGGTGCCATCGCCGTGCTGGTGCTCGAGAACTTTGCCGCCACGCTGCAGCAGGCACTGCCCGGCACGGCCGTCCGCCACGTCATCGTCACCGGCGTCGGCGACCGGCTCAAATTTCCGCAAGGTCCGATCGTCAATTTCGTGCTGCGGCATGTGCACAAGAAGGTACCCGCCTGGTGCATCGATGGCGCGCAGCGCTTCAACCAGGTGCTGCGGCAGGGCGCCGCGCTGCCGCTGCAGCCGGTGACACTTGCGCACGAGGATCTCGCCTATCTGCAGTACACCGGCGGCACGACCGGCGTGGCCAAGGGCGCCATGCTGTCCCATGGCAACATGGTGTCCAACGTGCTGCAGTCGCGCGCCTGGTTCCAGCAGGTGCAGATCGACAACATCTCCTATGTCTGCGCGTTGCCGCTGTATCACATCTTCTCGCTCACCGGAAACTGCCTGCTGTTCGGCTCGCTTGGGGGCACCGGCGTACTGATCGCCAATCCGCGGGATTTCCCCGCGTTCGTCAAGGTGCTCAAGGCGTATCGGCCCATGTTCTTTATGGGCGTCAACACGCTGTTCAATGCGCTCATGAACACTGACGGTTTCGACCAGGTCGATTTCTCGCAGCTCAGAGCCACGATCGCCGGTGGCATGGCACTGCAAGGTGCAGTGGCCAGGCGCTGGCAGCAGATCACGGGCTGCGTGGTGACACAGGGCTGGGGGCTGACCGAGGCCTCGCCTGTGGGCTGCGTCAACCTGCTCACCGGGCCCTACGCCAAATTCACCGGCGCCATTGGCGTACCGATACCATCCACCTGGCTGTCGATCCGCGACGACGATGGCGCCGAAGTCGGCATCGGCGCGGTTGGCGAGATCTGCCTGCGCGGCCCGCAGGTCATGCGTGGCTACTGGAACCGGCCGGACGAGACCGCCAAGGTGATGCTGCCGGACGGCTGGCTGCGCACTGGCGACATCGGCCGCATCGATGAGTTCGGCTTCGTATTCATCGAGGACCGCAAGAAGGACATGATCATCGTCTCGGGATTCAAGGTGTATCCAAACGAGATCGAGGACGTGGTGGCGCATTGCCCGGGTGTGCTCGAAGTGGCCGCGGTGGCGCAATCCGACCAGCATTCCGGTGAAGTCGTGGCGCTGTTCGTCGTGCGCAAGGATCCATCACTGACCGAACAGGCCATCCGCGACTACTGTCAGCAGCACCTGACCGGATACAAGCGCCCGCGTGCCATTCACTTTCGTGAGGAGCTGCCCAAGACCAACGTCGGCAAGATTCTGCGACGCGCGCTGCGCGACGAGCTCAGCGCCAGCGACCGCGGGCGCTAGGTGCGTTCCGCCGGATCGAACAGCCGCCGATGCTCGAGGATCGCGAATCGGTCGGTCATGCCCGCGATGTAATCGGCCACGGTACGGGCACGGACCGAAAGTCCGTCGCGCGTCTGCGCGCGTTGCGCACTGTCATAGTACTCCGCGGGCAGCAGCCGCGGCTCGCTCATGAACGCCTCGAACAGCTGCTGCAGTACCCGCCGCGCCTTCAACGTCATGCGCAGCACGCGCTGGTGGCGATAGACATGCTCGTTGAGAAACTGCTTGAGCTCCACATGCTGCGCACGGACCGCATCGCTCATGCCAATGAGCGCCGCCGGCTGCGCACGCACGGTCTCGATGTCGGCGGGCGCCGTGGCCTGCAGCCGCTCGGCACTGTGCCGGATTACGTCGCTCACCAGCACGTTGACCATGCGGCGCACGGTCTCATGCACGCGCCGGCGCCCCTGCAGCTGCGGATACTGCTGCATGACCGCGTGGAACTGCTGCCCGACCAGCGGTACCTGCGCCACTTCCTCGAGCGTGATCAGGCCTGCACGGATGCCGTCATCGACGTCGTGGTTGTTGTATGCGACCTCGTCCGCGAGATTCGCCAGCTGCGCTTCCAGGCCAGGCTGGCGCCGCGTCAAGAAGCGCTCGCCGACGTCGCCGAGCTTGCGCGCATTGGCCACGGAGCAGTGCTTGAGGATGCCCTCGCGCGTCTCGAAGGTCAGGTTGAGCCCCGGAAAATCTGCGTAGCGTTCCTCCAGCTCGTCCACCGTGCGCAACGACTGCAGGTTGTGTTCGAAGCCGCCGTGCTCGCGCATGCACTCGTTGAGGGCATCCTGGCCGGCGTGTCCAAAGGGCGTGTGGCCCAGATCGTGCGCCAGCGCAATCGCCTCGGTGAGAGTCTCGTTGAGACGCAGCGCGCACGCGGCCGTGCGCGCGATCTGCGACACCTCCAGCGAATGCGTAACGCGCGTGCGGTAGAGATCGCCCTCGTGATTGACGAACACCTGCGTCTTGTAGGCCAGCCGCCGGAACGCGTTGGAGTGAATGATCCGGTCCCGGTCCCGCTGGTATTCGGAGCGATATTGCGGCGGCGGTTCGGGAAAGCGGCGCCCGCGGGAGCGCCGATCGTGCGCCGCGTAGGGCGCAAGATCCAGCGCGCTGCCGCCGCCAGCATTCATGGTGCGATGGCGCTGGCGGCGCCGAAATGCTGGGCCAGCGTGGCCTGCAGCGCCGCATCGGAATAATCGCCGCTGACGTGCGCGCTGCCGAGGTCGCGCAGCAGGACCAGGCGCACGCGTCCGGATTTGACCTTTTTATCGATGCGCATGCAGTCGAAGGCCTTGTCGGCGCCTATCCGCGGCGCCTCGACCGGCAGCCCGGCGCGGGCCAGCAGCGCCACCAGCCGACGCGCGTCGGCGGTAGGCAGCAGGCCGAGCCGCTGCGACAGATCCGCCGCCAGCACCATGCCCAGTGCCACCGCCTCGCCGTGCAGCCAGGCGGAATAGCCGGTGGCCACTTCAATGGCGTGGCCGAAGGTGTGGCCGAAGTTGAGCAGCGCCCGCTCGCCCTGCTCGCGCTCGTCGCGGCTGACTATCTCGGCCTTGATCTGGCAGGAGCGGTGGATCAGGTGCGTCAGCGCCGCCGCATCACGCGCCAGTACCGCATCGAGATGCTCTTCGATCCAGTCGAAGAAGGCACGGTCCCGGATGAGGCCGTACTTGATGACCTCCGCCAGGCCCGCCCGCAGCTCGCGCGTCGGCAGGCTCGCGAGCAGATCGGTGTCGATTACGACCGCGCGCGGCTGGTGAAACGCGCCGATCATGTTCTTGCCCGCCGGGTGATTCACCGCCGTCTTGCCGCCGACCGACGAATCCACGTCCGCGAGCAAGCTCGTGGGTAGCTGCACGAAGTCGATGCCGCGCTGGTAGCAGGCCGCGACAAAGCCCGCGAGATCACCGACGAC